>NZ_JBPXKS010000002.1:0-413985 GCF_054558755.1 Aquirufa sp. A-Brett2-W8
AGTATGCCAATTCATAATTGGGGAATTATTATTAACCAGTTTTTGGCTATATTTGAAAAAAGGGTCCGAATTTAAATGAAAATCCGAACCCTTTATTTTTTACTTACACAGTTAATGGGATAGTGCCTTTTAGTTTGATTAAACAATCCTTTAAAATACAGAACAATCTGTAATCTAATTTTTGAGAATTCCATCAAGTAAGGTAAAATTATCAGTTTATTGATAATCTCGTATCCAGATTCGGGTTTTGAATTTAAACTACCTAAATTTCCATCTATTAGTGGTTAAGGTTGTAGAAAAGGTGGATTCTCTCGGTTCCACCTTTCTCTTTTCCTTCAAACAAAGAAAGGTTTTTTGAAATACTGATAGGATACTTATGTGGAGTGTATTTTCGGGAGTGTATCTAATTCAATTCTTACACACTAGTCGGAGTTAAACTCACTTCACACAACCCATCTTTCATCTGATTTTCCCACCTCATTAAATCCTCTCTCCTGATGTATTTTTTGTGAGATGATATTTCTATCATTGGTAACCCAAACCTCCTCCTCCACTCTTCTATGGTACTTCTATTGACCTTATACATCTTCATTAACTCTTGTTTACTTATTCTTTCTTCCATTTGTTTTTTCCTCTTCTTTTTTTAGTAATTCATTGAATTTGGTATTGTACCCAACTCTATCTTGTCTTATTCTGAATTCTTCTAATTCTTGAGAGAAGTTCTTTATCAGTTCTGATTTTGTTCTCAATTCGGATACTACTTCTTTCATATTATTAAGTATCCATTCTTTTTCAGTTGTATTCATTTTCATATTTGTTAATTAGATATAGTAATCCCCTTTAAGGTTTTACCCATTTTTTATGTTTAACCCTACATTTCAACAAACCAGTTCGTAATACACCCATATTTGTTTTATAGTAGAACAATTTTCAGAACTATCGGAGAAACCTCATCCGTTATTGTTTAGTGTTATTTCAACCATACAGATTACAATCCGACTTCTAACCCATTAACTATTCATTTGAACCCTCGTGGGTGGTTGGTATTTTACCCTATGTTGGATACCAGTTCTGTATATAAGTATCAAGAAGTGTGGGAAACGTTAAAAAATTAGAAAAATTTTGAAATTATTCTCTGTTGTAGGATTCAAACATTGATTTGATTGTCTTGAATACCTCCACAATTGGTTGAGAAACGATAATGATATCTTTTCGATTTACTCTCTCCATCCTTACTTTACCCTTTTTATATATACCAAAAACGTGTGGAGGAGAAAAGGGGTGACCTTCAGGAGTAAGAACTCCTTCATCATTTAAGATTTTTGAGATTTTTCGATAACCGATAGGGGTAAGAATATCTTCTTTATAACCTCTAATTTTTTCGAATAAATCAACTTGTGAATCCTTATAGTTAGATTCCCAAAAAGACGTTGATTCTATTGTTATATTGAACTTTACTAGTAAGATGTAGGGGTAAGAAAAATGACCTGTTTCTTTTATTCCACCGTCACACTCTTAGCCAGATTCCTCGGCTTATCCACATCCAGCCCCCTCATGACCCCGATGTAGTAAGAAAGAATCTGCGTAGGAATCACCGAAACAAGTGGCGCTAATAATTCGTCCACTTCTGGAACCACCATCACGTGATCAGCCATGTCGCGGATTTGGGTGTCGCCTTCTGAGATGACCGCGATTACCATGCCTTTACGGGCTTTGATCTCTTGGATGTTCGAAACGATTTTTTCGTAGTAGGCATCCTTTGTTGCGATGAATAAAACCGGTAAGTTTTCGTCTACTAAGGCGATAGGACCGTGCTTCATTTCTGCCGCTGGGTAACCTTCCGCATGGATGTAGGAAATCTCTTTAAGTTTCAAGGCGCCTTCTAAGGCTACCGGGAAATTGTATCCGCGACCTAAGAATAAGAAGTCACGTGCGTCTGCGTAGTGCTTCGCTACTTCTTTGATGGATTCGTGTGTTTCTAAAACGGCTTTTACCTTTTCCGGGATTAAAGCTAGTTCGGCTAAATAGCGGTTGTATTCTGCTTCGGTAACCGTCTTCTTCTCGCGGCCAATTTTGATGGCCATCATCGCTAAAACCGTTAATTGTGCGGTGAAGGCTTTGGTACTTGCGACACCGATTTCGGGTCCTGCGTGTGTGTAAGCGCCGGAGTGAGATAAACGGGCAATGGATGATCCTACCGCGTTCACAACCCCAAAAATAAAGGCACCTGCTTCTTTCGCTTTTTCGATAGCGACTAGGGTGTCGGCTGTCTCCCCACTTTGGGAAATAGCAATCAATACATCGCCTTCGCCCACGACTGGATTTCTGTAACGGAATTCAGACGCGTATTCTACCTCCACCGGAATGCGGCAAAGGGTCTCGATCATGTATTCCGCGACTAAACCGGCGTGCCAGCTCGTTCCGCAAGCCACGATAATGATGCGTTTTGCTTGAGAGAAAACGGACATGTGCTCTTCCACACCAGCCAGCGTTAAAGTCAGGTTTTCCATGTCCAAACGTCCACGTAAACAATCCGTTAAACTGCCGGGTTGGTCAAAAATTTCTTTCAACATGAAATGGTCGAAACCGCCCTTTTCGATTTGGGCTAATTCCATGTCTAATTGTTGTATATACGGTGTAATGTTTTCGTTACCTAAGTTCTTCAAGATGATCTCATCTGGAAAAATGATCGCTAATTCGTAGTCGTTTACGTAAATAACTTTCTTCGTGTATTCGATGATAGGGGAGGCGTCAGAGGCCAAAAAATGCTCGCCATCGCCTACGCCAATCACGAGAGGAGACCCTTTACGAGCGGCAATCAAACGGTTAGGAAAACCTTCTTCCATCACGATAATCACATAAGCGCCCACCACGCGTTTCAATGCGATACGCATTGCCTCTTCCAGGGAAGAATTGTTGTTGATTTGGATGTCTTCGATGAAATTCACTAAAACCTCCGTGTCAGTTTGGCTTTGAAACGTATAGCCTTTCTGAATTAACTCCTGCTTTAAAGAACCGTAATTTTCGATGATTCCATTATGTACCAAAGTCAAACGACCACTATTCGAGCTATGCGGATGCGCATTCGCATCTGACGGCTCCCCGTGGGTTGCCCAACGGGTATGACCGATTCCGACCGTAGCGGTAGAAATGATTTCCTCATCCCAAGCCTCTAGCTCGACCACGCGGCCTTTTTTCTTAAATGTGTTCACCATATCGCCAAATAAAGCAATACCAGAACTATCATATCCACGGTATTCCAAGCGCTTTAGGCCCTTTAAAATAATGGGATAAGCTGCCTGATTTCCGATGTACGCTACGATTCCACACATAAAAGAGGTAATTTATATTTGTATTATTTGAATAATTAGTCGTTTGGGCCATTGAGGCTCATTTTCCTAGCAAATATCTCCAATTTGATGAATAATACCAAATTTATCGGAAATGTTTTACTTATCGGTACATCGATAATATAGGATTCTTCCGTGAATGCTCCGCCGTATCGCTATTTTTGCCTATTTTCGTATAAGCAATAATACTGCCCTTCAATCATTCACTATTAATTTATTTTATGAAAAAAGTCCTTTTTCTAGGCCTCCTTTTTTGCGCCTCTTTCTCCCTCATTTCTCAAGACTTACGCGTGGAACCGCTGAATTGGTGGGTAGGGATGAAGAACCCGAATTTACAATTATTGATTAAAGGTAAAGACCTTAGCGGAGGCGTTGTGACGTCTTCGAAGCAAGGTTTGACCGTGAAAAAAGTAACGAATGGCGATAGCCCGAATTACTTATTTGTCGACTTGATTGTGGAGGCGGGAGCTCAGGCGGGAACGTATCCTTTGGTGATTAAAAAGAATGGCGCCGTGATTTATACGGTAAATTATTCCTTGGAGGCTCGGGCGAGAAATTCAGCGAATCGTTCGTCTTATTCTACGAAAGATGTCATCTATTTAATTACCCCAGATCGCTTTGCAAATGGCAATCCGGCGAACGATAAATTCGCAGGAATGCGCGATATGTCCTTGAATCGGGCTGCGCTGTATGATCGCCACGGTGGGGATTTGAAAGGAATTATTGACCATTTGGATTATATAAAAAATATGGGTTTTACGGCTATCTGGAATATGCCGGTGGTAGAAAATGACCAAACGCTAGAAAGTTATCACGGGTATGGAATAACGGATCATTATAAGATTGACCGTCGTTTTGGGACGAATGAAGAATACCGCGAATTAGGGATGAAGATGGAGGCGAATGGCATGTATTTGATCAAAGATATTATCTTAAATCATGGCGGAAATGGCCATTGGTGGATGGAAGATAAGCCGTTCAAGGATTGGATTAATTTTGGTGGAAAATTCACATCGACAACACACCGCCGCGAGACGGTTCAGGATCCACATGTATCGAAATACGATGCGAAATTACAGACGGAAGGTTGGTTCGTGCCAGCTATGCCGGATTTGAATCAGAAAAATCCGTTCATGCAGCAATACATTATCCAAAACACGATTTGGTGGATTGAGTATGCGCATTTAGGAGGACTTCGCATCGATACCTACCCGTATTCGACGAAGGAATTCGCGACTATGTGGTCGGATGCGGTTCTACATGAATACCCAAATTTGAATTTGGTAGGCGAGGAATGGTCATCTAATCCGATCATCACCTCGTACTGGCAGCGTGGAAAAGTGAACCGCGATGGCTATAAATCGTCATTACCGGCTTTGATGGACTTTCCATTACAGAATGCGATTTCGGAAGCGATGAATGAAAATGATAAGGACTGGGGCAAAGGTTTGAACAAAATCTACAGTGCCATTTCGAACGATCTAGTCTATGCAAATCCAGATAATTTGGTCGTATTTATGGATAACCATGATATGTCCCGCGTCTACACACAGATGAAGCATGACCAAGCACTTTTGCGCATGGCGATGACGTATATTTTCACGACGCGTGGAATTCCGCAGGTGTTCTACGGCACAGAAATTTTGATGTCTAACCCTAAATCAAATGAGCATGGCGAGATTCGCGGTGACTTCCCAGGTGGCTGGGCTGGCGATGTTAAGAATGCCTTTACGGGTGCGAATATGACGGCAGATGAGAAGGCGACACAGGATTTCTTTAAGAAGATGTTGAACTGGAGAAAAGGCTCTGAGGCGATTCACAAGGGAAAATTAGTGCATTTTGGACCAGAGAATTCCGGAGAAGGAAACGGCGTTTACGTCTATTTCCGTTATACGGATAAGGCCAAAGTCATGGTGGTACTGAACAAAAATACCGATGCACGCGCCATCGATTTAAGTCATTACGAAGAAATTTTGCCGGCTGGGGCGAAGGCACACAATGTGATGGAATCTACGGATGTAGTTTTCTCTAAAACACTGAGCGTGCCAGGTAAATCGGCTCAAATCTTTGAAATCCGATGAGGATCTTATTCGTCCTACTTTTCTCTTTCTCTGCTTTTGCGCAAGTAACAACAGAGGAAATTTTCCCCACGGGAGATAAAGAGATTACCTTAATTTTTGATTTGAAGCTCGCAAAAGATTCGCGGGCTTCCGGTCTATTAGGCAAAACAAGCGACGTCTTTCTATGGTCCGGTGCCGGAGATGCGGATCCAGGAGATGCCTTTAAATACCAGCCTGCTGGTCAAACCAACTTCAGCGTTCCTTTTGAAAAAGGAAAAATGACCTCCTTAGGTAATGATAAGTGGTCGATTAAATTAACTCCGCGTTCCTATTTTAGTGTACCAGCTGCAAATCCGATTGTGAAGTTAGGCTTGCTTTTAAAAAGTGGAGACGGGAAAGCACAGACGGAAGATTTTATTCTGAAACTTTACACGGGTTCGTATGCCTTAAAGTGGCTATCACCTACAGAGTCCTTTACCTTAGCGGAGGCGGGAACATCAGTGAACGTCCGTGCGAAATTTTCCTCGACTTCATCGATTAGTTTGAAATCGGCCGGAACAGTGCTGGCTTCTGCGTCGTCGTCCGATTCCATCAATTATACGTACGCATTAGGAACCGAAAAAGGTAAGTTGCACACCCTGATTTTAGAGGGAACTTCAGGAACTTCCAGTATAAAAGATTCAGTGCGCATTTTAACCAAACCTCTCGTGGTGACGGAAGCGCTGCCTGCCGGAATTAAGGATGGCGTTAATTATGTGGGAAACAAGGTGGTGCTTTGTTTCTATGCGCCTTCGACTTCTTTTGTCTATGCCATCGGCGAGTTTTCTAACTGGTCGGCTTTGCCCGCGTATCTAATGAAACGCACGGCGGATGGCTTACGCTATTGGATTGATTTAGGGGTTCAAGAGGCTGGCAAAGAAGTGGCCTATCAATATTGGGTGGACGGGAAATTAGCGGTGGCGGATCCGTTAACGGAGAAGATTTTAGATCCTTCGAATGACTCCTATATTTCGGCAACAACCTATCCATCGCTGAAAAAGTATCCAACCGAAGCAAAAGGAATCGTGTCCGTTTTTGAATCAGGAGCGACGCCTTATGTGTGGAAGACAACAAGCTTTACGCGTCCGGCTTCATCGAATTTGCACGTATATGAGTTATTAGTGCGTGATTTTGTGGCAGATCGTCGCTATAAAACGGTGGCAGATTCGCTGGGCTATTTGAAAAAATTAGGAATTAATGCGCTGGAATTGATGCCGGTGGCGGAGTTCTCGGGTAACGATTCTTGGGGCTATAATCCCATTTTTTATACGGCTCCGGACAAGGCCTATGGGACGAAAAATGACTTGAAGTATTTGATTGACAAATGCCACGAAAATGGGATTGCGGTCATTATGGACATCGTGTTGAACCAGGCGGATTATGAGAATCCCTACGTGAAAATGTATTGGGATGGTGCTAAACCTACGGCGACGAGTCCGTTTTTTAATCCAACTGCGACGCACCCCTACAGTGTCTTTTTTGATTTTAATCACGAGAGTTTGCACACGCAATGGCTCGTGGATGCGGTGACGAAGTTTTGGTTAGAAGAATATAAAATTGATGGCTATCGCTTCGATTTGTCCAAAGGTTTCACCCAAACCCCCTCCGGTACTAATGTAAGTCAGTGGGGGCAATACGACGCGTCCCGCGTGAAGATTTGGAAAAGAATCTATGATAAAATTCGTTCCTACGATGCGTCTGCCTATGTCATTTTAGAACATTTTGCGGCGAATAATGAGGAGAATGAATTAGGGAATTATGGAATGCTTTTGTGGGGAAATAGCAAATTTGATATGGCCAAAATTGCACAGGGATATACCCAAGATTTCAGTCAGGCATCGTATAAAATGCGTATGTTTACAAATCCAAGTGTCGTGAATTACATCGAATCCCACGACGAAGAACGCCTGATGGTGGAGGTCGCGAACGGAGGTAAAAAGACGTTTACGGCACAGGAAAGGCTAGAAAGAATGAAGATGGCGGCGGCCACTTTCTTCACGATTCCAGGACCTAAGATGATCTGGCAATTTGGCGAATTAGGCTACGATGTGACGATTAATGAAAATGGTCGCACGGGTGCTAAACCACTAAAATGGACTTATGCGCTAGATTCAGAGCGCTCGAAATTACTGAAAGTGTATCAGCAACTAGGGGCTTTGAAGACCTCTAAACCGATATTTACTTCGACGGATTTTACCGTGGGAGCCATCGGTGCTGTTAAACGGAATTTACTCACGAAGGGATCTGATTACCTGTTGGTCATTGCGAATCCAGATATTACCTCCCAGGCAATCTCTGCGACTTTCCCTAAAACTGGTCTTTGGTATGATTATTTCAGCGGTAAATCATTTGAGGTGAATAATGCGGAGGCCAAAATGAATTTACTCCCTGGCGAATTCCACCTACTGACCAATGTGGCATGGAACACGTCTGATTTAAAATTAGTGCCTTGGGCCATTCCTGATTTTAATATTTTAGGCGTGGAGTCGGAATCACTTGCTTTACAGGTGTATCCAAATCCTGCTCAAGAATATGTGAAGGTTGAATGGGTGGCTGAGCAAACAGGCGAAACGGTATTACACTTTGTAGACAGTGCAGGCCGCGAAATTTTACAAAAAAACCTGATGCAAATCAGCGGCAAAAACACCCACAGTTTTACCACCCAAAACCTGGTAAAAGGCGTATATTTCATCCAAATAAACAATATTCGAGCCAAACTAGTTGTACAGTAACATGAAAAAAATCGCCTTTTTGCTGCTCTTCGTTAGCCCACTTTTCGCACAGGCACAGACTAAGTCTGATCTTTCCGGCGCAGCTAACTTATTTGATTTGACGTTCACTACTCAGGAATTAGACACCCTGTATTCGGACGTGGTAGATAATCTAGCGAATTACAAGGCGATGCATGCTTTATCGTTGAATAATAATGTGCCTTTGAGTCTTTGGCAAAACCCCAAACTCCCGGGGATGAAATTTGATCAAACGCAACGTGCGGTGGTGTGGCCGGCGGTTCGCGTGACTCTGCCGAAAAACCGCAATGACCTAGCTTTCTATTCCATCGATCAACTAGCGCATCTCATAAAGACAAAACAAGTCACGTCAGTTGAGTTAACAAAGTTTTTCATTGAACGAATCAAAAAGCACGGTGAAACTTTGCAATGTGTGATTAGCCTTCAAGAGGACCTAGCCTTAGCACAAGCGCGTCAAGCAGATCAGGAAATCGGCGCAGGAAAATACCGTGGTTTACTACACGGAATTCCCTACGGTTTGAAGGATTTGTTTGCCGTAAAAGGGACGAAAACGACTTGGGGCGCTGCTCCATACAAAGATCAGGTCATCGATGAAGATGCCTACGTATATGCAAAATTGAAAGAATCAGGCGCCGTTTTAGTCGCCAAATTCACGCTAGGCGCTTTAGCCATGGGCGATTATTGGTACGGAGGACGAACGAAAAATCCGTGGAATTTAACTTATGGATCATCTGGTTCTTCGGCAGGTTCTGCGTCTGCGACTGTGGCCGGTTTAGTCCCTTTCGCGATTGGAACGGAGACTTGGGGTAGTATTGTTTCGCCAGCCACCACTTGTGGTGCGACCGGATTGCGACCTACTTTCGGGAGTATTTCTCGCTCAGGAGCGATGGCATTGAGTTATTCCTTAGATAAAGTGGGACCTATATGCCGTTCCGCAAACGATGCGGCTATCGTTTTTAATTACCTGCACGGAACGGATGGAAAGGATTTGGCAGCCGTCAACATGCCCTTTAATTACCAGGCAAATCGACCGGTGAAAGGCATGAAAATCGCCTATGCGAAAAATTATTTTGACAAAATAAAAGATACCACCCGCAGCGAATGGAAGGTATTAGCGGAATTAAAGAAACAAGGTGTGGAATTAATTCCAGTCGATTTTCCAGATGAAAACGTCTACAAAGTAAACATCATGGATGTGGTAATCGGGGCGGAATGTGCGGCACAATTCGACGAGATGACGCGTAAAAATATTGACGATCAACTCACCCGCCAAACCAAATACGACTGGCCGAATCAATTCAGAACGGCTCGTTTCGTTCCGGCCGTGGAATATATTAACGCTCAACGTCACCGCTACCTTTTGATGCAGGAAGTAAACAAAGTCGTGTCACAATACGATGCGATTATTTGTCCTTCTCGCGGCGGGGGTAATCAATCTGCGATCACGAATCTGACGGGTCATCCGGTCGTTTGCGTTCCTACGGGATTTGATGCGAAAAACAGTTTACCTACGGGAATTTCCTTTGTAGGGAAATTATATGATGAAGGCACTTTATTGCGTATCGCGCAATTTTACCAAGATCATACGAAGCACGAGGAAGCGCATCCAGGGAAATTTCTGAATTGACTGATTTATAGTAGTTTATAATTTTATTTATTTCTAATTTAGAAACATAAACCTATAAAACTATTGAATCATGAGCATCTCCAGACGTGGCTTTTTAGAAAAAAGCGCCTTAGTATCTAGTTTTTTTATTGTTCCTCGCCACGTTTTGGGCGGAAAAGGATTTTTAGCCCCTAGCGACAAATTGGTAGTGGCGGGTATAGGAGTAGGAGGAAAGGGTAAGTCGGATTTGAAAAAATTCTATGAAAGTGGAAAAGCCGAAATTGCTTTTCTATGCGACGTAGATGATCGACAAGCTAAGGACTCTGTAGCCGCTTATCCGAAGGCGAAATACTACAAAGATTGGCGTAAAATGATGGATGTCGAATCGAAAAATTTCGATGCTGTGTCTGTTTCTACACCCGATCATAACCACGCCGTTCAGGCGATGGCTGCCATGCAATTAGGCAAGCACGTGTACGTTCAAAAACCGATGACTCACGATATTTATGAGGCGCGCATGTTAACGGCGGCGGCTGATAAATACAAAGTGGTGACTCAGATGGGAAATCAAGGGTCCTCTGGTGACGGTGTTAGACAATTAGTTGAATGGTATGATGCCGGAATTATAGGGGATGTTCATACGGTCCAAATTTGGACCAACAGACCCATCTGGCCACAAGGGATTCCTTGGTCATCAGCGAAACCTCCGGTTCCAGCTGGTTTAGACTGGGATTTATGGTTAGGAACCGCTCCTTCGAAGGATTATGTAGATAATTTGATTCCAGGCTCTTGGAGAGGCTGGTGGGATTATGGCACGGGCGCATTAGGCGATTTAGGTTGCCATTTAATGGAAGCGCCTTTCCGCGTTTTGGGATTAAAATATGCCTCCGATGTACAAGCAAGCGTAGGAAGTGTATTTACCGCATTTGGCCAAAGAGGCGTCTTCCCAGACAGTTGCCCTCCATCAAGTCACGCGACGTTGACATTCCCGAAAACAGCTAAAACGAAAGGTGCTGTCACCATGCACTGGATGGACGGTGGTATCAAACCAGAGCGTCCAGAAGAGTTAGGACCGGACGAAATGTTTGGCGACGGAAACTCTGGCATCTTGTTCATCGGAACTAAAGGCAAAATGATGGCCAGCGAATACGCGGCTAATCCACGTTTATTACCTCTTTCTAGAAATCAAGAAGTGAAGGTGAAGCAAAAGTTAGAGCGCGTACCGGGCAGTGCAGATGGTCACTATGCGCAGTGGGTAGAAGGTGCGATTGCTGGTTACGGAAATAAACAAATGAGTTCATCATTTGAAATGGCTGGACCATTAACGGAAGCAATCTTGATGGCTAATCTTGCGATTCGTGTAGCCGATATGCCTTTCCCTCGCACTACTGGAAAAGGAAATCACTATCCAGGATCGAACACGAAATTATTGTGGGATAATGAAAATATGCGCGTAACGAATTTCGATGCCGCCAACCAATTCGTAAAGCGTTCGTACCGCGAAGGCTGGAGTTTAGGAGTTTAAGAAGTATTTGACCGAGGTCTCATAGAATTTGATTAATTTCATCTTCTATGAGACTTCTTTTTTTATTACTGATCAGTGGCAGTCTATTTGCCCAAAGAAAGGTGTCCGACTACATTCGGTCATCGGAATCCATTCATGGGCAAGCTGCGTATTTATCCACTCCCTTCGTTACGGCGGGCGATAAATTATATCTCGTAGGCCACCAAGACGGAACATTTCCTCCCTTAGGGTGGCATGTGAAGGATGAGATGGGCGGGATTTGGGCACACCCCATTAAATTAGTAGACGGTTTCGAAGCCTCCTATGCTGACGGTGAAAAAGTTGTTCAGCTGGATAAAGCATCTTCCTTCATCAATTATCCGTTCGCAAATCAGCACGAATACGCGGGATCAGAAATCCAAGTAAGCAGGTTTCAATTTGTTCCCGATGGGAAGAAGGCGGTCTATGTAGAATATGTTTTTACGAATAAAACGTCAGTCAAAAAATCCATACAATTTTCGATTCGTACGCGTTCTAACCTGCGACCCGTTTGGATAGGGGAAAGGACCGGGATGCTAGATTCGAAGGATTTTGCTCAATTTAAGGAGGGCAAAACGGTGCTGCGTGATTCAGCAAATACGTGGTTTGCCGTGGTGGGGAGTAATTTGCCTGCTAAGTCCGAGGCATTGCCTCGTCTTCCAGAAAAGCCCAATGTTGCTATCTCGAAATCAACCTATTCGCTGGAGATTCCTGCTAATGGAAGCATTTCGTTTCCTTTTGTGGTAGCAGGTTCCATTTTTTCGGAGTCCGAAGCCTTGGCCTTATTTTCAGAAGTAGTAGAAAATGGCCCCACTTTAGCCCTAGCTAAAAAGCGTCGTTTTCAAAAAATAGCTGCTCAATCTGACATCCAAATTTCGGATGCCAATTTAACGCAAGCGATGCACTGGTTAAAATATAATGCGGATTGGTTAATCAATGATGTGGATGGAATCGGTCGCGGAATCACGGCGGGCATGCCGGATTATCCTTGGTTTTTTGGAGGAGATATGACTTATTCCTTACAAGGTTTGATATCTTCTGGACGTAAGGATTTGGCCTATAGTACGATTGATTTAATCGCGAAAATTTCAGAAAAAACGAATGGGAATGGCCGCATCGTGCACGAAGTCAGCACAAATGGATCTGTTTATAATCCAGGGAATGTCAATGAAACACCTCAGTTTGCGTCTTTAATCTACAAGGTCTATTCTTGGACCGGGGATCGCGCTTTTTTAGCCCAGTATTTTCCTCTGGTAGAAAAAGGCTTAGCTTGGTTGATGCAACAGGACAAGGATCATAATCTGATTCCGGACGGAAATGGAATGATGGAAATACACGGTTTGGATTCAGAGATGATCGACGTGGCGGCCTATTCTGCCAAAGCCTATTTAGACGCCTCTAAGATGGCTGAGCAATTAGACCGTGCGGATTTAGCGCGTCAGTATTTGGCGAATTATGAAGCCATTCGATTAAAAATCAACCGTGATTTCTGGGTACCCTCTTCTAATTCCTATGCAGACTTTTTAGGGACAAAAGCTCAGGCATTGCGCTTAACGCAGGATGCCATTGAAAGAGCTCGTGGTTTGAAAAATGACTGGGCCGTGGAGGAATTGCAGGTATTGCAAAAGCAAATTACAGCGAATCCAGATACCTCGAAACGAGGCTTTGTGCTACACCATAATTGGGTGGTGAATACGCCCATGGAGACCGGTTTAGCAGATTCAGAAAAGGCAAAGGCGGCCCTGAAAACCGCAGAAAAATTTCGCAATAAATTTGGGATGTATGTGACCGGGATCGATCGTTCCGCTAATTCAGATAAGGCGGAGTCTTATGCGGCCAAAGTAGGAAAATCTGAATTCACCTACACCGGAACCGTGATGACTTTACCCACGGGTGTGCAAGCAATTTCTGAGAATAATTATGGACATCCTAATCAGGCGTACGATTTAGTCCAACGCATGTTGCGCACTTTTTCTTTTGCTTTGCCCGGATCTATCTATGAAGTTTCCCCTGATTATGGGATGATGACCCAGGCCTGGAATAGTTATGCGTTTGAGGTACCGGTGATACAGCAGTTTTTCGGTATTCAACCTTTGGCCTATAAAAAAGAGATTGATCTACAGCCGTCCTGGCCAGATGCGTTACGTTCAGGATCTATCAAGAACGTGGAAATAGGGGATAACTCTTTGTCGATTTCTTATGAGCGTGCTTCGAAAAAAAGCACCTATATTTTGCAGCAAAAAAAGCCATGGACGATATATTTTAGTCCTAAAACAGCAACCTACAAACGCTGGGTATTAGACGGCGAAATCGTGAAACCATCGGTTCGAAATGGGCGCCCAACGCTAAAACTTAAAGGATGGCGCCACCAGCTGGTTTTAATTGATTAGCTTAGTAAATGTGGCAGTTGAAAACAAAAGAGGATTCCACTTCTATGGAATCCTCTTTTGTTAATTATTTCAGATTAATTGAAATTTATAATACAACCCCCTTTGTTGGAAGTTTTGGAATAAAAAATCCGCCAATATAAATCCATCCAATAATAAAGAATCCTGCAATAAAAAAGGCTAATCTTACCACCCCAATTTGAATGCCATATTTATGTGCAATACCTCCACAAACACCTAAAAGTATTTTTTCGTCAGAACTGGCATAAAAACCATCATATTCACTTGAAGCTGATGTTGCAGTTTTGAATGTTGATTTTATTGCTTTTTTGTCTAAACTAACTCCACATTTAATACAAATCACTTGTTTTTCATTTGTATCGCTACCACAATTATGACAGAAATTAGTTTCTGATAATGGGTTACATCCGCATTTGACACATGCGACACTGTTTTCACTTACTTCATTATTACAATTTCTACAGAACATAGTATTAAAATTTAAGTTTAATTAATTATAATGGTTTGATGCAAGGTGGTGTTGTTTTACAAAAAATAATAAATTATTTATTTAACGGTATTTTTTTTCTAATATCTTAAATGAAACTCATTTCTTAGCATTGATTACTTAGTATAATTAGAGCTAATTGATATTTTGGAATTTTCCAGGGGTTGTGTATATTCAATGAAAAATTACGTGTGCGCAGCGAATGAATACTAAACCTATGAAAAAATATCTCCTCCTTGTTTGTTTGTTGGCCTTTGCCAGCTCGCAAATTTTTGCCCAAAAAAAGCCAAACATCATCGTCATCTTAATGGATGATTTAGGTTATGGGGATTTAAGTAGCTACGGTGCGAGTCAATACCAAACGCCTAATTTGGACCAAATGGCAAAGAATGGAATTAGGCTCACTAATTTCCTGTCCGCACAGGCCGTATGTAGCGCGTCAAGGGCCGGCCTTCTGACAGGTTGCTATCCGAATCGAATAGGTATTTCTGGAGCCCTTTTCCCCAATTCCCCCATTGGAATTAGCAAAGAGGAAGAGACTATTGCGGAGATTTTAAAAGCAAATGGGTATGCGACTGGTATTTTTGGCAAATGGCATTTAGGGGATTCTGAACGATTTTTGCCCACCCAACATGGATTTGATGAGTATGTGGGCATACCTTATTCGAATGATATGTGGCCCGTACATTTTGATGGTACCAGAAACGCCATAAATCAAAGAAAGGATTTTCCGGAACTCCCCCTTATTCGAGGTTCTAAACCAGAAAGGTTTATCAAAACCTTGGATGATCAAGCACAACTGATCAACATATTGACTCAAGAATCCATTAAATTCATTGAAAAAAACAAGGCAAAACCCTTCTTCGTTTACATGCCTCATCCCATGCCACATGTGCCCATCAATGCCTCAGCAGCATTTAAAGGAAAGAGTAAGCAAGGGCTTTATGGTGATGTTATGATGGAAATGGACTGGTCTGTGGGGGAAATTCTGAATACACTCAAGCGCTTGAAAATCGACAATAATACACTGGTGATTTTCACATCAGATAATGGACCATGGCAGAATTTTGGCAACCATGCTGGATCAACCGGTGGTTTAAGAGAAGCAAAAGGTAGTTCATTCGAAGGCGGCCAAAGAGTTCCCTTTATCGCCCAATGGAAAGGTCACATTCAAGGCGGAAAAGTCAACAATGGCCTAGCCTCTAACATCGATCTTTTGCCCACCATTTGTGCCATCACTAATTCCAAATTACCCAGTAAAAAAATTGATGGAGTCAATGTAATTCCTCTTTTACAAGGCGATGATAAAGCCGAACCTCGAAAAGAATTTTTATACTATTACCGAAAAAACAATCTAGAAGCTGTCAGAAAAGGTCAGTGGAAATTAGTTCTAGCACATCCAGGAAGAACTCATGAAGGGTTTATGCCAGGCCAAGATGGGTTTCCAGGAAAACTCCAAGAGGACTTCCCATTCCCTGAGGCATTATATGATTTACGAAGAGATCCAGGCGAGCGATATGATGTTCAATCCTTATATCCAAAAATCGTAGCTGAATTAAAGCTATTAGCCGAAAAAGCAAGGGAAGAACTAGGCGATGATTTGACTCAAAGAAAAGGAAAAGAGAATAGGGCAGTCGGCCAATAGAATAAGTTTTGCATATAAAAGGCTTCCTGATAACAGGAAGCCTTTTTAATTACCGGTGTGGCCCCGGAAGGAATCGAACCTTCATATTAGGTACCGGAAACCTACATTCTATCCATTGAACTACGGAGCCAGGGTTGTAAAATTACGAATACTTCTCCAAAGTCTTAACCAGCACATTGAAATCTTTTGGATACGGTGCCTCCACCGTGATCGGGTCGCCATTCATCAGCTTGAACGATAAACTATGGGCATGAAGGGCTACGCGCCGCATCACAGGAAGTTCTTCGGTCTGTTTTTTGAGATGAAAATTGCGTTTTAAATCGGACAAAAAGACCTCTTTGCCGCCATACATACCATCACAAACGATGGGCGCTTTTAGGCAAGTTAAGTGAATACGGATTTGGTGCATGCGCCCTGTAATAGGCATACATTCGACCAAAGTATAGCCCCGGAATACTTTCAATGTGCGAAACCAGGTTTCGGCGTGCTTTCCTTTGGCCCGATCAATCACCACTTTTCCATCTTTCAAGGGAAGAATCGGAAGGTTCACTAGAAATCCATCCCAGTCCTGCATTCCCTCTACCACCGCGTGATAGCGTTTCGCCGTCTCCCGGTGTTCGAATTGCATGGAAATATGTCGGTAGGCCTCCGGATTTTTGGCGATTACTAAAGCACCTGATGTTTCTTTGTCCAAACGGTGTCCCACCTGTGCATCCGACGAATATTCCTTCGCTAAACGCAAGATCGCCGGCGCTAAATCATCTTTCCGCTCATCCAGCGTCGAAATGCCAGATGGTTTATTGATGACGATAAAGTCAGCATCCTCAAAAAGGATGGAATCGGTAAATTTGTATTTCATGTTTTGCGCCGCGTGGCGGCGTAGTAATCAGTAATCAGTATCCAGTAATCAGTCCGGAGGAAATGAGTCCGGAGGATTTTTCACTATACTCATCGCCATAGGCGATTCCAACTTTATTCTTTGTGCTTTATGCTCTATGCTCTAATCTATACTCTCTACTCTACAATCTATTATCTAAGCCTACAATGAAATCTTACCTAAACTCACCCACGGCGAATCCCCTAACCTCTCCGCACCAGGCGAATCAGCTAAGGTCTCATTCGCTAATAAAGCAAATAAAACAGCTTCTTTCGCTGCAGAGGGCATACCTAATTCATCACTCTCGCAAACGCGGAAAGGAAGAAGCTCGGCTAAACGGGCCATGATCACCGGGTTTTTGCTACCGCCACCACTGACGTAAACCGTGCCTTCTATGTCAGAAGGAATGTAGGTTTTCATGGCGAGGGCGATGCTTTGGGCGGTGAATTCGGTTAATGTCGTGACTAAATCATCCGGGCTAATGGAAGCGTTAATGAGGTCTAAATTAAAATATTCGGGGCCAGTGCTTTTAGGGAATTGATCCTTGAAAAAGCTCAGGCTCATCAGTTCTGCTAAAATTCCTGCGTCGATTTTTCCGGAGAGGGCGATGGCGCCATCTTCGTCGTAGGCTTTATTGAAATAGCGGCGGACGGCAGCGTCGATCAAGGTATTTCCGGGGCCAGTGTCTGTTACTAAAATCCCAGCTGGATCTCCTGAAGCCGGTAAATAGGTGAAGTTTCCGATGCCACCTATGTTTAACAGTATGCGGTCTTCCCCTTTTTGAGAGAACAGAAAATAATCGCCAAACATCGCCAAAGGCGCCCCTTCGCCACCGGCTGCCACATGTTTTTGGCGGAAGTCGGAAAGAGTAATGATGCCTGTTAATTGGGCGATATGATCACCGTCGCCTATTTGCAAAGTGGAATGCGGTAATTGCCCAGTTCTGTCGGGGCGGTGCATGACGGTTTGGCCATGAGAGGCAATCGCGTCTACCTCGGAAGGTTGAATACCCCAGGAGGCTAAAACTTCTAAAATGAGCGAAGCGTGCAAACGTCCAATTTGCGCGTTAAGCGTCGAAAGGGTGGGAAAATGAATGTTTTCTTTGGCAAAAACCGAACGAATCGACTCCTTAAAATCTGCCGGATAGGGGCGGGTGTCGTAATGCAAAATCTCGTACGAGGTGTCCAACCCAAAACCAGTAAATCGAACCAAAGCCAAATCCAAACCATCCAAGGATGTGCCCGACATCAAACCTAAAATGGTCCGTGTAGGGGCTTTGGAAATCTGATAAAGTTGCTCGATCCGCGGGTTCATACTTCAAAGCTACGAATAATTCTTTTTACCATCGTTTCGCCGTATATTTGTTATTCAATTTTCAATTTATGGCATTAGACGTAATCATAGTAGGCGGCGGCATCGTCGGCCTGGCGACAGCTCATCGTTTATTAGAAGCACGCCCAGAACTTAATATCGCTTTGTTTGAGAAGGAAAGCATGGTTTCGATGCACCAAACAGGCAATAACTCCGGCGTAATCCACTCGGGATTATACTATAAACCAGGCTCTTTGAAGGCAAAAAATTGCATCGAAGGCTACCATCAATTGATTGAATATTGCACACAAGAAAATATTCCATTTGAGTTGACGGGAAAAATTGTGGTGGCTTCCACGAACGATCAGCGGGTTC
Source organism: Aquirufa sp. A-Brett2-W8 (assembly GCF_054558755.1). Classification (NCBI taxonomy): domain Bacteria; kingdom Pseudomonadati; phylum Bacteroidota; class Cytophagia; order Cytophagales; family Flectobacillaceae; genus Aquirufa; species Aquirufa sp. A-Brett2-W8. Next base: position 18,452 of record NZ_JBPXKS010000002.1, read on the forward strand.
AGTTAAATGATTTATACCTAAGAGGTCAGCAAAATGGCCTAGATGGATTGAAAAAATTGAGCTTATCCGAAATGCGGGAATACGAGCCGCACGTGACAGGGGTAGAGGGGATGTTTGTTCCCCAAACAGGCATCGTGGATTACCGTGCCATGGCTGCAAAATTAGCCGTAGGAACCCAAATCAAGGGTTGCGAAATGCACCTGGGCGAACAAGTCATTGATATCAAGAAAGGTTTGACTTTTTCCATCGTGGAAACAGCGAAGTCGGTTTACGAAGCAAAATTAGTGATCAACTGTGCAGGACTTTACTCAGATAAAGTGGCGCAGATGACGCAGAGAGAACCTTTGGACGTGCGCATCGTGCCGTTCCGTGGGGAATATTTCAAATTAAGAAAAGAGAAAGAATATCTAGTGAAGAACCTGATTTATCCGGTGCCAGATCCGAATTTCCCCTTCCTAGGCGTTCACTTTACGCGCATGATGAAAGGTGGCGTGGAGGCAGGACCGAATGCGGTTTTGGCCTTTAAAAAAGAGGGTTACAAGAAATTAGGGATTGATGTGAAGGAGCTTTGGGACACCTTAACCTGGCCAGGATTCCAAAAAGTAGCCCTGAAATACTGGGAAACTGGTTTAGGTGAAATGTACCGCAGCTTCTCGAAAGAGGCCTTTACTAAAGCCTTGCAAGTATTGATTCCAGAAATCAAAATTGACGATTTAGTCGAAGGCGGCGCGGGCGTAAGAGCCCAGGCCTGCGATCGAAATGGTGGATTATTAGATGATTTCTCGATCGTGGAAGACGCGAAAGTAATCAACGTATTGAATGCGCCTAGTCCAGCGGCAACCTCTTCTTTAGCGATTGGAAAAACCATCGCAGAAATGGCCCTGACCCGATTTTAAAATAAGTACATGAAATTATTACTGAATTATTTACAGGTATACCGCTGGCGCGTACTGGGGGCTTTGGCTCTAGCAGCAACGAATCAGATCTTCTCCTTGATGGATCCCTATATTTTTAGGAAGATCATTGATGATGTGGCAGCGGTCTACCGCTCAAATACCCACACGATGGATCAGTTCGTTTCGGCGATTTGGCCTTTAGCCTTAGCGTCCGTGGGCGTGGCTTTCGTGAGCCGGGTGGCGAAAAATTTTCAGGATTATTTTATTAATACGGTTACCCAAAAAGTAGGCGCAAACCTCTATTCAGACGGGATTCGTCACTCTTTAGAGTTGCCTTACGAGACTTTTGAGGACCAAAGATCAGGCGAAACCCTGGGTAAACTCCAAAAAGTCCGCACCGATGTCGAAAAACTGATCACCTTAGGAATCAACATTTTATTCCAATCGGTCATTGCCTTAATCTTCATTTCGGTCTACGCCTTTTCAGTGCATTGGATGGTGATGCCCCTTTTCTTAGTCACGGGTCCATTAATCGGTTACGTTTCGTCCGTTTTAAGTAAGAAGATTAAAGTCATTCAAATCGAAATCGTCAAAGAATCGACCGGCCTGGCGGGATCTACCACGGAATCATTGCGCAATATCGAGTTAGTGAAATCCCTCGGTTTGGCGGAGCAAGAAATCGCTCACTTAAATGCGACGACGGAGAAGATCCTAAAATTAGAATTGAAAAAAGTCCGCTACGTCCGTTCGATGGCCTTCGTTCAAGGAACCTGCGTGAACTTATTGCGTATGCTGATGGTGGTCGTGTTGATCTACCTGATTTACGAAGGAAAGATTACGATCGGTCAATTCTATTCCCTCAACATTTATTCATTCTTCCTTTTCAACCCATTACAAGAAATTGGTAATGTGGTGAATACCTACCGCGAAGCAGAGGTTTCTTTACAAAACTTCGAACAGGTGATGAGTATTCCGGTGGAGAAGAAGCCAAAAAATCCTAAGTCCATCTCAGCTATTCATGAATTGAAGTTCGATCACGTTTCCTTCAAACATCAGTCGGCTACGACAGAGGCTTTGGATGGAATTACCTTCTCCGTGAAAGGCGGCGAGACGATTGCCTTTGTGGGGCCTTCGGGTGCCGGGAAGTCGACTTTAGTTAAGTTGCTAGTAGGTTTGTACCGTCCCAAAAAAGGTCAGGTCTATTATAACGGGGAACCAAGTGATGCAATCGATTTCGATGAATTACGTAAGAAAATTGGTTTCGTAACGCAGGATACGCAATTGTTTTCTGGTTCGATTCGCGAAAATTTATTGTTCGTAAACCCGAAAGCGACTGACGCACAATGTTTAGCCGTATTAGACAAAGCCGCTTGCCAATCGCTTTTAGCCAGAGCTGACAACGGATTAGATTCCTTAATCGGTGAGGGTGGTGTGAAGGTTTCTGGTGGAGAGAAGCAGCGTTTGAGTATCGCGCGCGCCTTGTTGCGTGATCCAAACTTATTGGTTTTCGACGAGGCGACCTCGGCTTTGGACTCCTTAACCGAAGAGGAAATATCCGAAACCATTCGTTCTTTATCCGTTGATACGGAGCACCTTACCATCTTGATTGCTCACCGATTATCGACGGTGATGCATGCGACTCGGATCTATGTGTTAGAGAAAGGAAAGATTGTAGAACAGGGCTCGCACGACGATTTAGTGGCGAGCAAAGGATTGTATTTTGCGATGTGGAGACAGCAGGTAGGAGAAAACAAATAATTAATTTTGTTTTTTCTATAAATGCCAAAGATTCTTTGGCATAAACTACCCTCCTGCAAATCGAATTGCGTATATTTATGGTTTGAAAAAATTTCTTACACCCTATGTCATTAAATAAATATTCACGGACATTAACTCAGGAAGTCTCTAATCCCGCTGCGAAAGCGATGCTTTACGGCATTGGCTTAACCACCGAGGATATGAGTAAAGCCCAAATCGGTATCGCCAGCACAGGCTACGAAGGGAATACCTGTAATATGCACTTGAATGGACTTTCTGTTCACGTGAAAAAGGGAATTCAAGAGAATGGAATGGTCGGTTTGATCTTCCACACGATTGGAGTTTCAGATGGAATGACCAATGGAAATGACGGGATGAGCTATTCTTTGCCATCACGTGATATCATCGCAGATTCAATTGAAAATGTAGTAGGAGCACAATGGTACGATGGCGTTATCGCCGTGGTAGGTTGTGATAAGAATATGCCAGGCGCTATGATGGCGATGGCTCGTTTGAATCGTCCAGGTATGTTAGTATACGGTGGAACGATTCGCAGCGGTTTATACAAAGGAGAAAAATTAGACATCGTTTCGGCTTTCGAAGCTTTGGGAAAAAAATATGCAGGAACCATCTCTGACGAGGATTATGAAGGCGTGATACGCAATTCAATCCCGGGAGCAGGGGCTTGCGGCGGTATGTACACAGCAAACACAATGGCATCCTCCATGGAAGCGATGGGCTTAGTATTACCGAATTCATCGACCTATCCAGCGACGCACGAAGGGAAGAAAGAGGAGTGTTTGGCGATCGGTGCAGCGATGAAAATCTTATTAGAAAAGAACATTTGTGTGCGTGATATTATGACCCGCAAAGCTTTCGAAAATGCGATGACGGTAGTGATGGCGCTAGGTGGAAGTACGAATGCAGTTCTACACTATTTAGCGATCGGTCATGCGGCAGGGATTTCATTTACATTGAAAGATGTACAAGATATTTCGGATCGCACGCCTTTAATCGCTGACCTAAAACCAAGTGGTAAATACTACATGGAAGATGTGTTAGCGATCGGTGGCATGCCAGCTATTTTGAAGTATTTACATAGCGTAGGCTTATTGCACGGCGAATGTATGACGGTGACAGGAAAGACGATGGCGGAGAATCTAGCAGAGGCTCCGGACTTGAATTTTGAGACGCAAAAAATCATTTTCCCTATTACGCAACCATTAAAACCATCAGGTCACTTGCAGATTCTATATGGTAATTTAGCCCCAGGCGGTGCCGTGGCTAAGATTACAGGAAAAGAAGGCGAGCGTTTTGAGGGTATTGCGAAAGTTTGTGAGCGTGAAGAAGAAGTGATTGAATATATATCTAAAGGGGAAATCAAAGCAGGTCACGTGATCGTGATTCGCAATGAAGGACCTAAGGGAGGACCGGGTATGCCGGAAATGCTTAAGCCTACTTCGGCCGTTATCGGCGCAGGATTAGGTAATTCTGTAGCGATGATCACAGATGGTCGATTCTCAGGTGGTACGCACGGTTTTGTCGTGGGTCACGTGACGCCAGAGGCACAAGAAGGAGGTCCGATCGGTTTAGTAAAAGATGGCGATAAGATTACGATTGACGCCGTGAATAATACCTTGATCTTACATGTTTCTGATGAGGAATTAGCAGAACGCAAGAAAAATTGGAAGCCTATTGAGTCTCCATTCAAGCAAGGTGTTCTTCGTAAATACATTAAAAACGTATCCTCAGCGAGCGAGGGATGCGTGACGGATTTATAAGAAAAATATTTTTTTATCTATCCAGAAGGCTTAATTTAGACCTTCTAAAACAATTGAAACAAAATTTCTGACTAGTTTTTAAAACCATGGGACAAACCCAAACTCAGACCGAAGCAGCGAATCAACCTGACCAAAAGAAATTTTTGTCAGGGGCACAAGCTATTATGCAATCACTGGTAGAGCAGGGGGTGGATACTATTTTTGGCTATCCAGGTGGTGCAATTATGCCTACCTATGATGCCTTATACGATTACCAAGATCGCTTAAAACACATTTTAGTTCGCCACGAACAAGGGGCAGGTCATGCAGCGCAAGGCTATGCACGTATGTTAAACAAGGCGGGCGTTTGTCTGGTGACCTCCGGTCCTGGTGCCACGAACTTGATTACACCTATCGCTGATGCGATGTTGGATTCAACTCCTATGGTGTGTATTGTAGGTCAGGTGAAAGCCAATTTATTAGGAACAGATGCCTTTCAGGAGTGCGATCTAATCGGTATTTCCATGCCGGTAACGAAGTGGAACTACCAAGTAGTGGATGCAGATGAGATCCCAGAGATCATGGCGAAAGCCTTCTACATCGCGGAAACAGGTCGTCCTGGCCCCGTTTTAATTGATATTACGCGCACGGCTCAAACGGATTTGATGACCAAACCGTTCGAATATATTCCTTGTAAGTCGATTATTTCCTACAAACCTCGTGTAGAGCCTAAGGCAGAGCACGTGGAGGCTGCAGCGAAATTAATTAATGGAGCAAAACGTCCTTATATCTTAGCCGGTCACGGTATTATAATTGCAGGTGCGGAAAAAGAATTAAATGATTTCGTAGACAAAACAGGTATTCCTGTGGCTACCACCTTATTAGGTATGTCTTCTATGGATGCGGATCATCCGTTATATGTGGGTTGGCCAGGTATGCACGGTAATTATGGTGCTAATGTTTTAACGAATTCTTGCGACGTTTTAATTGCCATCGGAATGCGTTTCGATGACCGGATTACGGGTGATTTAAGTACCTATGCGAAGCAAGCAAAAGTAGTTCACATTGAAATCGACCCAAGTGAAGTAGATAAAAATGTGAAAGCGGATGCTCCCGTTGTAGGCGATGCGAAGGCAGCACTTCGGGCTCTTTTGCCTTTAGTGAATAAAGCGAATCACAGCGAATGGAGAGCGGAGTTTAAAAAATACGACGACGAAGAGTACGAGAAAATCACGAAGAAAGACTTATTCCACGAAGGGGATAAGATCAAGATGGGTGAGGCCGTTAATCTTTTGTCTGTTAAAACGAAAGGCGAAGCTGTCGTTGTGACTGACGTAGGTCAGCACCAAATGATTACTAATCGCTATTATCGTTTCAAAAAACGCAATTCGATTGTTACTTCCGGTGGCGCTGGAACAATGGGCTTTGCCCTACCTGCTGCTTTTGGAGCAAAGGTGGCGGTCCCAGAACGCGAAGTAGTGGCGGTCATCGGTGACGGTGGTTTCCAAATGACCTTACAAGAACTAGGCACCATCGCGCAAAGCGGTTTGCCAGTGAAAATAATCATCTTGAATAATAACTTCTTAGGAATGGTTCGCCAATGGCAGCAGCTCTTCTTTGCGAATCGTTATTCGTTCGTAGAACTTCAGAATCCTGATTTTATCACCATTGCAAAAGGTTTTGGCATTGCAGGCCATACGGTATCTGATCGGGCAGACTTAAGTAATTCTATCGATACTTTATTGAATTCAGATAAGCCTTATCTGTTAGAAATTATTTGCGAAAAAGAGGAAAATGTATTCCCCATGGTACCTGCTGGTGGCTGTGTAACAAGTATTAGGCTGGAATAATTATGTTAACGAATTACACTATTTCTGTTTTTACGACTAATACGGTCGGTCTATTGAATCGCATCACGATTATTTTCACGCGTCGCCGGGTAAATATCGAGAGTTTGACGGTTTCAGAGACAGAGCGTAGAGGCGTATCACGTTTTACGATTGTGATTAAACACGAAAATCGGGAATTTGTAGAGAAATTAGTTCGCCAAATCCGTAAAGTAACCGATGTTCTCGCAGTCTTTGGTTACCTAGATGACGAAATCGTGTTTAACGAAATCGCCTTATTTAAGATAGCAACTCCTCTAGGCGGTGTGCCGGTGGATGTGAAGACGATTAATTTGGATTGGAATGCGAAGATTGTGCATTTTGGTTTGGATTATGTCGTGGTTGAAAAAAATGGATCAGAAGCGGATATTCAAGAGTTTTATACCTTTTTGAAGAAGTGGGAGATTTTAGAGTATGTTAAGTCGGGTCGCGTTGCCGTAGGTAAAACGGAGAAAGGCTTAGTGGAGTTCTTGCCGGAAGAAGGCATTTGGGAAATTGTATAATCGAAAAAAGAATATAAATTAAAATAAAACAAAATGGCAAAGATTAATTTCGGTGGAGTTGTTGAAGACATCGTAACAAGAGAAGAGTTTCCATTAGAGAAAGCTAGACAAGTATTAGCAGATCAAACGATCGCAGTGATCGGATATGGCGTACAAGGTCCAGGACAAGCGTTAAACATGAAAGACAATGGTCTGAATGTAATCGTAGGACAACGTAAAGGTAAAACTTATGACAAAGCTGTCGCTGACGGTTGGGTTCCAGGTGTAACTTTATTTGAAATCGAAGAAGCTTTGGAAAAAGGAACCATCATCTGTTACTTACTTTCGGATGCCGCTCAAATCGAGTTATGGCCTACAGTGAAGAAATATTTAACAGCTGGTAAGTCACTTTATTTCTCTCATGGATTCGGTATTACCTACAAAGAGAAGACAGGAATTATTCCTCCAGCAGATGTAGACGTATTCTTAGCTGCACCTAAAGGTTCAGGTACTTCATTACGTCGTTTATTCGTAGCAGGTAAAGGTTTGAACTCATCGTTCGCTATTTACCAAGATGCAACCGGTAAAGCGCGTGAGAAATGTATTGCCATGGCGATCGGTGTAGGATCAGGCTATTTATTTGAAACTGATTTCTACAAAGAAGTAACGTCTGACTTAACTGGTGAGCGTGGAACATTAATGGGAGCTATCCAAGGTATTTTCGCTGCACAATACGATGTTTTGCGCGCGAACGGACACTCGCCATCAGAGGCATTCAACGAAACAGTGGAGGAATTAACGCAATCGTTAATGCCATTAGTGGCGGAGAACGGAATGGACTGGATGTATGCAAACTGCTCTACTACAGCGCAACGTGGTGCATTGGATTGGTGGAAGCCATTCCGTGATGCGACGAAGCCCGTATTCGAGAAATTATATAATTCAGTGAAAACGCAAGCTGAAGCAGAGCGTTCTATTACATTGAATTCTCAACTGGATTACCGCGTGAAATTAGATGCTGAATTGAAAGAAATGGCAGATATGGAAATGTGGAGAGCAGGTGCTGCGGTACGTAGCTTGCGTCCAGAGAATAACTAAATTTCCTTTTAGGATTGAAAAAGGGTAGATACGTGATGTGTCTACCCTTTTTTTGTTAATTTTGGGATGCATGGAATTCAACAAACTAAAACACGTTCCTAGCGTCACAGAAATAAAACAAGTAGTGGAACAGCTAAAAGGAGTGATTTCAGAGACTCCTTTAGAATATTCTGCTTCACTTTCTGCGCGCTATGGGGCTAAAATCTATCTTAAGCGCTAAGATTTGTAGGTCGTTCGCTCCTATAAAATTAGGGGTGCCTACCACAAAATTTCGAACATCCCCTCGGAACTTAGATCGAAAGGGGTGGTGGCCGCATCTGCTGGAAACCATGCACAAGGAGTTGCTTTAGCCTGTGCTTTACTCGGAATACAAGCCCATATTTTTATGCCAAAATCTACCCCACTGCAAAAGGTGGAGGCGGTTCGGTTTTTTGGCAAGGAAAAAGTGCGTATTTACCTTTTGGGAGAGAATTATGACGAGGCTTTTGCTGCCTCTCGAAAATTTTGCGAAACCAATGGCGCCATCTATATTCCGCCATTTGACGATTATGATATTATCGCGGGCCAAGCCACGGTGACTTTAGAGATTTTGCAGGCTTTGCCGGAGGCACCTGATTATCTCTTTTTAGCCATTGGTGGAGGCGGTTTAGCGGCTGGTGCTACGTTAGTTTTACCTTCTGTTACTACTTTAATCGGTGTGGAGCCGGCGGGTGCACCATCGATGTAGCAAAGTTTAGCGGCATCGGGGGTGGTGATTTTGCCTGAGATTGATCGCTTTGTCGACGGCGCTTCTGTAAAGCAGGTGGGCCTAAAGACCTTTGCTATTTGTCAGAAAGGCTTGTCCCGCATGCTAACAGTTTCGAAGAAGAACTTATGCCAAACCATGTTGGACCTTTATGCTCTCAAAAGCATGATCGTCGAACCAGCCGGTGCTTTAAGTGTAGCCGGACTCGCTGAAATGGCGGAGGAAATCAAAGGCAAAACCGTAGTTTGTGTCATATCGGGTGGAAATTTTGACCCCAAACGCTTTCCTGAGATTAAATTACTCGCCTCTTCTTAAAAAAGTGCAAAATTTTATATTCTGACGAAGTTTTCTATTTTAGATTAATTATCTTTATTATAGGTTAATATTAGATTAATGATAGTTAAATAATCTTATTTTACTAAAATTTAAGATTTTTAATCTGAACTTTGCTCTTTGCTCTTTGGTCTTTGCTTGTTCGTAAACTCAAATAGATGTAATTTCACAACGAAATAAAACACCTAAAAACAGATGAGTAACCGAATTCAAATTTTTGATACCACCTTACGCGACGGCGAGCAAGTACCTGGCTGTCAATTAAACCGAGAAGAAAAAGTAGAAGTTGCTTTACAACTCGAGTTGCTTGGGGTGGACATCATTGAAGCTGGTTTTCCCATTTCATCACCAGGTGATTTTGCTTCGGTTCAAGCCATTTGTGACGCAGTCAAAGAGCCTACAATTTGTGCCTTGACTCGGGCCAAAAAAGAAGATATCGATGCAGCAGTCGCCGCTTTAAAAACGGCTCGAAAACCACGTATTCATACAGGAATTGGTTCTTCAGACGTACATATCAAGCATAAATTTAATTCGACGCGCGAAGAAATCATTGAGCGTGGAGTTTGGGCTGTTAAATATGCCAAATCCTTCGTCGAAGACGTCGAGTTCTTCGCCGAAGATGCGGGTCGTGCTGATTTAGCTTTCCTAGCACAATTAACGTGTGAAGTCATCAAGGCCGGTGCTACAGTCGTTAACCTTCCAGATACGACAGGTTATTTATTGCCTCATGTCATGCATGAGCGCGTCAAGTATTTATATGAAAATGTAGATAACATTCACCAGGCTACGATTTCGATGCATAACCACAATGATTTAGGCTTAGCTACGGCGAACACCATCGCTGGTATTCAAGCTGGTGCCCGACAAGTCGAAGTGACGATTAATGGAATAGGGGAGCGCGCTGGAAATACGTCTTTGGAAGAAATAGCTATGATCTTAAATGTCCACAAAGATTTAGGATTTACGACGGGCATCAAGCCAAAATACTTATACCCTACCAGTACCCTAGTTTCGAATTTGATGGGAATGCACGTTCAGCCAAACAAAGCTGTAGTAGGAGCTAACGCATTTGCTCACTCATCTGGAATCCACCAAGATGGTTTCTTGAAGCATGCCCAAAACTATGAGATCATGAATCCGGAAGACGTTGGAGTTTCCTCATCAGCGATTCTATTAACCTCTCGTTCCGGCCGTGCCGCTTTGCGCCACCGCTTAACATTACTCGGATTTGATTTCGAAAAACCTGAATTAGATAAGATCTACACGCGCTTCTTGTTGATGGCGGATGACAGGAAGATGATTCATGATGCAGATCTTAAGGAACTTGTCGGTTAAATCTATTTTAAAGCATAGAGCATAAAGCACAAAGAATAAAGTCGGAATCCCCGCAGGGGATGAACTTTAGAAATGTTTTCTTCAGACTCATTCACATTTCATACGATAAAAAAAAGGGAACAACTGTTCCCTTTTTTTTATGCCATCTTTATGCTTTATGCTATAATCTATACTCTCCTCTCTCTAATCTTCCTCCGGACTAATTCCCTCCGGACTTCGGACTACTCCACTCTCTCGCGGCCGCAGGCCGCGAGCTAGCTCCTCGCCATCACAATCTTCTCCTTCTCCAGCACCTTCAGTATCCCCAGATTAATGGATTGCTTCGTCGCTTGGAACTTAGCAAAGTCCTTTGTTTGGACGAAATACGTAATGGATATATCGATCGAATAGGCTCCAAAGCCTTCGAAGATTACTTTTGGCGCTTTTTTCTTACATAGAGAATCTTCTAGAATGAAAGCTTCAATCGCTGCGATGGAAGCTTCAATTTGAGCTGGTTTTGTATTTAGCTCACATTGAATGGTGTATTTGGCTCTTCTATAGTTACGTTCACTCATATTTTCGAGTGATTGAGATGTTAGGAGGCGATTAGGCACTACTATTAAATTCCCATCTGCACCTCTGATTCGAGTGCTTCTAAATCCAATTTTTTCAATATCTCCGCTAACAGATCCTATTTGAATAGTATCGCCGACTACGAATGGTAGGTCTAGGAAAATGGTAAAGGAGGCAAAAAGGTTCTCTAGGGTTTCACGAGCGGCTAAAGCAAGAGCTAAACCTCCAATTCCTAGTCCCGTGATTAGTGCAACTACATCTACTTCAAATACACGACCTAGAAAAACAAATCCTGCTGCCGTGATAATAAAGACCATAGATAGGTCGTTCAGGAAGGGAATAAATTGTTGTTTCGATTTTTGGTCGGCCCCGTTCCATTTTTCTTGAGCAACTAATATGACTACTTTCATTAATCGAATAATGACCCAAGTGACCGTAAAAATAACCGCTGATTCAAATGCTTTTTTAATAAAATAGAGTAAGCCTGATTGGCCAATAGGCTCCATATTCCAGGCCGATGGTACATGTAGGTTTTTAACCGCAAAAAATAAGAAAATCCAGAATATTAATAATTCAAAGGGCTTGCGAATGAGCTGAACACAATCTTGAATGGAGATGGATTCATCCGGAATAAAGCGATAAACGATTTTAGAAAATGAATTAGAGAAAAAGCGTCTTAATATAAACCCGATTAAAATAATTCCGCCGAAAAGGATCAAATCCCAGGCCGAATTATCTAAGTAGATCCCATTTTTTAAATCTTCAATCATTTTGTCATTCATTTTGAACCCAAATATAGCTAATAACTTAGTCGAATGTGAAATAAAATTACGACCTTTACACACTTGTATTCCCAAAAGGGAAGATTTTAATTTTATGAATTTCATTTCTTTGAATAAGCCTACAACCCTTTCGAAAACGCTTCGATCTCTTTTAATCGTATTATTGTTATCGATGGCCCCAGCTGTGTGGGCTCAAACTATCTTGAATTCACCCTACTCTTATCTAGGGATGGGAGAGATTCAAGGCAGCGAAAATGCAACCCAAATGATGATGGGTGGAATAGGCGTTTCTAATTCAAATGGTATTTATACCAATATGGTGAATCCAGCTTTATTGGCACGCAATCGGTGGACCAATCTCGAAGTAGGGGTGAATACGGAATACAAAACCTTACAAGATTACCGTCAACAACAGAAAGTATTTGGTGGTAATTACCAGTCTTTAAATTTAACCTTACCAGTAACAAGTCGCTGGACAATGTCAGTAGGGATTCGCCCACATTCTGCGGTGGAATATGAAACGAGATCTTATCGTCGCCTGAATTTATTAGGTGTGGATAGCTTGATTTATAGCTATAAAGGAAGTGGCGGTGTTAGCAAGGTTTCCATCTCTAATGGGGTTCGAGTTTATAAAGAGTTTTATGTAGGCTTACAAATGGATTACTTATTCGGACAAGTGAACCGTAATGTAGCTACCCAAAATATGTCTGATGGACAATATTATAAAGTACAATTAGAAGATTTAACCTCCTATTCTGATTTTCAATTTAAGGCGGGATTTGCTTACAGAGCAAACTTAAAACCTGATTTGTTTTTGAATTTAGGAGCAACCCTGGATTTGAATTCTACCCTGAATGCAAATCAAGTAAAGCGTTTCGCGACCATGGATTTATCTGGTCTAACCGTAATCAATGCGGATACTTTGAAAAATTCCTCCGCTTTTGTTCAACAAATACCTGTAGCTAAACATTTTGGTGTAAGCTTAGAAAAGGCTGCTAAATGGATGGTAGGGGTTGATTATACCTATACAGATTGGAGTAAAGTAGCTAATAATCTAGGCAGATCAGCTTCACTACCTGCTTCACACAAAGTTTCTATTGGGGGTGAATTCACTCCAGATGTTGAGTCGTTATCGAATTACTTTAAAAGAACAACCTACCGATTAGGCGCTTCTTATGAAAAGACCCCTTATGATTTCTTAGGAAACGGAAATTATGCGGTGGATAAGCATTTGAGTTTTGGAATTGCATTTCCGCTTCGTAACCTTTCTGTCTTTAATGTTGCTTATCAAGTGGGACGCCGTGGGGTAATTACGGATAATGGGTTAGAGGAGCAATACCACCGGTTGACTCTAGGTATTACCTTTAGTGATCTTTGGTTCCAAAAGCAGAAAATCAACTAATTTTCTCTCATGCGCAATTCGAGCTTACTCTTTTTGCTCTTGATTATTAGCACTTTCTTTTCTTGTAGTGAAAAAGAAGCCGATTCGAAGGCTAGCTACATAGGACCTAAATCAGAACTTTTTGGAATAGATATGATTTATTCTGATTCAGCTAAGAAGGTAGTTAGAATGGTGACCGAGCAGCAGTTGACTTTAGCCTCGGAGGATCGGATTTATCCGAAGGAAATGAAGCTTTGGTTTTATGACAAATCCGGTAAAATCACCACTGAAATTCGCGGTGATTCAGCTCATTTTTATCGCCAAAAAAATACCTACAAACTCATGGGCCATGTGGTCATTCACAACATCGAAAAGGAGGAAACTTTAAAAACCGATGAATTTAATTGGCTACCAGTGGAGAAACGAATTTTCACAGACAAGGCCGTGCAACTTCGAACGCGAACTGAATTAGTGAATGGGGTAGGCCTCGATGCGGCTCAGGATTTCTCCAGTTACTCCTTGCGCCAAGTTCGTAATTCGGTGGTAGTTGTGGATGGTTTACCTACGAATTAGTTACAATTCTTTAGTGCTATTTGAACGCTATCTATCGGATAGATTTGCTTATTTTCGCCCCATTTATCCCGCATATAAGTGACTAATTCAGCTAGGTCCAATCCTTGTAATTTAGCATTAGCTGGCATATAACCATTTACTTTTTTACCATTTCGCATTAAACAGGTTAAAGCCTCCGGACTTATTTTGCTTTTATTAATCGAGGGATATAGATCCCGCAATCCTGAACCATCTGCTTGGTGGCAATTTTCGCAATGAGTTTTATACAATGCCATCCCTTCTACAGCATATTGTTGTTGAAGTATTTCTTCCTTGCTGGAGCAAGAGAAAAAGAAAAAAGCGATGATCGCGATGGGGATGTATTTTTTCATATTTTTTTTTAAGATTGGAGAGAGGAGAGTATAGATAAGAGATTGGCTTACTCTCTACTCTATTATCTCTAATCTGTTAACAATACCGAAGGCATTTTTATTCCTTTAAAAGCACTTCCATATCCTCCAGCAAATGATTAACCTCAGCTTCCACTGTGCCATCATAAATGCCACGAACATATCTATTTTTATCGACTAAAATAAAGGCACCGCTGTGCACAAATCCGCCGGCTTCGGCAGAATCTTCTTGGGCGGAGACCATATAACTTTTTTGGCCTAATTGATAAATTTTTGCTTTATCCCCCGTTAATAGATTCCATTTAGGTGAAGTCACGTGAAGTCGGGCTGCATAATCCTTTAAAACAGACGGCGTATCGAAATCAGGATCGATGCTGTGCGAAAGAAGGCGCACATCGTCACGTTCCTTGTATCTCTCATAAATACGGAGCATTTGCGTTTTCATTTTAGGGCAAATGGTAGGACAGGTTGTAAAGAAGAAGTCGGCGACATATACTTTTCCGGCCACGTCTTTTTCACTTATAATAACGGAATCCTGGTTTAAAAAATTAAAGGCAGGGATTTGATGGTAGACGGTGTCTCCAGACGCACTAACAGTCTTAGGGCCTAGAAAGGGTAGTTTTTTATCCTGAGAACAAGACATGGCAAAAACAGCAAGAAAAAGACTAAGGCTTATAAGTTTGTGCCGCATGCAGGGTAGAATCTGTCAGTTTCTGAAGATCAGTTAATTGTTTGTATTGTTTCTTGAGATAAATAAGCTTTGAATTTACCTCCATTTTGTCCAAGCTATCGATCGAAAATTGGTGCATCCAGTTCATCATCGAATTATCTGCCTTTTCCAGTGCACTGATGAGTTGCTTAACTTGAACGGAATCAGCCTCTGTAGACATGCTATCAAGCTTCGATTTTAAGGATACAATTTGTTCCGTTTTCCCCATTAAATCATCGTGCAATCCTAATACAGTGCTTTTTAATTCTTGGCTCAATTTTTCTTCCGCTTGGGAGCAGCCGAAAACCAGTAAACTCAAAACGATATACTTTCTCATTCGTTTGATTGGATTAAATTTCGAACATTCGCTAACAAATCTTTATAGCCTTGTGTGCCACCGATCATTTTCGCGATTTCTTCTACTCTTTCCTCTTGTTGTAACTCCCGAAGATTAGAAACTGTTTTCGTTCCTGCGTGATCTTTATAAACGTACCAATGTTTCGATCCAGCCGCCGCGATTTGAGGAAGGTGTGTGATAGCAACAATTTGATGCCCATTACCCATTTGACTCAACATTTGTCCCATTTTAATGGCAATTTCACCAGAAACCCCCGTATCTATTTCATCTAAAATAAGGGTAGGTAGTACGCGTTTTTTTGCCAAAAGATGTTTTATCGAAAGCATTAATCTGCTCATTTCACCACCTGAGGCAATCTGTTTAAACGGTTTAGGCGCTAAACCTTTGTTCGCAGAAAACAATAATTGGATTTTATCAGAACCGTTAGAAGAAAGCTCTTTCTGCTGGTGATCCCAAGCTAAATTTGCATTAGGAATCCCTAAGGACTGCAAGGAAATCACTAAGGCAGAAGATATCGCTTCTACTACGGATGAACGAGACGAAGATAATGCCAAAGCAGCCTCTGAGGCCAGTTTAAAATCTGCATTCACGAGCGCCTTAGCCTCTGCTAAAACAGTGTCCATGGACGAATATTGAGAAAGGCGTACATCGAGAGACGCAACTAATTCAATCAATTCCGAGACATGGGTCGCTTGGTATTTTTGTAATAAGCGATTTAGACTGTCTAATCGCTTCTGTTTTTGTTCTAATTCAAGTGGGTCATAAATGAAATCGTCAGCCTCGCCTTCGACTTCTGCCCCTAGGTCTTTTAATTCAATCCAAATGGATTCGATCCGAGTTTTCCAATCCGCAAAATTCTCTCCCCATTTACTTAAAGAAGTAGCTTGCTGCAAGGCGATGCGACTTTGCTGTAAGGCAGAAACTTCAGAAACACTTAATGCTTCAGCTAAAATGGCTAATTTCTCCTGAATCTGTTCGGCATTTTGGAGCTTTTGTACGGCTGTATCTAGTGACTCAAATTCCCCCTCTTTTAATTGAGCTCTGCTCAATTCATCGAATTGAAATTGGATGAAATCCATTTCTTGGGATCCTTTCGAAGAGGCGGACTCTAAGTCACGTAAAGACGAAACTGAAACTTGCCAATTGCTGAAAGCGGAGAAATACCCTTTTTTCAATCCATCATTCTGCGCATATGCATCGATCATATCCAGCGTAAAATCGGGATGCGACATCCACCACGTGTCCTGTTGGGAATGTATGTCTACTAATTCGTTTCCGATTCGTTTTAGCGATTCAAGAGTAACGGGTGTGTCATTGACGAAACTGCGCGATTTGCCTTGCGGATTGATTTCCCGTCGGATGAGGCAGGGTTCATCGAAATCGATTTCTTCTTCTTCAAACACGGCTTGTAAATGCGGGTAAGAAGCGAGGGAAAACTGTCCTTCAATGATGCATTTTTTGGAGGTATCGAAAAGGCTTTTGCTGTCCGCTCTTTGGCCTAATAATAAAGAAATGGCACCTAATAAAATGGATTTACCTGCACCCGTTTCTCCCGTAATAACCGTCAGTCCACCTGTTAAATGCAGGTCGAGCTGTTCGATTAGAGAGTAGTTTTGGATATGTAGGTGCTTCAACATAAGAAAGGCATCAAAGTTCGAATTTACGCAAAAAAAATTGTTCACATTTTTATTTCGTGTAACAATCAGGTTTTTGATAAATTTTATCAATATTTTGTACCTTTGGGAAAATTTTCGCCTACGTTTTTATAACCCCTACAAAATGAGTGTTTTAGTAAATAAGAATTCAAAAATTATCGTTCAAGGTTTCACAGGTACTGAGGGATCATTTCACGCCGAACAAATGATTGCTTACGGAACCCAAGTGGTAGGGGGAGTTACACCAGGAAAAGGCGGCGCTACGCATTTAGATCGCCCTATTTTTAATACAGTAGCAGATGCAGTTGCTTCTACCGGAGCAGATACATCGATCATTTTCGTTCCACCCGCATTTGCAGCGGATGCGATTATGGAAGCAGCTGAAGCAGGAATTAAAGTCATTATTTGTATCACGGAAGGGATTCCGACGAAGGATATGATCGTGGCGAAAGAATATATCTCGAATTACGACACCCGTTTAATCGGGCCAAACTGTCCAGGAGTTATGACAGCTGAGGAGTGTAAAGTAGGTATTATGCCAGGCTTTATCTTTAAAAAAGGTCGCATAGGTATCGTTTCTAAATCAGGAACCTTAACCTATGAAGCTGTAGATCAATTAACGAAAGCAGGTTTAGGCCAAACAACAGCTATCGGTATCGGTGGTGATCCTATCATCGGAACAACTACGAAAGAAGCGGTTGAATTATTAATGAACGACCCAGAAACAGAAGGTATCGTGATGATCGGTGAGATCGGTGGCGGTATGGAAGCGGAAGCGGCTCGTTGGATTAAAGCAGATGGTAATCGCAAACCAGTCGTTGGTTTTATTGCTGGCCAAACAGCTCCGAAAGGACGTCGCATGGGTCACGCAGGCGCGATCATCGGTGGTGCTGACGACACAGCAGAAGCTAAAATGAAGATCATGCAAGAGTGTGGAATCCACGTGGTTTACTCTCCAGCTGATATTGGTGATACGATGGTTAAAGCATTATCTGCTAAATAATTTGAATTAATCTCAAGGAATGATTCCTTTCCTATTTAAATCTGCTCATTTAATTCCCTGGAGGAAAACGATGAGCAGATTTTTTTTATGTACTTTATTGTTGCTAGCAGGATCCAGCCAAGCTGCCTGGAAAAAGGTCTATTCCTTTGATCGAGATTGGTTAGTTTACCAAGAAGATTGGAAAAGTTTCTTGCCTTATGTCTCATCTAAGCACTATTCTTATCAGTCGAAGTCGCTAGAAATTCATCCGGATGATTTCCCCAAAGCCTCTCTAGCCATTTACCCGAAAGAAAACTACCACCTATTTCTGCAAGGAACCTTGTTCAGGGCATTGAAGAAAGGGGAGGTCTTTAGAATCTCTTTAGATAGTCTTAATCGAGACGATAAATTCATCTTAACAGTTTATTTAGAGGATTTACAAGGATTACCTGGAGATTTTTATCTAGAACGAAATGAGGTGGTGGTTGCGAAAGAAAAGGCGGACTTCTTCTTACTGGACATTCGATCAAGTGCCCCATTTTCTAATTTCTTTCTCTTAAGTTTGGTCTCGATTATGGCCTGCTTAGGCCTGCTTTTTGCAGCATATCCGCGCGTATTTACGTCCTTTTATCGCTATTCAGATTGGATGCGCTGGGAGGTAAAAGACGAGGTTTGGATGAGGCGGCCATTTGCATTGCCTAATATTTTGGTCTTGTTTACCCTTAGTTTGGTAACCTCTTGTTTAGCCTATTTGACGGGTTTTAAAACATCTCAAAAAGACGAGTTCTTTAGTAATGTCGATAATTTTGTCACGATTTGGCCTAGTGTTCTGTTTATTTTCTCCAAACTAGGTCTCTCGTTTTTATTATTTATTTCGCGCTTTTTCGTCTATTATTTATTTACGGATTTATTCAAGCTGAAGGGTTTAGCGAATGTGCATTATTTCAAATCTCTGCAGACGAATTTGCAGTTTTTTTCATTATTGTTCGCCATTCTTTGTTTCTATGCTGTCTATGTGGGCCCATCCACACTGATCGATTTTAGTTCCGTTATTTATATAGTGGACTTTTATTTTATTTTCCGTTTTTTCTATTTTTTTCAATCCTTTCAAAGGAGTTTCTCTTTTCCGCGCTTGTTTCTCTTTATCTACCTACTGATCATCGAAGGGCAGATTATCTTGTTTGGAATCAAGGAATTAATTTTTACCGCTAACATCTAGTATAGAATAATTTCTGTAAAAAATTGTCGTATATTTGCACTTTGAATAAAAAAGCTAGCATCATTTTGGCCCTAATGAACTGATTATGAGTAAAACAGCTTCTGAAGAAAAAGATCGTTTAAAGAAGGTAAAGAGTATTCTTGTTACTCAGTCTGCTCCTGCAGATGCTAAATCGCCTTACTTTGATATTGAAAAAAAGTACAGCGTAAAAGTGGATTTTAGGCCTTTTATCGAAGTACAAGGAATTGCTTTTAAAGATTTTAGAAAGCAAAAAATAGAGATTCTTCAACATACTGCTATCATCTTTACTAGCCGTCATGCTATCGATCATTTCTTCCGTATTTGTAAGGAAGCGAAGATTGAGGTGCCTACAGACATGAAATATTTCTGTATCACGGAGCAAACGGCTAATTATTTACAGAAATATATCGTTATCCGTAAGCGTAAGGTATTTACAGGAACGAAAACGGCTTTAGATCTTTTGGAAATTATTAAAAAGCACAAGACGGAGAAATTCTTATTTCCTTGTTCTAATAAGCGCCAAAAAGACCTTCCCGATTACATGGGAACAAACGATTTCCAATTAACGGAGGCTGTTATGTATGAAACGGTTTCAGCAGATTTGTCTGATTTAGAAGAAGTTTTCTATGATGTCATTGCTTTCTTTAGCCCATCAGGAATTACGTCCTTGTTTCATAATTTCCCAGACTTTAAGCAAAACAATACCCGTTTAGCGGCATTTGGTCCTACCACAGCGCAAGCAGTAGTCGACGCCGGACTGGTTGTAGACATTCAGGCACCCATGCCTAACGCTCCATCCATGACAGGAGCGCTAGAACATTACATCAAGCAAGTAAATAAATAATAAAAAAGCCTCATCGATTGAGGCTTTTTTATTATTTTAGCCTACCTATTTTTCATCCAACGAATGACGTTTAAAATGACTCGCCTAAACAAGCTGTACTTTTCCCTTATTTTCGGGATTTTTCTGCTATTAAACAGCGCAAGAACGTTAGCTCAGCAAAGTCCCCAGTTTAGTATTTTTTCAGCTAATTCGAATAGTGTAAATCCAGCCTTTTCTGGTTGGAAATCAAATAATTACGTGGCCCTTCAAGTGAGGGATCAATGGTCAGGCTATACTACATCTACTGATGGATCTGGGACATTGGGAACCACCTGGATTGCGGGATCATTTGGGATTACTCCTAAAGGTGGCATAGGTTTACAGTTTTATTCAGATAAGACACCCTCCGGAGTTACGCAGCAATCATTTCAAATTCAGGGGGCCTACCATTTAAATAAAGGAAATGGCTTGTGGTCTTTTGGTTTTTCTGTGGGATTGCAGACAAAATCGTTTGACGGGCGCGCATTTCGGGTAAGAGACCCGAATGATCCTTTGGTAAACTTAGTCTCAGGGTCTCCTGTTAGTCAAACGCAACCTGACTTAGGACTAGGTGCTGTTTATTCAACAGATAATTGGCAAGTTGGTATTACGGCTGACCATATAACATCGCCTACATTTGACTTTAATGGAGGAACGGCTGCAATGCCACTGGAACGTGTTTTTGCTATACATGGAAGTACAGAAATTCCTTTGAGTGATTATTTTGATGTCTTGCCTTATGCGCTTGTTCGGTATTATTCTGGGCAAATAGTCCCTGAAGGAGGTGCAAGAGTGTATTATAATAAACTTATTTATGCAGGTGCAGCCTATCGAAATGGGGATGCGGCCATGGGTTTATTAGGGGTATCGATTCTTCAAAATAAGTTAGATATCGGTTATTCAATGGATATTACAACTTCTAATGCATTGAATAAGAAGCCGTTGTCTCATGAGATATTCTTAAGATTTCGAATTCCAGAAAGAAGTATAAAACAAAAGGCGGCTCCCATTCGAACGCCTAGGTTTAGAATTTTATAATGGTAGGTATAAAATTATGTTAAAACCTATTCGATTGTTAGAATATTCCTTTAAATTTGAGGAATTTGTTGATTCTGTGAGGAGTTTATTTTTGATTAGAGGCAATATTATTTACTGCCTAAACGTTTGAAAAACAGAAATTTAAAAAGGTATATGAATTTTCATAATCTGAATAAGAAGTTAGTTTGGTTGTTTTCATTAGTTGTGTTAACTCTAGCTGTCACAAGTTGCGGTTCTAAAAGCAATACAGGTGGTAAAACACTTAGTTCTGCTAAATCAACTAAGTCTACAAAGTCTAAAGGACTGAAAGGTCTATTCTTTAAGCCTGCGTCAGCAGTTCCTGGTGTGTTTAATGGTGAAATCGTTGCAGTGAATCGGAAAGGTTGGTCTCAGCCCACACCATTTGGCATGGTTTTAGTTCCTTCTGGTAGTTACTTAATGGGCCAAGGTGATGAGGATCCATCTCGTTCTGCCATAAACTTTCCCCGTAGAGTAACCGTTTCTGCCTTCTTTATGGATGACACGGAGATAACAAATTACGAATACCGTCAATTTGTGGAAACCATTTTGCGTGATTCTTTATCTGTTTTAGGGGAGACAAAAATAATGTCAGATTATTACCCTGATACGACTCGTTGGGCAGAAGATCTTAAAATGCCTGGTTATCAAACGCGCGACTTTACCTATGGAGATCCGATGACGGAAAATTATTATTCTAGTCCTGCCTTTGATATGTACCCTGTAGTTGGTGTTAATTGGTCGGCTGCGAAGTATTTCTGTGATTGGCGTTCTAAATTAATGAATAGCTACCGCAAGACGCAAGGTTTAGCGTCCTTACCTCGTTTTACTTTACCTACGGAATCTGAATGGGAGTGGGCTGCTCGTGGTGGTCGTGCTTCAGCAAAATATCCGTGGGGTAATCCTTATTTGTCTAATGCGAAAGGCTGTTTATTAGCGAATTTCAAGCCACATCGGGGTAATTACGATGCCGATGGATACGAGTATACGGCTCCAGCTAATGCTTATAGTGCAAATGATTATGGTCTATACAACATGGCTGGAAATGTGGCCGAATGGTGTGAGGATGCGTTTGAAGAAAATGCCTCTGCAGTGACTTGGGATTTAAACTCAATTAACCGAGATGCCAATAATCCACGTAAAGTGGTGCGTGGTGGATCTTGGAAAGACATTGGATACTATTTAGAGACTGGTACACGTACCTTTGAATATGAGAAAAATAAAAGATCCTATGTAGGATTTAGATGCGTGATGCGTTATTTAGGACGTCCTGCATCCAGATAAGTTAAATAAATCTATTATTAAGAATCAACAAAATGGAAAAGTCGATTAATGTAGTTGCTAGTTTTGGTGCGGCAGTCGTAATTGTAGGAGCACTATTTAAAATTTTACACTGGACAGGTGCGAATGAGATGTTGATGGTGGGTATGTTTACAGAAGCCATTATCTTTATTTTGTTTGGTGTGCTTTATTTAAAGTCAGTTCCGGATAAGCAATATGATTGGGAGAAAGTATATCCAGAATTAGCAGGTGAAGCTCCTCGTCCAGCCGCAGCTCGTCACACAGGCGATGTTCCAGGTTTAGATGCAGACGCGGTGGCCCATTTGACTAAGAGTTTAAAATCATTAACTGATACAGCGAATAGCTTATCAGAGATTTCTAAAGCAACAGGAGCGACTCAAGATTTTGTCAAATCATTGAATTCATCATCAGAATCTTTAGGTGGCTTAAACAAATCTGTTTCAGAGGCAACTCAATCATTAGCTACTATCACGGCCTCTTCGTCTGAAGCGGCTAAGTATACCCAAAACTATGCGAAAGCAGGGGCTTCATTAGAGAAATTGAATTCAGTTTACGAAGCTGAAATTCAAGAGGCTAGCAAGCACATGAAAGCAATTAATGGCTTCTATAGTAATGTAAATACAAGTGTAGAACACATTGCAGGTACTCAAAAAGATGCGGAATTATTCAAGGCAGAATTAGCTAAGTTAAATGCTAATATTCAGTCTTTGAACCAAGTTTACGGTAGTATGTTAACAGCTATGAAAGGCTAATTATGGCAAGTTTAAAAGAAACCCCCCGGCAGAAAATGATCGGGATGATGTATTTAGTATTAACGGCCTTGCTCGCGTTGCAGGTTAGTGATGCTTTATTACAAAAATTTGCTCTATTAAATAGTAGTTTAGAACAGGCAAATCAATCATCTCTGAATAAAAGTAAAGGTATGGTGCAAGGAATTGAGTCCCGAATTAAGGACCTTCCTAATCCGGCAGCCTACGCGGATGTATTGAAAAAAGCGAATGATGTTAGACGAATTACCGATGCGTTAGTGAGTCACATTGAGAATGTTAAAGGAAAAGTATTAGAAGCAGGTGGAGGGATTGATGCGGAGACCGGAAATATTAAGAACCCGAAAGAAGAAGAGAAAGTCTATGAATTAATGGTAGGTGGTGCTAAACAAGGGGAGGCTTATAAGTTACTTCCTATGTTTGATAAGTATACAAAAGACTTATTATTAGCGGCAGATCCAGGCACGAAATTCCCTTCTTTAGCTCTTGATGGTAAGGATGATCCTTTAACTAGCAGAGACGCGAATCAATCGAACAAAGATTTTGCTGAATTGAATTTTGAAACTACGCCTGTAGCGGCTGCATTAGCGACCTTATCGCAAAAGCAATCAGAAATTCGCCGCTATGAAGCGGAAGTATTGAATCAATTAGCAGGAAAAGTAGGTGCGAAGGAGATTAAGTTTGACAAAGTATTTGCGCAAGTTTCGGCTAATGCTAATACTGTTGTCGCTGGCATGGAGTATCAAGCCGAAGTGTTTATCGCAGCTACTTCTAGCGGTTTCACCCCTCGCATGAGTCTAAATGGAGGGAATCTTCAAGTTGTAGATGGACGTGGGCAAATTAAATTCAAGACATCTGGTGGAGGATATGATGCAAATGGCTTATCCAAGAAAACCTATGTAGCCTCTGTTTCCTATATGAGCCCTGAGGGTCCTAAGACGGAATCAATTACGAAAGAATATTTTGTTTTAAAGCCTACTTATAATATTGAGACAGGTACATTACCTGCGCTTTATTTAGGCTGCGCAAATCGTCTAAGTGTAGCGAGTGCTGGTTTAGGAGCACTTTGGAACCCAAGCTTTACTGCAGAAGGTGGTGAGGCTATTGCGGGTGCTAATAAAGGCAAAGTAACAATCGTACCCTCTTCATCGACAGTTACCTTAAATGTGAATAATGGGGGAACTTTATTAGGTAAAGAAACTTTTAGAGTGCGTCGCGTACCTAGACCTGATATTAAGATTGTAGGAAGTAGTGGTGCAGAATTAAATGATAAGAGTGGAGAGAGTTCAGCTGGTTTACGTTTTGTAAATGCGAAGGCGATTGCCGATGAATCATTTGGTGCAACGAATCCTGAAGATGCGAATTACCGTGTTTCTGAAATCGAAGTGGCACTTGCCCGTGGAACAAAGCGTGTGGCATCCATTACTTTGCCTGGTGGAGGATCGATTGCTACATTAGCAGGTCAAGCAAAAGCAGGGGATCGTTACCGGATTGAAGTTAAAGGGGTACAACGTAAGAATTTCAAAGGAACTGTAGAGACGATTCCATTTTCGTTTGTCAAAGTAATTCCATTGAATTAATCGTATATATATGAATTTGAAGCATATTTTATTGCTAGGTTTTAGTTTGATTTCCGCAGCTGCTATAGCTCAGGAATCAACCCTTAATCCTAATCCTAATTCGGCTCACCCGATTGATGAGGCGGATATTCAATACCGAGCTCAAATTTGGCGTAGAATGGATTTGAATGAGAAAATCAATCAACCATTTTTTGCAGAGAATAATCAAATCTCTAAGTTCTTAATTGATGGCGTAAAAGCAGGATTGTTAATTCCTTATTCAAATGACTCCTTGAATACGAAGTTAAGTTCAGAGCAGTTCATAGATCGTTTGAAGATCAAAGGTAAATTAGATAATGGCGGTTTAACCGCTGAGGAAATTGCCGCAGGTTTTGGTGGTGACGCGAAGCCAGCTGCAACGACCACTGGCGGTGGTGCTGATGATGGATGGGGTGGTAGTAAGAAAACAGATACATCTAAAGCAGAGAAAGCGGCAGCAGATGATTTTGACAAAGGTCCTATCGTAGCAGGAGTAGATTATTATATTCCTAAGCAATTATCCATATTGGAAATTAAAGAAGATGCGATTATCGATCGCAAGCGTTCTCGTTTGTATTTTGATATTCAGGCTATCACCTTGAAAATTCCTGCGTCTGAGTCTGATGCAGGATTAGAAGATATCGTAGCTTCTTTCCGTTTCAAGGACGTTTATAAGTTCTTTAAGAATAATCCGAACTGCGTTTGGTTTAATTCTACGAATGAAATGCAACACCGCAATATGGCTGACGCATTTGATTTACGCTTTTTTAGCGCTCGAATTATCAAAAAAGGAAATGCAGCTAACAAAGACATTTCTGATCAATTCGGTGACGGTAAAGATGCATTGAAGAGATCACAAAAACTGGAGCAACAGCTGCAAGATAAAGAAGCTGAAATGTGGGAGAATTAAGCCCCAAATCTTATTTTAATACAATTTAAACCACCTTTGGGTGGTTTTTTTTGTGTAATAGATGTAACTTGCAGTGTCAAAAGAATCTTATCCAACATATGTCGTATCAACGCAAGACAAAAATTGTAGCCACAGTAGGTCCCACATCAGAATCAAGAGAAGCATTAATTCAATTAGCTAAGGCAGGTGTTAACGTCTTCCGTTTAAACTTTTCCCATGGTACCCATGAGGATCATTTAGAGCGTTTAAAATTGATTCGTTCCATCTCAGAAGAGATGGGCTTGAATTTAACTATTCTTCAAGATTTACAAGGACCGAAAATTCGTACGCAATTAGTGGAGAATAATGGAGTTCCTTTAGTAGCGGGACAACAGTTAATCTTTGCGATGGATGAAAACCTACTAGGTACATCAGAAAAAGTAGGTACTACCTATACGTCGATGTATTTAGATGTAAATCCGGGTGAGCGCATTTTGATGGACGATGGTAATTTAGAAGTAAAAGTACTTTCAGTTGATAAAGTGAAGAAAGAAGTAGTTACGCAGGTAATCTACGGTGGTATTTTGAAGTCTAAGAAAGGAATTAACTTGCCAGGAACGAAAGTGTCTTTGCCTTGCTTAACGCCTAAGGATGAGGCAGATTTATACTTTGGTTTAGACAATGGTGTGGACTGGATCGCACTTTCTTTCGTTCGTAAAGCAAGTGATATCTGTGATATTAAAGAGAAAATTAAAGCTTACGGCAAGAATACGCGTGTCATCGCGAAGATCGAAAAGCCAGAGGCGATAGATAATTTAGATGAGATTATTGCGGCAACAGATGCCATCATGGTAGCTCGTGGTGATCTAGGTGTGGAAATGGATGGAGCGGTTGTGCCTTACTTACAAAAAGTAATGGTAGAGAAGTGTACAGCTGCTGGGAAACCAGTCATCGTCGCTACTCAAATGTTAGAATCAATGATTACGAATCCAGTTCCTACGCGTGCTGAAACGTCTGACGTAGCCAATGCCGTATTGCAAGGAGCGTCAGCTACGATGTTAAGTGGAGAAACAGCCTCTGGTGCTTATCCTATAAAAGCAGTGGAGACCATGGCTCACATTCACGAAGTGGTAGAGCAACAGCAAAATGAGATTGAAATTATACAAGGAAATGAGGCAGCGATTTACTTTAAGAATCACTCATTAGGGACGTCATTGTCTGAAAATGTACCTATGCAGAATCGCTTAATTGCAGGCGCTTGTCGTTTAGCACGTGATTCTAAAGCAAAGGCAATTTTATGTATTACAAACTCTGGTTATACGGCCTTCCGTTTATCAGCACACCGTCCTAAGGCTGATTTATTCGTCTTTACTTCGAATAAAGAATTGATGTCGACCATGGGTCTATTATGGGGAGCGCGTGTTTTCTTTTACGATCCGGGAACGGGTAATGCAGAGAAAACTGTTGCAGCCATGGTGGATAAATTAAAGCAAGATAATTTATTGGCTAAAGGCGATATCTTCGTAACGACTTTATCGGTTCCTGCAAATCAAGACTTGAAATCAAATACAGTTCAATTAGGAATAGTAGACTAAATCCTAGATTTAGGGGCCTTGTTTAAATTATGAAAAACAAAAATTCTTTGCTTTCATCTAGTTTAAAAGGGCTATATACTTTCTGGGCAGTATCCTGCTTTGTGATTGTATTCTTAGTTTTGTATCCTGTCATTTTTGTGTTTTTACAGAGACGATCTTGGAAAAGAGTTGCTCATCGGCTTGTCAGGCTCTGGGGTCAACTCTTTTTTCTTTTTTCGGGGATACGAGTGAAGATCACACATCATGTTAAACTAGATCCTAATCAGACGTATGTTTTCTGTTCGAATCATTTTTCGTATATGGATATTGCGGTAGTTGTTGTGGTCATTCGGAACTATTTCTCTTTTGTAGGAAAGAATGCGATGAAGAAGATCCCCTTGTTTGGCTACCTTTATGCGCGTTTGAATATTTTGGTGGATCGAAATGATAAGAATAGCCGAGCGAGTTCTTTGAGTAGATCTATCCGTGCATTACAATCAGGACGGAGTATTGTCATTTTTCCGGAGGGAGGAATTGTGTTTAAGCAATTGCCTTATATGGGTAATCCTTTGAAGGATGGGGCTTTTATTATGGCGATTCAACAACAGGTGCCTATTGTACCCATGAGTTTTCATAATAACCACTATATTATGGATGAAAAGTCGTTGCTAATGCGTCCAGGCACATTACATGTGGAGATTCATCCACCATTTGAGACAAAGGGTTTGACGATGGAAGATTTGCCTGTTTTGCGGGAAAAAGTGTTTGAATCCATACAAAATCCTATCTTAGCGTATTACGGTTTAAAATAAGCGAACATGCGTCTTTTCCTCCTAGGTTTTTTATTGACCTTAATTTCCTGTGGAACAGCCTCAGAGGAGGAAAATGCCGCTATGCCACGGCCTAAAGGCTTTCCTTTGATGGAAATCCCATTACATACCTATCAAACGTTAGAAAAGGGACATCCCTTTGCTTTTGAATTATCACATTTTGCAGTGGTGAAAAAGGACACGTTTGCGCGCGCAGAACCACATTGGATGTATATCTATTATCCTCGTTGGGATGCCTTTATACAGCTAACGTATAAGCGGGTTCAGGGAGATCGAAAAAGACTCGATAAGATGATTCGGGATTCGTATGTTTTGGCCTCTAAACACCAAATGAAAGCGAATCGGATCGAAGATGCGGTATTAACACGAATGGATGGTTCTAAAGCAACCATTATCGAATTAGAAGGAGAGGTAGCCACCCCATTTCAGTTTTTTGCCACAGACTCTACGACCCATTTCTTGCGAGGGGCAGTGTACTTAAATACCGCGATGAAGAATGATTCTTTAGCGCCCGTGATTCGCTATTTAAAGCAAGATGCCATTCATTTGATTCAAACCTTGCAATGGAAATAGGGGAAGAAAAAACGGTTTTTGTGGATGCTTTGCTTCCGCTTCCTATTCCTCGGTACTTTACGTACCGAGTGCCTCGGGAATGGGCTGAATTTGTGCAAGCGGGATTACGGGTGGTGGTACCTTTTGGAACTAAAAAAGTGCTTACAGGTGTCATCGTAACGGTACATCACCAGCCGCCTAAGCAATATCAAGCAAAATATTTGTTAGAGATTTTAGATGATTCACCATTAGTGACTGCGTCCCAAATCGCCCTTTTTCAATGGGTGGCAGATTATTATATGTGCTATCCAGGCGAGGTATTTCAGGTGGCACTACCGGCAGGTTTGAAAATTTCGAGCCAGTCAAAAGTGCAAGTAAATCCGGAATTTACGAGTCCAGAGACGCTGACAGAAAGAGAACTTGCGATTTATGTGGAGATTAGGGATAAGGGGGCTTTGACTTATGATGAGCTTGCCAAATTCGCCGAAGTCAAAAGTCCTTACCAGTTAATTAAGGCCTTAGTAGGTAAGGATGCGGTCATTATTTTTGATGAATTAAAAGATCGCTACACACCCAAGGTGCAGCGCAAGATTCGTTTAGCAGCTCCCTTTGAAAATAAGTTAGCCTTAACGGATCTTATTCAATCCTTGGAGGAGAAGCCTAAACAAAT
Organism: Aquirufa sp. A-Brett2-W8; assembly: GCF_054558755.1. Taxonomy (NCBI): domain Bacteria; kingdom Pseudomonadati; phylum Bacteroidota; class Cytophagia; order Cytophagales; family Flectobacillaceae; genus Aquirufa; species Aquirufa sp. A-Brett2-W8. The sequence goes on from NZ_JBPXKS010000002.1 coordinate 47,466, forward strand.
GGCAATTCTTTTGCATTATTTGCAATTCATCCCTGTTTTACGAAGTCCAGAAACGAATCAAAAAGGTTTAGCAAAAAATAGTTTCAGCCAGGCCGGTTTATCCGAAAGCTCCTTACAAACCTTGGTAAAAAACCAAGTTTTTGAAATCTTTGATATCGTGGTTTCGCGCTTCGATGAAGCGGACGAAAATTTTGTTCCTTCCAGTTTTACGCTAAATGCCCCACAGGAAAAGGCTTATCAGTCGATATTGAATCAATTTCAAGAGAAAGATGTTGTCTTATTGCACGGAATCACGGGCTCAGGGAAGACGGAGATTTATATCAAGCTGATACAAGAAGCGCTAGCAAATGGCGATCAGGTATTGTATTTATTGCCAGAGATTGCGTTGACGACGCAGATTGTGGTTCGTCTGAAGCGGATTTTTGGGGAGCAGGTGGGCATCTACCATTCTAAATTTTCGGATAACGAGCGGGTTGAAGTGTGGAAGTCGATTGTGGAGGGGAAATATCCTTTCGTGGTGGGCGTGCGATCTTCGGTCTTTTTGCCGTTTAAGAATTTGGGACTGATCATCATCGATGAGGAACATGAGACGTCCTTTAAGCAGGTCGATCCAGCTCCGAGGTATCATGCGCGGGACGTGGCGATTATGTTAGCACACCAGCAAAAAGCGAAGGTTTTATTAGGTTCAGCGACGCCTTCGATGGAGACCTATTACCAGGCCAAACAAGACAAATATGGACTGGTGGTCTTGAAAGAGCGTTTTGGTGCAGCGCAATTACCCGCGATGCATTTCATCGATACAAAATACGCGAATCGGATGAAGCTGATGAAGGGCGGATTTTCGGTTGATTTAATCGAGGTATTAGCGGATAATTTAAAGCAGGGTAAGCAAAGCCTTTTGTTTCAAAACAGACGGGGCTATTCTCCCTATTTGCAATGTCAAGATTGTGATTGGATCGCTACGTGTCATCAATGTGATGTTTCCTTAACCTATCACGCGCGCGAACAGGAATTGCGTTGCCATTATTGTGGTCACCACGAATCGTTGATTCACCGTTGTGGGGCTTGTGGTTCTGCTCAAATGAAAACCATGGGTTATGGCACAGAAAAGTTAGAAGAGGAATTGCAACTGCATTTGCCTTCTGCCCGCGTTGCGCGTATGGACTTAGATACAACCCGTTCTAAGACGGCTTTTACAAGTTTGATTACGGAGATTCAAAAAGGTCAGGTGGATATTTTAGTGGGAACACAAATGGTCGCTAAGGGTCTTGATTTTGAAGGTTTATCTATCGTAGCGATCTTTGACGCAGATAAAATTATTAATTTCCCTGATTTCCGGGCTCATGAGCGAGGATTTCAATTAATCACACAAGTAGCTGGTCGCGCGGGGAGACGCGATGTCCAGGGGCAAGTATATATTCAAACGAATCAGCCTAATCACCGCTTATTCGGCTACATACAGGACGGGAATTACGAGCAGTTATATGCAGACGAAATGATTGAACGGGAGGGGTATCATTATCCACCTTTCACTCGATTGATTAAAATTGTGATGCGCCATTTTGAGGCTCGCAATGTAGAGACAGCTGCAAAAGATTTAGGACTTTTATTGAAGGCCAAATTTGGCAATGGGCGCGTATTAGGACCCGAAAAGCCTTTAATCGAGCGCATTAGAAATCAATATGCCATGGAAATCCTCATCAAACTAGAGAAAGGAGTGGCTTTAGCGTCCTTTAAAAAATCACTTCGGGAAGAATTAGATACGCTATCCACCAAGCCCGCTTTCAAGGGCGTGCAAGTGATCGTGGACGTCGATTGTAACTAACGAACGTGAACTACGTCCTCGTATGGTACTCTAAATCGAGGTCCCCAAACACCCTCTTCTGTTCCTTTTCCCACCGAGACAATCATATTGATTTCAGCGCCAGAGGGTAAATTCAAGTGTTTTTTTACCCGCACCGCGTCAAAACCTTCCATTGGACAAGATTGAAATCCTTCGGCTGAAATCGAAAGCATAAAAGTTTGTGCTGCTAAGGCGCATGATTTATGAACCATCACCCGTTGATCTGCTTTGCCTCCAAAACGCATCATAGGTTTACGCAATCCCATCCAGAAACAAATGTTCCATCGGATGAAAGTAGAAATGCCAAAGATATCGTTGCGGTATAATAAAGGGATTAGCTTGCCATAATATTGAAGACCTCTTTTCTGCATTTTAGTCGGTTCCCCTTCAATAGACTCATTTACTTGTTTTAAGTTCCAGGCTGCTCTTTTCTTCCAAAGGTCTTGGCGCGTAACAAAAACGACGATGTGTCCGGTGTCTTTTGCTGCCGACTGACCTAGGCAAAGTGGAAGAAATGCTTTCTTCTCTGTTTCACTTTTGATCCAATAAAACTCCCATAATTGCATATTGCTACTATTCGGGGATAAAATGGATCTTTGTAGGCTGCGTTCAATGATGGCGTCATCGACTTTTACTGCTGGGTCATATCGTCTATTAGAACGTCTCTTTTGTATTATTTCTTCGAATTGTGTTGAAAGCATTTGGTTTTTTTGTTTCAAATATAGTAGAAAATCCCCGCTTTTGCCTCCGATTTGATTACCTTTGTGGTTCGAATTGATTTTTCAAATAGCAACTCACATTTATATGCTTAATCTAGTTTTATTTGGGCCTCCAGGGGCAGGCAAAGGTACTCAGTCCGCCAAGCTAATTGCTAAATATGGTTTAATTCACTTGTCGACGGGCGATTTATTACGGGCGGAAATTTCTGCTGGTACGACTTTAGGCTTAGAGGCGAAGAAATTAATGGATCAAGGAATTTTAGTTCCTGATGCGGTGGTGATCGGAATGATTGAGAATAAATTGAACGAGAACAAGGACGCGGCTGGCTTTATTTTTGATGGATTTCCTAGAACAGAAGCACAGGCGCAAGCTTTGGACAACTTATTATCAGGACATCGATTAGCGATTAATCACATGATTGCGCTAGAGGTGAGCGAAGAAGAATTAACTCAACGATTATTAGAGCGTGGTAAGACTTCAGGCCGTCCAGATGATCAAAATGAAGAATTAATACGCAAACGCGTACAAGAATACGGAGAAAAAACAGCGCCAGTGGCGGGTTATTATGCCGCACAACATAAATTCTCAGGAATTAACGGTATCGGTGAAATTGAGGAAATTTTCTCTCAAATTCTCTCGATTATCGAAGGATAAAAGAAGCAATAATGACAACGAATTTCATTGACTACGTTAAAATAAATCTGCGTTCCGGCCGAGGAGGAAGCGGTTCATCCCACTTTCGGAGGGAAAAACACGTGCCTAAAGGTGGTCCAGATGGTGGCGATGGAGGTCGAGGTGGTCACGTCTATTTAGTGGGCTCTACACAGCTTTGGACCTTAATTCACTTGAAATACCGGAAGCACATTATCGCTGATAGTGGAAATGGTGGCGAAGGTGGACGTCGGTCTGGGGCAGAAGGGGAAGATGTCTATATTCAAGTGCCTTTAGGTACGATTGTAAAAGATGCGGAGACGGATGATTTTCTGGCAGAAGTAACAGAAGAAGGGCAAAAGATTTTATTGCTACCCGGCGGTCGTGGTGGTTTAGGAAATCATAATTTCAAGTCTTCGACGAATCAATCCCCTCGCCATGCGCAGCCGGGTGAAGAGGGTCAAGATGTATGGGTGGTGATGGAATTGAAAATATTAGCTGATGTAGGTTTAGTGGGTTTTCCGAATGCGGGAAAGTCAACGCTTTTATCAGTACTTTCAGCGGCTACGCCTGAAATTGCAGATTACCCATTTACTACCTTAGTGCCTCAATTAGGGGTGGTCGAATACCGGGATGATAAGTCCTTTGTGGTAGCCGACATTCCGGGAATTATCGAAGGTGCATCAGAGGGTAAAGGTTTGGGATTGAGATTTTTACGTCATATTGAACGGAACTCGATTCTTTGCTTTTTGATTCCATCTGAAGCAGAAAATTGGGGAGAAGAATACCGTATTTTGACCGGAGAATTAGAAAAGTATAACCCGGAATTATTAGGAAAGCGTCGCGTTATCGTTGTGTCTAAAATGGACTTGTCGATTCCAGAAATGGAAACAGAAATGCGGGAAAGTTTACCACAAGACATTCCTGTTTTATTAATTTCATCGGTGACTCAAGAAGGACTTCAGGAATTGAAGGATTTACTTTGGAATACCTTATTAGATGATAATAAAGACTTCGATAAGTTAAAAGAAACTCCCCTTATGTTAGATCTTCCGGTGGTTAATCCGATGGCGGATGAAATGATGGAAGATCCAGAAGCATTAGATTAAATCAGCTACTTGCTGCGCCATGATGGCGATACCCTCTTGAAAGGTTTTAGGTGAATAACCTAAAACTTTTTTTGCTTTATCTAGAATGAAACCCGTTTTGGCGGGTCTCTTTGCAGTTTGGGTGAAGGTGGACGAATCGGCTTTTTGTAAAAGTGATTTATCTAATCCGTAATAATCTGCTGTCATCACGGCCATTTCGTAAGGCGTTAAGAAATCGGATCCAGAGATATTGAAAATGCCTTCTACCTCGTCTTTGGCTAATAACCAGCAGCCCATCGCTAAATCTTCAGCTAGGGTAGGTGTGCGGAATTGATCCGTCACTACTTGTATTGTTTTTCCATCCTCTAAGGATTTTTTTACCCAAAGTACGATGTTAGAGCGGCTCATATCGGGAACAATTCCATATACTAAAACCGTGCGCGCAATGCTCCATCGGATCTTAGAGGCGAACAGTAATTGTTCCGCTTTTAATTTACTTTCTCCATAATAAGAAATCGGGTTCGCTATACCGTCCTCCGTATAGGGTCCATCCGCTCCATCGAAGATGAAGTCGGTCGACAAGTGACATAAATAAGTTCCGTGTTTTTCGCAGGCTTCGATTAAATAAGCGACTGAGTTAACATTTAGTACATCACATCCGTCTCGATCCGTTTCACAGGTATCCACATTCGTCATAGCAGCCGTATGAATCACCACATCAGGCTTGAATTGATCTAATATGTCTAGAACGTCGCTTTTATTAGTGATGTCCAAAGACGCATAGGTATATCCTTCGGTCACCGGTAAACGATTATTTCCACGGGCGGTCGCGATTAAATCGACACTCGCTTGTTTGCGTAAAAGGTCGACTAATTTTTGACCTAATAAACCATTTGAACCCGTGATTAATATGCGTTTTTTCATGAACCTAATTGCTGTCTGATTTTTCGTAATAATTGATGCGCACCTAAATGAATGAGTTCCATCGCGACCTCTTTTCCTAAGATAGCTGGATCTGATCCCTGCGCAGAATGATAAATATTTTCTACTCCATCCAGGCTGAGAACGCCGGCATGCAAGGCTATTTTATCGCCTTTAAGTACCGCATGGCCATATACTGGAACGCTGCAACCCCCTTCTAAATGGGCTAATAAATGGCGTTCTGTTAATAAGGTTGCCTCTGTGGCAGTATGGTTGCAAGCTTTGCGCACTAGAGATTTCACGGCCTTATTTAAAGATACAGCACATTGAATCGCAACAGAACCTTGGCCTACTGCCGGGACAAATTGATCAATATCCAGGTGCTGGGTGATATAAGATTCCATCTCCATTCGATGAACTCCGGCATAAGCCAATAGCATGGCATCGCATTCCCCATTTTTTAATTTTTCCAAACGTGTCTGTAAGTTGCCTCGCATCTCCACAGCGGTGTGTTGTGGATAAAAATGAGATAGGAAAGCACGTCTGCGTGTAGATGAGGTACCAATGCGCAAGGTTTCGCTAGTGGCTAAAGTCTTCAAAGGATCCAGGCTTAAAACGACATCTTCCGGTGATTCGCGCTCTGTAAACGCAATTAATTCGAGTTCTGCAGGTAAATGGGAGGGAAGGTCCTTCGCGGAATGCTGGGCGATGTCAATTTCTCCCGCGCGCAGCATGGTTTCTAATTCTTCGGTGAAGACTCCTTTAGATCCGATTTTAGATAAGGAACGATCGAGTATTTGATCCCCTTTCGTGGAGATCGCTACGATTTCATAAGCTAAGCCTTCTTTTTCGAGCAAAGCTCCCACGTAGTGAGCTTGCCACAAAGCCAAAGCCGAATTTCGAGTACCGATGCGAACCGTTTTCATATCAGGAGTTTTTCGCGTGAAACACACGTAATAAGTAAAGAGACAGGTCGAGATGCACCATTTTAGCACGGGCATTTCGCTCTAAGTGGTAATGCACTTCTGAGATTTTTTCGGTCATTGTTGCGATCTTTTCGGTGCTTAAGGTCTTCGAGAAATTATCCACGAAGGCTTTTTCCTTTTCTAACGATTTGATCAAAGCGCTGGCATCCGAAATTTGGTAGAGGCATTGTCTGAAAATATGAAGGCTATAGCTTAAAATACTTTTTTGGTTTTCCTTCGCTAAGCCGTCGAATTGATCGGCTAATTGGACTAATTTCGACAAGTTGCGGGCATAAATAGCCCGCATCCATTCGGCAAACCAGGTCGTGGTGCTCAGGTTATCGGAGGAGGAATTTTCCAAAGCTTCGGAGATATTTCCCTCGCAATTCACGGCAATTTGGTGGGCTTTTTCGGCATCAATTTCGGCCTTTTGAACTAAATAGGTAGCTAATTCTTCCACATCCACTGCCCCCACACTTACGCGCTGCGTTCTCGAGATAATCGTCGTTAAAAGTTTATCAGGTTCCGCACAAACTAAGATGAATAAGGTCGAGCTAGGTGGCTCCTCTAAAGTCTTTAAAAGCGCATTTCCAGCTGACGCATTTAAGGTCTCCGGATTCCATAAGAGTACAACCTTGAAGGGCGCTTCAAATGGTTTTAAGCTAATTTTCTGGACTAATTTACGCGTTTCCTCCACCGGAATATTTCCCTGCCGATTGCCCTCTGCACCCATATATCCAAGCCATTCGGGCAAGGTTCTGAAATACGATTCTTGGATAAACTTTCGCCAATCGGGTAGGTAGGCGTCGGACTCTGCCTCCTTGATTTTCTTCGTGATTACCGTGGGATACATGTAGACTACATCCGGGTGAACGCCACGTTGCAATTTCTGGCAACTGGGACATTGCCCACATGCATCTGTCTCCGTACGGTTTGTGCAAAATAAATAGGTGATAAAGGCATGTGCCATGGCAAGCTGTGCTCCCCCGGGAGGTCCCACGAATAATTGGGCATGCGCGATATGTTGATTTTGCACCGCCAGCGACAAGGTGTTCTTGATTTTATTCAGACCTGGAATGTCTTGAAATCGCATGCAAATAGCTATTTATAGAGAAAGAGCTAATTTCGGAAAGATGTGCCCTCTTTCCAAATTTCTTCCATGCTTTGGCGCAGATTTTCGGGGATTTTTTGGTTTTTCAATTCAATCCAACTGCAGGCAGAGGTGAAGGCTTTCTCAAAGTCAAAAGATCGCAAGGCGGGATACTCCCCAAAACTAAAGGAAGGGATGTAGCGAGGAGGAAAACCGATGCTCGAAACGTTGCAATGACTCCCAATCACCGTCCCAGTATTCAAATTTGTCCCCACACCGGTGGTGACGTAGTCGCCAATGATTTGGCCTAAAGACTTCAATCCTGTATTCCGAGGCTCCTGCAACACATAATCATAAAGTGAGACGGTTTGAATATCATTTCTCAGATTCGATCCGTTCGTCAAAGCCCCTAAATTAGAAAACGAACCCACAATCGAATTACCTAAATAACCCTCGTGTGCTTTATTGCTGAAAGGGAAGAAGATGCAGTGGTTAATCTCACCACCCACCTTACAGCCCGCGCCGATTGTCGTGTTCGGACGAATCTTAGCCCCTAAATTCGTTGAAGAGCCTTGTAGGAACGCCGCTGGGCCTTGAATGAGGGTTCCAATAGCTAAAATAACACCCTCGCCTATATAGATGGGACCTTTGCTGGCATCCAAAATGCTACCATGCACCTGAGCAGAGGAATGAATGTAGATGTCTTCGGCGTGGATAAATGTATTATTTACGGCCGCCGGGTTATTTCCCTTGATTTCAGAACCTAAAAACTCAGCCTGGTAGGATAGTAAATCTTCGGGGTGTTGTAGGAAAGAAAGGTGTTGTTCTATGCGATTCGTGCCTTGTCCTCTTGTCGCTAAAATCTGACCCTGATTTACGTAGGTAGTGTCTTCCGGCATTTGATCCAACAGGGCGAAAGTCGCAGGTAGAGGTAAGACGCCGCTGTTCACCTGAATATCCGCCTCGTTCGGATTAGAAACTAAGTTAGGCCACTTGCTTTCAAGGCTACTCGTTCCTACCCATAATTCAGCGACTTTACGATGCTGAGTGAGCGGTTGTAGGGAGGCTTTTAGGGCCAAATCCTCGAATAAATATACCTTGAGCTGCATAGGACAAATCTAGGATAAAAAAAGCCTTCCCCCAAAAATGGAAGAAGGCTTTTTAATATAGGCATCAGGAAAATTACTTCGCGTAACGCTTGTTGAATTTGTCCACACGTCCTGTTGTGTCTAACAATACGTTCTTACCTGTATAGAATGGGTGAGATTGAGATGAAACCTCTAGTTTGTATACGGGGTAAGTAGCTCCTTCGAATTCTGTTGTTTCTGTGGTAGAAGCACATGAACGAGTTAAAAACTTGTAATCAGCTGATAGATCGTGAAATACAATTTCTTTGTATTCTGGGTGGATATCTTTTTTCATGATAATGGATAATAGACGATTCCCTGCCGTCCTGTTTAAATGATGTTTTCCAAAGGGGATATTTGGACCCTACAATAGGGGATGCAAAATTACAGAATGTATTCTATTTTCCAAATATTTTTAGTAACAAAATTTTGGAGTATTCTATGCGGATTAACGGTGTTAATTTTTTTTAAAATATTTTTATAGTACTTTTCTAAGAAGCAATACGGCTAATTAATTGAGGGAAGGGGGTTTGCATGTTGTATTTCAAATACGCCCTTTTATTTCTTTTTTTTTGGCCAAAAAATAGTTTGCACAGAGCGCGCTTTTTTTCTAATTTTACCAATAGCACAATCAGCCAAAGATGATTCAGTTTTTGGTTTAGGAAAGCATAAAAACAAAACCGCCACATACTCAATTTGTTAACTCAAAAAGGGTCAAAAAGCTAAGATAAAAATTCTCTTAACGCAGGGAAATTATGGTCTTCTTTTTTGCTGGTCGGTTTTCGCATTTATATAGGTTATAACGGGTTTAAATATTAACAGATAGATACACATGTACGTAGTAAAAAGAGACGGTCGTCGCGAATCAGTCAAGTTTGACAAAATCACCGCCAGAATAGAAAAGCTGAGTTATAGCTTGGATCCATTTTTTGTCCAACCTCTAGAGGTTGCCAGAAAAGTGATCACTGGTTTGTTTGATGGCGTTAAAACGACTGAGTTAGATAATTTAGCGGCTGAAACAGCTGCCTCTTTGACGACTAAACATCCTGATTATGCTGTACTAGCAGCTCGTATCGCCGTTTCTAACTTGCACAAGAACACCTTGAAGTCGTTCTCTGCCACGATGAAACGTTTGTTTACGTACATTGATCCTAAGACAGGACAAAATGCAGCTCTTCTTTCTAAAGAGGTGTATGATATCATTAAAAATAACGCGGTTGAATTAGATGAAGCAATCATTTATGACCGTGACTTTGGCTATGATTATTTCGGATTTAAGACCCTAGAAAAATCGTATCTATTAAAGCTAGATGGTCAAATAGCAGAGCGCCCTCAACACATGCTTATGCGTGTAGCGGTAGGCATTCACCATACAGATATTGCCGCAGCCATAGAGACCTATAATTTATTGTCTGAGCGTTGGTTTACTCACGCGACTCCGACCCTATTTAATGCAGGTACTCCGAAGCCTCAATTATCGTCTTGTTTCTTGCTAACAGTACAGGATGATTCGATCGAAGGAATCTATGATACCTTGAAGCAAACAGCGAAGATTTCACAGTCAGCTGGTGGTATTGGATTAAGCATCCATAACATCCGTGCAACGGGCTCTTATATCAAGGGAACGAATGGTACTTCGAATGGTATTATCCCCATGTTACGCGTATTCAATGATACAGCACGTTACGTAGATCAAGGTGGTGGAAAGCGTAAAGGAAGTTTTGCTATCTACCTAGAGCCTTGGCATGCCGATGTGTTCGAATTCTTAGAATTGAAGAAGAACCACGGAAAAGAAGAAATGCGTGCTCGTGACTTGTTTTACGCTCTTTGGATACCAGATTTATTCATGAAGCGGGTTGAGAGCAACGAAGAGTGGTCATTATTCTGCCCTCATGAGTGCCCAGGTTTATCTGATACACACGGTGCAGAGTTCGAAGCTTTGTATGAGAAATACGAATTAGCAGGGAAAGCGCGTACGGTTGTTAAAGCACAAGACTTATGGTTTAAAGTGCTTGAATCTCAAACCGAGACGGGAACACCGTATATGTTGTTTAAGGACCATGCGAACAATAAGTCTAATCAAAAGAACCTAGGTACCATTAAGTCTTCGAACTTATGTACCGAGATTATTGAGTATACAGCAAAAGACGAAGTGGCGGTTTGTAATTTAGCGTCATTAGCTTTACCTAAATATGTGAACGCAGACGAAAACGGTGTTTTACGTTTCGATCACAAGAAATTATACGATGTGACTAAGATTGCGACACGCAACTTGAATAAGATCATCGATGTAAATTATTACCCAGTTAAAGAGGCAGAGAATTCAAACATGCGCCACCGTCCGATTGGATTAGGGGTTCAAGGTTTAGCCGATGTGTTCATTTTACTGCGTATGCCATTTGAGTCAGAGGAGGCGCAGCAATTGAACAAAGACATCTTCGAAACGATCTATTTTGCATCAATGGAAACATCGATGGAATTAGCGAAAGTAGAAGGTCCTTACTCTACTTGGGAAGGTTCACCTATCTCAAAAGGAATATTCCAATTCGACATGTGGAACGTAACGCCATCTTCAGGAAACTGGGATTGGGAAGATTTGCGTACGAAAGTGGTAGAAAATGGTGTGCGTAACTCTTTATTAGTTGCTCCTATGCCTACTGCTTCTACTAGCCAAATCTTAGGTAATAACGAGTGTTTCGAGCCTTATACCTCTAATATCTACGCGCGTCGTGTATTATCGGGTGAATTCGCGATCGTTAATAAGCACTTGTTAAAAGATTTGATCAAATTAAACTTATGGAATGATTCCATGAAGAATAAATTGATCATCGCAAATGGTTCAGTTCAGAGCATTCCGGAAATTCCTCAAAACTTGAAGGACTTATACAAAACGGTTTGGGAGATTAAGCAAAAGACCATCTTAGAAATGGCAGCTCATCGTGGTGCGTATATTTGCCAATCACAAAGTTTAAATATCCACATCCAAGATGTGAACTTCGGAAAGTTAACTTCGATGCACTTCCATGCTTGGAAGCTAGGCTTGAAAACGGGTATGTATTACCTACGTACGAAAGCGGCAACGGATGCGATTAAGTTCACAGTAGAGAAACAAGCAGAGCCAGCTATCGAGCAAACGAATTTAGTGAACGAAACTGAATTGCAGTATTCTGAAGCAGCATCGAAGGCGGCATTGGCAAGTTTTGATGTGAGTGATGATCAAAATAAATCAGATATGACTTGCTCTTTGGATAATCCAGAGGATTGTGAGGCTTGCGGATCTTGATCTTCATCCATCTGAAATAAAAAAAATCACTTGGCATTTTATGTTAAGTGATTTTTTTTCGTTCTAAAATTGATAAATATGAGGCATATATTCTTAAAACTCTTCTTGCTCGATGCCCTCATCGAATTAGTTTTGCCTTTTTTGATGCCCACTTTTCCGGAAGCTAGATTAGTTAGCAAGCCGCTTTTGATGATTTTATTAATCGGCCATATAGCTCTTGAAAATCCCAAACCAGCCTTATTTTTTACTGCGATTTTCGCTTTGTTAGGGGATGTATTTTTGATGATCCCAGGCGATAATCCCCTGTATTTTCAGCTGGGTTTAGGTTCATTTTTACTAATGCAGCTAAGTTATATACGCCTTTTTGCACGCCAAACCGAAGATAGGTCTTGGATACCGGCTCATATGCGACAGCCTTTAGGGGGAATCCTGATTTATGTGTTTAGTTTTTTAGCGTTTTTAAATCCGCATCTAGCGGAGGGCATGAAGATTCCGGTTACACTATATGCTTTTGCGCTAGGGGCCATGTTGTATTTTGCGATACGTTTGAAAAACCCTGTCATCGTTTGGGGAGCATTTTTCTTTGTGGTATCAGATAGTGTTTTGGCTTTTGGTAAGTTTTATTATTCCTTTCCCGGGATTTCTTCCGTGGTGATGCTAACTTATATACTTGCTCAGTTGCTACTAATGAGTGCTTTGTGTAAATTTAAGCTTAATAAATAAATCATGTCGACACAAATATCCGATTCGCTTCTGTCTACTTTAGGCCTGACTTTGCAGGGATCTCTTTACACGGATACCGTGATGAAGACGCTCTATGCAACGGATGCATCTGCCTATCGGGAGATGCCTTTAGGGGTGGCGATTCCGGAGTCGACAGAAGATTTGGAGAAAATCATTTTATTTGCAAATCAACATTCCATTCCTATGATACCGCGTACGGCAGGCACTTCGCTAGCAGGTCAAGTGGTAGGGAAGGCGCTCGTCGTGGATGTGTCTAAGTTTTTCAGTCGAATTTTAGAAATTAATAAGGAAGAATCTTACGTTTGGGTAGAGCCAGGTGTGGTTCGTGATGTGTTGAATGTAGAGTTGAAAAAGCAAGGTTTGTTTTTTGGTCCCGAAACATCGACCGCTAATCGGGCGATGATCGGCGGCATGATGGGAAATAATGCTTGCGGCTCTAATTCGATTATCTATGGCTCTACGAGAGATCATGTTTTAGAAGTAGAGGGTTTTTTATCGGATGGATCCCCCGTTCATTTTAAGGCGGAAGATCCATTTGAGACCATAAAATCTTTAAAAAAGGGGACTCGATTGCATGGTATCTATGAGAATACCCTAGCGGCCTTATCGGATCCTACTAATCAAAAGAATATCACGGAGGAATTCCCCAAGCCAAGTATTCGTCGCCGTAACACAGGTTATGCGGTAGATATGTTATTGCATACGAAGGCTTTTGAGTCAACAGACGCCCCGTTTAATTTTTGTTCTTTGCTTTCTGGATCGGAAGGAACGCTTTGCTTTGCCACACGGATAAAATTACATGTGGATGTATTGCCTCCGGCTCATTTGGGTTTGGTTTGTGGTCATTTTAATACCATTGATGAAGCCTTACGAGCTAATCTGATCGCTTTGCAATTCAATCCGTCAGCTTCTGAGTTGATGGATCATTATATTTTAGAGTGCACGAAGGCGAATCCAGCACAAAGCTTGAATCGATTCTTTGTAGAAGGTGATCCGGGTGCGATCTTAGTAGTGGAATTACGTTCGGATTCAGCTGATGATTTAGCTTTACAAGCAAAGGCGTGTGAAAAGGCGATGCGCGCTGCAGGTTTAGGATATCATTTTCCGTTTGTGACGGGAGGGGATGTGAAGAAGGTTTGGGACTTGCGTAAAGCGGGTTTGGGCTTATTATCTAACCTTCCTGGGGATGAAAAAGCGGTGGCTGTGATCGAAGATACGGCGGTGGACGTGAACGATTTGCCTGCCTTTATTGCGGAGTTTAATGAAATTCTGCAGGCTAATAATTTGTATTGTGTACACTATGCCCATGCGGGTTCAGGAGAATTACACTTGCGTCCGATCATTAATTTAAAGACCAAAGAAGGCCATCAACAATTCCGTCACATTGCGGAAGAGATTGCTCGATTAGTGAAAAAATACAAGGGTTCTCTTTCGGGGGAGCACGGTGATGGACGTTTGAGAGGGGAATTTATCCCTTGGATGGTGGGAGAGGAGAATTATCAATTGATGCGGGATTTGAAGTCTTGGTGGGACCCTAAAGGTATATTTAACCCAAACAAGATTGTGGATACTCCTCCGATGGATACGTTCTTGCGCTACGAGGCCGGACAACAAACGCCAGAATTTAAAACAGCGTTTCGGTATCAGGGTCAAGATGTGCTGCAACATGCGGAACAATGCAATGGCTCTGGCGATTGCCGCAAGACGCCTATTTCTGGTGGTACGATGTGTCCATCTTTTATGGCAACCCGTAACGAAAAAGAAACGACGAGAGCTCGTGCTAATATCCTGCGCGAGTTTTTAACTAATTCCGAGCAGCCGAATCGTTTCGCACATGAGGAGATAAAGGAAGTAATGGATCTTTGCCTAGCTTGCAAAGGCTGTAAGTCAGAGTGTCCATCGAATGTGGATGTGGCGAAATTAAAGATGGAGTTCTTATATCAATACCAAAAAGAAAAGGGGCTTCCTTTACGTTCTTGGTTAGTAGGGAACTTCGCAAAAATATCAAATCTAGCCTCTTATATACCTTTCCTATACAACGTGGTGATGGGAACTCCGGCCATTCGACGCATCTCGAATGCCGTAGTGGGCTTCCACCCGGATCGTACGATGCCTTTGATGGCCAAGCAGACTTTGTGGTCTTGGTTAAAGTCGCGCAGGAGTCCTGTGCAAGAGAAATCGGTTTACTTGTTTGTAGATGAGTTTACAAATTTTAACGATGCTGAAATTGGTCGTACAACCGTTTTATTGCTAGAGCGTTTAGGCTATGAAGTAAAAACTATTCCTCATCCAATCTCTGGAAGAGCTTATTTGTCCAAAGGAATGCTCGATGAAGCGCGTGTTTTAGCCGTTCAAAATGTGCGTTTGTGGTCGTCTTTGATTTCAGAAAATACCCCTTTGGTGGGTATAGAACCGTCTGCCATTTTAACTTTCCGCGACGAATATCCGGATTTAGTTTCGGATGAATGGGTGGATAGGGCACAAGAATTAGCGAAGCATACGCTTTTATTAGAGGAGTTTATTGCGCGCGAGGCGGATGCGAAGCGTATCACTTCAGCAGCGTTTAGTTCAGAGAAAAAGTTAATGAAATTGCATGGGCATTGCCAGCAAAAAGCGATTTCGTCGCTGGTGGCAGCGAAGAAGGCGCTATCCTTACCAGAAAATTTTGAAGTACAGCTAATTCCATCGGGCTGTTGCGGTATGGCCGGATCTTTTGGATACGAAAAAGAGCATTATGATTTATCGATGCAAATCGGTGAATTAGTTTTGTTTCCCACCGTGCGGTCACAGCCGGAAGAGGTCGATATCGTCGCGTCGGGAACAAGTTGTCGTCATCAAATTCATGACGGCACGAAGCGGCATGCGAAGCATGCCGCGGAGATCTTGTACGCTGCTTTAAAAGATTAGAATTTCCAGCGTACGAAGGCTTCCATAGCCTCGTATTCCGCAAGGCCAAGTGCATTGTAGATGGAAGCCGTTGCTCGGTTTCTCTCTTCTGCCCGTTGCCAAAACTCCCTCGAATCGTCACCCTGAAACACCACGCCATCTTTTTGAGATTGGTGTTTAAAGATACCCATTCTCTTTTTGAAAACTTGATCAGGTGACATAGGTACGGCCATTTCGATTTGATCGATATCCCATTCTGCCCAGGCTCCTTTGTAAAGCCAAACCCAACAATTCTTCATGTATTCCCGGTGTTTCAAACGAGTTACAGCCTCAATTACGGCATCTAGGCATACTTTATGTGTGCCATGTGGGTCAGCTAGGTCTCCCGCAGCATAGATTTGGTGAGGCTTAATCTCTTCGATTAAATCCATCACGATTTGAATATCTTTTTCCCCAATTGGTTTCTTGCGGATGGTTCCCGTTTCATAGAAGGGTAATTCAAGGAAATGCGCATTTTCTTTTTTGATCCCCACGAATCGACAGGTATTTTTTGCTTCGCCTTTTCGGATCAGACCTTTTATCTCTCTTACGGAAGAAATATCAATTTCTGAATCGGGCTTATTGCGTAAGAATTTAATGGCTTCCTTATAAATGCGATTTGCTTTTGCGTTAGGACTTTCAAATTTTTCATTGAAATCGACAACAAATTCTGCGAAGCGAAGGGCTTCGTCATCCGCTACGGCAATGTTACCTGTGGTTTGGTAGGCTACGTGTACATCATGTCCTTGATCATGCAAACGTTGGAATGTCCCACCCATGGAGATGATGTCATCATCGGGATGCGGGCTAAAAATTAATACTTTTTTCTTAGCAGGGAAAGCACGTTCTGGACGATGGGTGTCATCGGCATTGGGTTTTCCACCTGGCCATCCCGTGATGGTATGCTGCAAATAATTGAAAACTTCGATATTAATCTCATAAGCCTGGCCATACAAGGAAAGAAGATCAGATAAACCATGTTCATTATAATCTTTCGAAGTCAGCTTCAATACGGGTTTCTGCAAGCTTAATGAAAGATGCGTGACTGCCTTTTTAATCATACTTCGATCCCAGGTAACCGAATCGACCACCCATGGGGTTTTGATGCGTGTTAACATTGATGCAGCAGTTTCATCTAAGATGAAAGAGGCGTTGGGATGCAATTGTAAATAGGACGCGGGAATGTCGGAGTTGACAGATCCTTCCACTGCCAGAGCAACGCTGTCTGCTTTATGTTCTCCCCAGGCGATTAAAACAATCTTTTTGGACTTCATGATACTATCGATACCTAGCGTAATTGCTTTTTTAGGCACCTTTTGTAGTCCACCAAAATCAGCAGACGCATCAATCTTCGTCGCAATTTCTAAGGTCATTAAACGCGTCTTTGAATTAATCGTCGAACCTGGTTCGTTGAAACCAATGTGTCCATTACGTCCGATGCCCAATAAGTAATAATCAAAGCCACCTAGTCGCTCAATCTTCGCTTCATAGTCTCTACAAAACTCGGGTATTTTCTCAAGTGCCAGTGTTCCATCAGGTAAATGGTAATTAGTTACTGGTATATCAATATGATCAAAGAGCTGTTCCTTCATAAATCGGACATAACTTTGGATGGAATCGGGTTCCATCGGATGGTATTCATCCAGATTAAAGGTAATCACATTTTTAAAGCTTAAGCCTTCCTCGCGGTGCATTCGAATCAATTCCTGGTATACTTTTTTAGGAGAGGAGCCGGTTGCAAGGCCTAAAATGGTCGGCTTGTCAAGTTGATTATTAGTGCGAATAAGATCCGCAATTTCTTTCGCAACAGATTTAGATGCTAAATCGGAATCTAAATAAATATGTGTTGGAATGCGTTCAAAGCTGATTTCTTGTTCCATGAGCTTATTTTTGAGCGTTTTTAGATGCGACAATGAGTAGGTCGAGAGATAAGGCGTCGAAGATGCGCAAAATCGTCTTTATCGCCGGGTTGCCTTTCCCTAATTCAATACTATGAATCGTCTTGATGGCTACACCACTCCGCTGGCTTAGTTCATCTTGTTTTAATCCGATGGCATTTCTTTTTTCTCTTACGATTTGCCCGAATACTTTTAAATCCATTATTGCTCCGTTTTTTTCAAATGTACAGAAAAATACAATATAAATTATAAATCGGAATTATATTACCATTATTGTAAAAATATTATATACTACCGTTTATCAATTTATTAATATGTAGAAAAAACATTTCCCGTATCTTTGTGTTTTTATAACAATGCAGAACCGCCTTCTTTTTATATTTCTGTTTTTGCCCAGTCTTTTATGGGCGCAAAAGTCTTCCTTAAGTGGCTATGTAAAAGATGCTACGAATGGAGAGGGTCTGATAGGAGCCTCCGTTTATGTGAAGGAATTAAAGACGGGGAATGTGACGAACACCTATGGCTTTTATAGCCTAACCCTTCCTTTGGGTCAATATACCCTTGTCTTCTCTTCATCGGGTTTTAAAAAACAAGAACGTATAGTTCAAATCAAGGAACAATCTGCCTCGCTATCTATTGAATTAGTCCCTGCCTCGCAGGAATTAGCTGAAGTGATTGTGAAGGCACGTGCTAATGATGAGAACGTGAGGGGTATTGAAATGTCGGTGAATAAAGTGGATATTAAAACCATTCGAAAAATTCCTGCTTTACTGGGCGAAGTTGATTTAGTTCGCGCGATTCAATTATTACCCGGTGTTTCTACCGTAGGGGAAGGCGCATCGGGATTTAATGTTCGTGGCGGTGGAGTGGATCAAAACTTGGTTTTGCTCGATGATGCTCCTGTTTACAATTCATCGCACCTTTTTGGATTCTTCTCTGTATTTAATCCAGATGCGGTAAAGGATGTCAAGCTATTTAAAGGGGGTATTCCTGCCATGTATGGGGGGCGAGCATCTTCGATTTTGGATGTAAAAATGAAAGAAGGGAATGCGAAGAAGTTAGAAGTGAATGGGGGTATAGGGGTTATTTTTTCTCGATTATCCATCGAGGCACCTATTGTGAAAGATAAGGCATCTTTTATAGTAGCAGCTCGGCGTTCTTATATTGATATTCTAGCTAAACCATTTCTTACGGGGAATAATGCGAATTCAAAGTTTAGTTTTTATGATTTGACGGCCAAAGTCAATTATAAAATCAACGATAAAAACACGGTTTTCATGTCGGGCTATTTTGGTCGTGATGTTTTTGGTACCGGATTTGGGTTTGATTGGGGTAATACTACTTTGACGACTCGATGGAATCATGTATTCTCTAATAAGCTATTCTTGAATGCGACGGCCTTCTACAGCAATTATGATTATATGCTTGATTCAGACATTGAAAATAAGCGTCCGTCAGATGCCTTCAAATGGACCTCGAATATTGAAAATTTAAGTATTAAGCCTGATTTCACCTATTATATCCGACCTGATAATACCATCAGTTTTGGAGGGCAATTGCTGACGTATGATTTCACACCTGGCAAAGCGAATGCGACATCTAATGGAGAGAAAAGAGAATTTGGCCAAGCAAATAAACAAGGCATTGAGGCCTCTGCCTATATCGGACACGATTGGAAGATAAATTCTCGACTTACCATACAATACGGCATTCGCTATTCCCAATATGATTATAAAAGTCTAAATGGGGAGTATTATGATCGTATTCCAGTACCATTTAGTACGGAAAATCCATCGGGATATGTGTTAAAAATTAATCAGACGGATCCGAATACAACGGTGGCTTCCTATGGTAATTGGGAGCCTCGCTTCGCCTTAAATATAACAGGAAACGAATCTTCTTCCTTGAAATTGAGTTATAATCGACTCGCTCAATATATTCACTTAATGTCGAATACGGCTGCTTCGACACCCTTAGATGTATGGACATCTTCTACAAATAATATTAAGCCTCAAGTTGTGGATCAGGTGGCTTTGGGTTTATTTAAGAATTTTGGTCCTGATGGAAATAATTATGAATCATCCATTGAGGTCTATTACAAGGATATGCAAAATCAAATTGACTATGCAGATCGTGCTAGTTTATTCCTAAACCCTTATTTTGAAAAAGACTTGTTGTTTGGGAAAGGCAGGGCTTACGGAATCGAGTTTTTCTTAAAGAAGAATGTAGGCAAGCTAACAGGTTGGGCTAGCTATACCTTAGCTAGAACAGAACGTAAAATAGAAGGCTTAAATAATAATGAATGGTATGCAAATCGCTACGACCGTACGCATACTCTAAACCTCGTGGGCCAATATGCGCTTTCTGATAAATGGTCTTTTGGTGCAAATTTCGCCTATATCACGGGCGTTCCGTATACCGTTCCATCCCAGAAATATATATTTGATGGAATCGCTTATCCCCAAACCAATGCTGGAACTCGGGGCAACATTCGTGTGCCTGATTACCACAGATTAGATATTTCTGCGACTAAGAAGAATAAGAAAGCTTTGTTTGGAAAAGGAAGCTCAGAATGGGTCTTCTCTGTTTATAATGTATACAATCGGAAAAACCCATTCTCTATTTATACCCGACCTAACGAAGATAATTCAGTCCAAACCGAGGCCGTTCAATTATCTATCATTGGTTCTTTTGTCCCAGCTGTCACCTATAATTTCTCCTTTTAAGATGAAGCGGATCCATTTATTATTCCTGATTTTAGCATTGACATCTTGCGAGGAGGTTGTGAACTTACCAAGTCCGGTGTCTGAACATTACCTGGTAGTTGAAGCAAATTTAACTAATCAAAATACCCCTCAACAGATTATAGTGTCACGTTCCCAAGATTATTTTGATCAGACAAATCCGCCCAAAATCGGTGGTGCGGAAGTATTTATAACAGATACCTTGGGGAATAAATTTACTTTTACGGAGAAAGTGGCCTTAAGCGGTATATACCAGTGGGAACCTAGTGCGCAGAAGCCTAAACTCGGAAATTCAGGAACCACCTTTACCTTACAAGTGAAATGGCAAAGCGAAACGTTGACTGCGAAGGCTAAGATGAATCGAGTTCCTCCTATTGATTCCATTTTGTATCAATTTGATGAGGCTACTGGCCGTCAATCGAGCGATGATAATCCTAAAAACGGGTATGATGCGCAGTTTTATGCGCGTGATGTAAGGGGGACTGGCGATTGTTATCGCGTGAAGACTTTCCGCAATGGTGAATTATTTAATGACCCTTCTAATTTGACATTAGCATATGATGCTGGATTTCAGAAGGGCTCGATGACGGATGGATTCATGTTTATTTTGCCGATTCGCCGTTCCATTTCCCCTCAATTATATCTTGAAAATGACAAGATTCGAGTAGAGCTTTGGTCTATATCTGAAGATCAATTTAATTTCTTTTCTCAAGCTCGACTTGAACTTAATAATGCGGGTTTATTCTCCCGTCCTGCGGCCAATATTCCGACTAACATCAAGAATACAAACCCGGCATCGAAACTTCAAGGAGCTGGCTGGTTTGGCGTTTCTGCCGTAAGCGTATTCGAAACGACCGTAGATCCTAAAAAGGCTAAAAAAGGATTGAAGTAATTATTCGAAATTGAAAATCAAGCTGATCGTATGCGAATTTAATTGGCTTAATTTCGAATAGCTATTTGCTGTACCTGGTGGTACAAATAGATTATTCAATCCATGTGAAATTCGAATCTCGGGAGAGAATTTAAAGAATCGATAGAATCGCTCAAATCCAATTCCATATTCTAAGGATAATTCAGAGGTATTGGCTGTGATGGCGGTATTTTTTTTCTTAACATTTGCCTCTAAACCTAATTTAACACCTGAGATTAAGTACATCCGGTGATTTTGGCGCCTAACCGAACGAAATTTTAACAACAAAGGAATCTCTAACCAAGTGGACTCTCGAGAGATTAAATCCTCATTTGCAAATTGAATTTGACGGTCATACAAGGCAATATTTAACCCTGATTTCACTTCTACGTGTTTGCTTAGGGCATAATTTACAATCCCACCGATTTGGAAACCAAAGGTTTTAGGAGAATTTAAAACTAAAGGTTCGCCTGTTACACTATTAACTAAAACACTTGGGAAGCCATTAGTGAAATAATTACTGGATGTTAAGCCAAACATAAAACCAAAATGTATGGGTTTTTCATCATAAAACTCATCATGTACTTGAATGTAACTTTTCCCCTGACCTAAGGCACTAAAGCCTAAGAGGAAAGCGATTGAAAATCCGATTAAAGTAGATTTTTTCATGCGTTTTTAGCTTTTTTATGTCCTAAATAGATAGAACAAATTCCACCTGTCATAGGTATCCATTGGGTATTAATAAATCCACATTCATCATAAATTTTTAAAAAGTCCTGGCCATCAGGAAATGCTTGAACAGATTCAGGAAGGTAGGTATAGGCGGCTGGATCTTTAGAAATTAACTTTCCTAAAACCGGCAGACAAAATTTCGAATAGAAAGCATAGAATTGCTTCATCGGGAATTTTTTCGGGTTGGAAAACTCTAAAATTAAGCAATGTCCATTTGGTTTTAAAACCCGGTACATCTCTTTCAATCCTTTTTCTAAAGTTTCATAATTTCTAACCCCAAAACTAACGGTTATTGCATCAAAACTATTGTCAGAAAAGGGTATTTTTTCTGAATCCCCTTTTTGAAGAGTTATGATATTATCGTAGCCTAATTTTTTGATTTTCTCTACCCCAAAGGCTAGCATTCCTTCAGAAATATCAATGCCTACAATTTTTTCTGGTTTAATCTTCAGCGCTTCAATGGCAAAATCACCTGTACCCGTTGCAATATCTAAAACGGATTTGATTCCTTTATTTTGCAATAATTTGATCGCTTTTTTACGCCAAATGATATCAATACCTCCACTTAATAAATGATTTAAAAAATCATATTTATGCGAGATCGAATTGAACATGTCTGCGACCTGTTCTTTTTTTCCTTTGGACTGATTCTTATAAGGTACTACCATAATTTTAGCGGATTGGTTACAAACTTAACTAGTTCAATAAGCCAATGTTTTATAAAATTACCAAAAAAATCGCTTAAATCGCGCTCATGTGAAAAACACTCACCATGATCCACATAATGGCAAAACTAATCACAAGCGAAATATTCACTAGAGAGGCGGCAAGGGGAGTATTTAAATTCAATTCGTCTGAATACGTAATGACGGTCATACCCACCGGCAAGATGAGGCAAAGCAGTAATAGGTTACGAAAGCCTAGATCAAAAGGAAGGAGATAGAAACAGATCCCTCCCACTAAAAATCCCATGGCATAACGCAGACTTAGAACCTGAAAAACTCGGAAATAAGATTTTTTTGTTAATCGCACGCTGAAATAGATACCCATTAATAAAAGGACAATAGGTTTATTTCCGGAGGCAATAGTGGATATTAAATCCAAGGCAAAAGTGGGAAATTGGAGACCTAACACATTGACTACAACCCCTAAAACCATCGCTTGCAAGGGTGGGAGGGAAATAATGCGTTTGAAGATATGAGCGGCAATATTGTCTTTTTTAGGCCCGCGACTGAAATAGTTGCTCATCCCATAATTCACAAAGAAATTCACCACAGAATTTCCCAGGTCAAACATAATCGCATAAGTCAAACCTTGAATATCAAATATGCCTTCAATCAAGGGATAGGCAAAGATTCCTAAATTAAATCCTGCACTCCCTACCGTCATCACGCCCCGGTTTTCAGGCTCAACTTGTTTAAATAAATGAAAGGCCGTAAAGGATAAAAACATCCCAAAAAGCATCGCAATCAAGGGTAGATAGATCAAATCCCAAGTGATATTCACCCGAATCATGGTCGAAAAAACCAAGGCGGGGAAGGTCGTATGCATCAGGAATTTCGAGATCGATTTTCCGTCATGGTCTTGAATAAATCCCGCACTTTTTAGGGCATAACCGATCGCAATGATGCATAAAGCCGAACCAAAAACGATATTAGGATCAGTCATTTATTCAGGTTTTGGGAGGGTAATGCGGAAAGTGGATCCCTTATTAATTTCAGTCGATTTCAAAACCAATTTACCTTGGTGGTAATTTTCGATGATTCTTTTTGCCAAAGTCAAGCCTAATCCCCAGCCCCTTTTTTTAGTAGAAAAACCGGGAGAGAAAATTTTCGATGTATTACTAGGCAAAATACCTTTACCCGTATCCGTGATATCAATGTTTATCTTATTATTTTTCCCCTCTTTTAATTCAATGGACAAATGACCTTGGCCACCCATGGCATCGACCCCATTCTTGGAAATATTTTCAATCACCCATTCAAACAAGTATTTGTTAATATTAGCTAATTGATTAGCTGCTAAGGAGGAATGAATTTCTATGGTGACTTTGGACGAAATACGGATCTTCAAATAACTGATAAAACTTTGAATGACGGCTTCTACGTCTTCTAGTTTTAAAACAGGGGTAGATCCGATATTAGAGAATCGGGTGGTAATGGTTTCTAAGCGTTGAATATCTTTAGATAATTCGACCACGATATCTGGATTTATATGTGGCTCATTTCGCAATAGTTCCACCCAGGCGGTTAATGAGGACAGTGGTGTTCCTAATTGATGGGCCGTTTCTTTAGCTAAGCCTACCCAAACTCTATTTTGCTCTGCTCGTCGTGAATAGGATAGGAATATATAGCCTAAGAATCCGATAATCAAAACCACTAATAATTGCGATAAAGGATAATAGCGCAATAATTTCAATAATTTCGAATTACCATAATAGATATATTCCTTTTGAAAACCCATATCCATTTCAATGGGCTGGTTGTTTTCAGCGATTATTTCTTGCAGCTTTTGCTGAAGGATTTCTTGTTTTTTTTCGGTGCTAAGTGTTTCCGTTAGAGGAATATTGATGGAGTTTAGATGTCCTGATCCATCTTTCCAAATCACCGGAATCGTATTATTCTCGTTAATTTTCTTTATCCGTTCAAAAAAGAAATTAATGTCCGCATTATTATCACTGGTCAATGCATAGCGAATTGTTTCGGCGTATAATTCAATTTGTTGTTTCTCTCTTTCCTCTAGCTTATTGACTAAACCATCTGTAAAATACAGGGAGAATCCTGCCATCACGACGCTGACCGCGAAAAAGGCTATTTTCAACCAAGTATCTCGGTTGTAAAAGGCTAACGGTATAGAGAAATATTTAAAAATCATATAATAGTCACCCTTAAAAGGGTACGTTCAACACAAATTACCTACCGTTTATCCAAATTCGCAAATATATTTTCTAAGGTACTATGTAATACAAAGTACCTTGGCTATCTTTGTATTATCAAATTAAACAAACAATCCATGGATATTGAAAATGCCAAGGTGCAAATGAGAAAAGGAATACTCGAATTTTGTATTCTTAAAATTATCTCAAAAGAGGAGGTCTACGCTTCTACCATGTTATCAGAATTAACGTCTGCGAAAATTATGGTAGTAGAAGGAACTTTATATCCCTTATTAACCCGATTAAAAAATGCTGGTTTTTTAGATTACCGTTGGGTGGAGTCTGTTTCAGGTCCGCCCCGTAAATATTATCTGTTAACAGATAAAGGCCAGGAATTTTTAGCCGAAATGTCCACGACTTGGGAAGAATTACAAACATCCGTTAACCAAATATCAAACGCTTCATCGAAGGCTTAAAAAATAGACATATGAAAAAGACTTTATCAATTAACATCGCGGGATTTGTCTTCCACATCGAAGAAGATGCCTTTGCTATATTAGATGCCTACTTAAAATCCATTCATGCTTATTTTGAGTCCTTTGAAGGATCGAAAGAGATTATTGCGGATATTGAATCGAGTATTGCGGAGAAATTTTGGAACATCCGAGAAACAGAGAAAGTAGAAGCGATATCTGAAAACCACGTGGAGGCCTTAATCGCTTCTTTAGGAACTGTGGCTGACTTCAAACAAGTGGAAGAGGAGGAGGACAAAAAAGAAGGCTATACAGCCCCTAAATCAGTTGATGGGCCTAAGGTTTTTCGTCGTGACATCACTCGTAAGAAATTAGGGGGTGTGGCAGCAGGTATTGCACGCTATTTTCAGGTGGATCCGATTTGGGTGCGTCTTGTATTACTTGCTCTTTTGAGTGTCCACTTTCTTTTTTTTCCCTTAGGTAACATTGTTTTTTGGGCTTATATCATTATTTGGGCGGCCATTCCAGGTGAAATGAACCCAGATGATGATAAATCGTATCGCAAGTTCTACCGCGATCCTGAGAAAAAAGTAATCGGAGGTGTGATGGCTGGCATCGCAGCGTACACGGGTTGGGACGTTGGTTTATTACGCGTTTTAGCCGTTTTGTCCGTGGGATTATTTGGTTCTGGAGTTATCGCCTATTTAGTTATTATGGTCATCACGCCTGAGGCGAAGAGTATGAAGGATAAAATGGAGATGACTGGGGAGCCTGTCACATTAGAAAACATCGAGAACAATATTAAGAAAAGCATTCAACCGAATGAAACAGAGGAAAATGGGTTGACAAAAGTCTTATTGTTTCCCTTCCGTATTGCAGCTAAAGTTTTCTCTGCTTTAAAAGGGCCATTAAACGTAATTCGTTGGTTTTTCCAAATTTTGCTAGGGATCATTCTATTGATTTTAGGTATCGCGTTTATCATCGTGTTAGTTGCTTTGTGTACGGTTGGATTTACCGGTATTGACCAAGGGCAGCTTGTCCACATGGGTCCATTGCCGCTGTATTTGATTGCAAAAGATTTTCCGTTCTGGGCTGTTCCGGCTTTGGTGATGGCCTTCTTACCCATTTTTGTTTCACTCGTCATCGCGGGTGTATCCTTATTAGCGAATCGTAAATTTTACAATAAGACCTATAAAATTGCTTCCACCACCATGATTATCGTGGGTTGGGTAGGCTTATTTGCTGCGGCAGCTTTTTATGGCCGGAACTTTCAGCGTTCTGCATCCTATAACGAGGTGAGAGATCTAGCAGTTTCAGATTCGACGACCTATGTATTAGACATCGATAAGAAGGATAATGAAACGATTTGGCAAATGATGTTAGGAGAGAAAGTAGAGGAATTTGCCTTTGATTTTGATGACGAGGATGATAATCATGATTATAACGAAGAACGCTTTAATCGGGCGAATCTCGAAATTGAGGGTTATGATGGGAAAACGATTCAGGTAATTACCTACGCGAAATCGCAGGGTTTAACTCGCAAGGAAGCGGAATCAAATGCAAAAAAGGTTCAGTACAAGTATTTGCAAAATGAAAAAGATCTTCGTTTTGACACGCACTTTAGTTTAGTGGACTCTCGATTTAGAGCTCAGCGTATGAAGGTTAAGGTCATGATCCCTTACGGAAAATCCTTCAGTATGACGCGTGCTTTTGCCTATTACATGGATAATGTGCTGGAGTCGGGTTATTTCCACGAGGAGGGTCAAGATTTGTTTATTGGATCACTGTGGACATTCTCTGCAGATAAGGGCTTAATTTGTTTAAATAGAACGCCACATTCAGATGAAGAGTCGAAGGAGGAGAATATTTCGGATGATAAAATTAGTCTAATGATTGAAAAGGACTTGGAGAATTTTACTTCTATCAAAGGATTGAATACGGAGTTATCCCAAATCAAGATCAAAAAAGGGGATCTTCCTAAGATTACTTACCGCGGAAATCAAGCCTTAGAAAGTTCGGTTCACGTAGAGAATAACGTACTAATTTTCGATAAGATTCAACCAGGCATTCAAGTGGAGATTGAGGTTCCTGATTTGAAGCAAATCGAATTAGGTGGTAATGCAAATACTGAAATAGAAGGATTTACTCTGGGAACTTTGGATGTAATATTACGAGGATTTCACAGTTTAACGGCAAAAGGCTCGGCTAAACAATTGAACGCTAGTGTATTTGATTCAGCAGAATTATTGGCGACTGATTTTTCCGTCGAGAAAGCCTTCGTTTCCATCGATAAATACGCTAAAATGGAGCTTAATGCATCTTATTTAGTTCAAGGAAAAAAATTCGATAGTTCTAAATTTTCAAATAAATCGAGCAGTGGAGTAAATTATAAATGGAGTATTGTAAAATAACATGCAACTAATTTTGACCCAACTGCATCTTGCAACAAATTAAAATTTTATGAAAAAATTATTGTCTTTATTCGCCGCCTTTTTAGTTGTTTTTAGTTCATTCGCAGATCCTGCAGTTGTTACCAAAAAATTCAAAGTAGCTAATTTTAAATCCATCGAACTTGGGAGTGCCTTCGAGGTTCACATCCATAAAGGAAACGTATATGCCGTTTCCGTTACGGGTCGTGAAAAAGATATCGATGAATTAGAGGTGACCACCTCTTCGGATAAATTGGAAATTACTTATGAGTCAAGCTGGAACTGGGGTTGGAATAATAACCGGTCTAAAATCGTTATTAATATTACCCTTCCTCGTCTTGAAAGTGGAGAATTTGGGGGTGCTTGTAAAATAGATTTGCAAGGATTTACGAATGAAGAGGAGATGCGTTTAAGCTTTTCAGGTGCTTCGAAAGGTGCCGCAGAAGGTTTGAGGACAGATAAATTGCGTGTTGAACTAAGCGGAGCTTCGGATTTCAAGATCGTAGGTCAATCAGATTATTTGAAGGTAGAATCTTCGGGTGCGAGTCATTTGAAAGCATTGGAATTCTTAGCGCGAAATGTGGATATAGAAGCTTCAGGAGCTAGCAGTGCTCAGGTGCAGGTCCAAAAGAGCTTGAAAGTCGATGCATCAGGTGCATCACATGTAAAATACAAAGGGAGCCCAGTTATTACGAAAGATCTTTCTGGTGCAGCCTCCTTACACCAAGTTAATTAAAGTTTTTCTCTCCTGCCTCGATGCGAATCGGTAGGGTGTTTTCTGCGGGAGGAATGGGACAAGCGAATTCTTCATTATAAGCACAATAAGGATTATACGCTAGATTAAAGTCTACCCGCAATCGATTGTTTTTTACATTTGTTAGGGGTAAATCTAAAAAACGTCCGCCTCCGTAGGTTTCTGTGGGGGCGGTTTTGTCTTTAAAGGGTAAAAAGAAATCACCGTCTTCGTGTTGATAAAGTCGCAAGGAAACAGTGAAACTGCCTATTTCGCCCTTTAGAATCCCGAATAAAATCAATTTCTCTGTCGTCCCATCTGTCATCTTCAATTCGACCGTTTCTGCCTTCTCTGCCTTTTCAAGCATAAATTCCACGATATAATTTTTGTTAAATGGATAGTATTTTAGGCCTTTAAATGCTGCCTTTTCTTTAATTGGGGACTCTTCTCCATCCTTGAATGCGGCGTCTTTATCGTTGCGTATCTTTAACACATCTGCACCTGTTTCCTCTACTGGTTTTGCCGTGGGAATACTAAAATAGGCAAGAATTGCGATGATGGGAACTAGAAAGAGAAGCCATTTATTGAATTTCATAGGAATGCGTGTAATTTTGGGTACGCAAAAATAACAATTAATTCAGATGTTTACAGGTATTGTGGAGGCGATGGGTTCGCTAGTAAGGAAGGAAGCAAAAGGAACGAATGTAGAATTTTGGTTCACATCACCTTTTACGCAGGAATTAAAGGTAGATCAATCGCTCGCGCACAATGGTGTTTGTCTGACTGTCGTAGAAATTCAGGGGGAGCAATACCGAGTAACGGCGATAGATGAAACCTTACAGAAGACGAATATGGGCGATGTTGTGATAGGTCAAAAAGTCAATCTAGAACGCTGCATGGCCGCGAATGCTCGTTTCGATGGGCATATTGTTCAAGGGCACGTAGATTTAACGGGCATTTGTACGGAAATAAAAGATCAACAAGGAAGTTGGGAATACCGATTTAGCTATCCAGCGAGTAGCGGCCACGTGACCGTAGAAAAAGGTTCGATTTGTGTGAATGGTACCAGCTTAACGGTGGTGGATTCGCAGGACGATTCTTTTACCGTTTGCATCATTCCGTATACCTACGAACATACCGTTTTTCACCAAATTAAATTAGGGGATCGCGTCAACTTAGAATTCGATATTCTAGGAAAGTATATTAAGAAATTAATGCAGCGATAGCTTTGTTCACTTTTTCAAAGCCAAAACGCTTCCAAGCAATTTCTTTTTGGTCTTGAATTTCTGACAAACCTAAATTGCCAATACTTCCTAAATGTGTGTGATTGATGTCCCGCGTGCTTCCGTCGAATGCACCGTCCTCGATCTTTTTACCCACGATTTGATAAGCCTCTCTGAAAGGAACTCCCTGTACCACTAATTTATTCACTTCTTCTACAGAGAATAATAGGTCGTATTTCGAATCAGCTAACAGGTTTTGCATCACCTTCATATGGCTGACCATATAATGCGTGATTTCTAAACCATCTAAGATTTCCTCGATAGCTGGCATTAATAATTCCTTTGTTAACTGGAATTCGCGGTGATAGCCAGACGGCAAATTGCTCGTTAATAACTGCAATTGGTTAGGCAGCGCCTTCAATTTATTCGCTTTCCCACGCAATAATTCGGCTACGTCCGGATTCTTTTTGTGCGGCATGATGGAACTTCCTGTCGTTAAAGAGCTAGGAAGTTCGATGAAACCGAAGTTTTGGGAATTGTATAAACACACATCCATGGCTAATTTACTTAGCGTCGTGGCGATCTGCGCGATGGCGGTTAAGACATATAATTCGGTCTTTCCACGCGACAATTGTGCATTTATCACATTGACGTGCGGCGATTCGAAGCCTAATAATTCAGTGGTATATTTTCTGTCCAAAGGAAAGGACGATCCATATCCCGCGCCAGAACCCAATGGATTCTTGTTCGCTAGACGAAAGGCCGCCTCTAATAACTCAATATCTTCTACTAGGCTCTCCGCATAGGCACCGAACCAAAGTCCAAAAGACGAGGGCATCGCAATCTGCAAGTGCGTGTAGCCGGGCAATAAGTCGTTTTTATGTGTTTCGCTTTTAGCGATGAGTAAATCAAACAAACGCTCCACTGCATCCGCGATGTGCTGAATTTCAGCCCGCATAAATAATTTCAAATCCACTAAAACTTGATCATTTCTGGAACGTCCAGCATGGATTTTCTTGCCTTGATCGCCAAATTTTTGGGTTAATAAGTATTCGATTTGCGAGTGGACATCTTCCATTCCGTCTTCGATAGTGAAATCGCCCGCTTCGATTTTGGCATAAATAGCCTTCAATTCAGCACAAAGAGGACTTAATTCATCCGCCCCTAAAAGGCCTACCTTTTCTAACATCGTGATGTGAGCCAGCGAACCCAGTACATCATAGCGCGCTAATTGCAAGTCATACACGGGGTCGTTCCCAATCGTGAATTTCTCGATTTTAGCGTCTGTCGTCTGATTTTCTTTTTGCCAAAGTTTTGCCACAATCTTATTTATTTACTTGAAGTAGTAGATTTTGATACGTTTGGATGCCTTGTCTCAACTCATCCAAGAATATAAATTCATCTGCCGTATGCGATCTCCCAGAATGTCCAGGACCGATTTTAACGGAAGGTACGGATAATAATGCTTGATCGGAAAGGGTAGGCGATCCGAATAGGGTAATACCTACATCCTTTGCCGCCTTCACAATGGGATGCGATTCCTCCATTTTACTGGAATTTAATCGAATCGACCGTGGTGTCAGTTCTGCCTGAACGATGGTTTTCAATTCTGCCAAAACTTCTTCTAGCGAATAACATTCATTCACCCGGCAATCGATCACATAGTCGCAGATATCTGGAACCACATTATGTTGTTTGCCTGCATTAATGACAGTGACTGTGGTTTTTATCGGTCCTAAAAGATCAGAAACGCGCGCAAACGAATGATTTTGAATGTTTTGTATATCTTCCAAAGCCAAATAAATCGCGTTTACTCCCTCATTTCTAGCCGCATGTCCGGCAATTCCTTTTACCTGTGCATCCACCACCATCAAACCTTTTTCTGCAATCGCCATCGCACAATCTGTCGGTTCACCCACGATGGCATAATCGATAGGAGGTAAATCCCCCGATTTTAATAAAGCTACAATGCCACCGGTGCCAGATATTTCCTCTTCTGCGGTAGCCGCCATGACTAGGTTAAATCCAAGATTTTCTAGCGCATAAAAGGAGACGAAAGTGGTGATTAAACAAACTAAACTAGCCCCAGCATCATTGGATCCTAAGCCGATTAATTTCCCCTCCAGCTCTGTGGCTGCTAATGGATCAAAAGTCCAAGATGCATTTGCCTTCACCGTATCGTGGTGTGAATTCAAAAGTAGGGTAGGCTTCGCTGCATTGAAATGCAAATTAGTGGCCCATATATTATTGCCTAAGCGATTGGAAGGAATACCCTGTGCCTCGAAAAAGTCTACCAAAATCTGCGCCGTCCCTTGCTCCTCCTTACTCAAAGAAGGGCAGGCTATTAGCTGGGCTAATAGATTTTTGGCTGCTAGAAATTGACTTTCCTGGTACATATTAAGCACTAATTGTTGTTCCAATGTTGGTTTTCTGCCAATTATCCGCGTGGCATAAACGCACCACCGAAACCCCCGCAGAAATCGCCTTCAAGGCATTCTCTAACTTAGGAATCATCCCCGCGGAGACAATACCCTTCTCTTTTAAGTCTTGGAAAGAAGCTGGGTTGATAGACGAAATAACAGATTCATCATCTGCAGGATCTAATAAAACCCCCTTCTTCTCGAAGCAATATGTTAAAGTCACCTGATAGCTCGTACTAAGTGCTATAGCCAAAGCCTGCGCCATCGTATCTGCATTCGTATTCAATAATTGACCCGAAGCATCAGCCGTAATAGGAGCGAAGACGGGTGAAAACCCAGCCGCGATTAAACTGGCCAGCGAAGTTGCATTGACCGAAACGATATCTCCCACAAAACCATAATCAATCGGTTCCGCCGCTCTTTTTTTCGAAAGCACCATCCCACCATCGGGTCCAGTTAATCCCAACGCGTTACAGGATGAAGCCTGTAAGTCTGCCACGATGGATTTATTAATCCAACCCGCATAGACCATCGTCACGATGCGAAGGCTTTCCTCGTCTGTTACGCGTCTTCCTTCAATCATTTGACTCTCAATACCCATCGAAGCCGCCATCTGCGTGGCAATCTTCCCACCTCCGTGAACGAGCAATTTAGGTCCTTCTAATAAAGCAAAATCCTGCAAAAAGCTAGCTAGTGCGAAAGGATTGTCGATGACATTTCCACCTATTTTAACTACTTGAAGAGTAGGCATTTTAGTCATTAGAATAAATAAGGACTTTCCGTTCTCATTAAGGTTAAAATCATCTCCTTTAAAACAGCTTGCGCCGCCCAAACCCGGTTGCCCGCTTGTGGAATCACAATCGAATTAGGGGAATCAATCACCTCATCTGCTACGACTAAATTCCGTCTTACGGGAAGGCAGTGCATGAATTTGGCATTATTCGTTAAACTCATTTTAGCCGCATCCACCATCCAAGCAGGATCAGAGGAAAGGATCTTTCCGTAGTCTTGGTAGGATGACCAGTTTTTAGCATAAATAAAATCAGCTCCCTCATAAGCCTCCTTCGGATCATAGCATATTTTCGCGTTACCTGCGAATTCAGGGGCTAATTCATAACCTTTCGGGTGAGCAATGGTGAAATCCACATCGGCGTGATTCATCCATTCAGAGAAGGAATTAGGCACGCATTGAGGTAGGGCTTTCACATGGGGAGCCCAAGTTAAAACCACCTTCGGGCGTTCCACCGTTTTGTATTCGTTAATCGTTATTAAGTCCGTTAAGGATTGCAAAGGGTGGCGCGTGGATGATTCCAAACTGATTAATGGCCGTCCTGTATATTTCAAAAATTGATTTAGAACCTGCTCGCTATAATCAAGCTCCCGGTCTATAAGGCCAGGAAAACTCCGAACCCCAACAATATCGCAATAGGAGCCTACAACGGCTGCTGCTTCCGATATATGTTCTGCTTTGTCACCATTCATGATGACGCCTTCATTCATTTCTAGTTGCCATGAATCCGCCCCCACATTCATGATCATTACCTCCATTCCGAGGTTTTGAGCTGCTTTTTGGGTAGATAAACGCGTTCTAAGGCTTGAATTGAAGAATAATAGACCGAGTGTTCGGTTTTTTCCAATATGCTTGTCAGCAAATGGAGTCTTCTTCATTAACAAAGCCTCATTGACTAAGTTTTGAATATTATAAGCGTCTTTAACGGAAGTAAAATTATGCATGCTTTTAGCTGTCTAACATTGGCAATTCAGTAAAATTACTGAAAAAGATTAGTAACGAAGGCGTTCCCAGGTGAAAACTTGCAGGGGGATTTCGAGTGGGAGATTTTTCTCCCCGGTTTTTTGGAATTGATTTTTCTCCAAAACCCGTTGCGACCCCTCATTATCTTTCGGCGTTTCGGCACGCAGCAACTGTAAGTCGGAATCTAAGAATGCCCAGTCTGCTAAAGCCTTCACTGCCTCCGTGGCGATTCCGAGTCCTCGAAATTTCTCATCAATCACATAACCAATTTCTGTTGTCCCTTCGTTATCAGGCAGACCCGCAAGCCCAATTCCCCCCACAGAGCAGGACGACGAGTTTAGAATTATTTCCCAATTTGTGTACCAGTAATAATCCAACGGAAATTTTGCTGTCTGAGGAATCCAATAATCGCTTAAAGCTTGACGGGTTTCTTGTTCGTAAAACAATTCTATTTTCCAGGGGTTAGGTTGAAGATCTAGTATTTTTTCTAGATCTATGCGCCCTGATTGCAGCCAAACTAGCAAGAGCTCGTGGTTCAATGGGATTAAAGTAAGACGCGGCGTTTGAAGTTTGATCATGATATTGGACTACAAATTACCCATTTTGGTCGCAAAAAAGAAGGCCTTTAAATAGAATGTACAAATTTTGCATTCGTTAAATAAGAGTTTAAAAAACAAATAATGAAAAAAGTAATCACACTATTTGCACTGATGAGTTTGTCTTTGTCAGCTATCTCCCAAATTCCTGGTGGATTTGGTAGTTTCGGTGCAGCGCCTAAGAAAGAAACAGTGATTCCCGGTACTGCGCAATCAGGGACTAAGGGAAGTGCAAAAATCATCGGATTCCTTTTAGATTCGACAGATTCCAAGCCAGTTGAATTCGCAACTTTGGCATTAATCAACACAAAAACAAATAAACCCGTCGATGGTACCGTAGCTGACGGCGTAGGTAAATTTACGCTAAATAAGGTGGCGGTAGGATCTTACAAGATCGTCGTTTCCTTCATCGGATACGAAACTAAAACCTTATTTGTGGAGGTGTCAGAAAAAAATGATGACCGAGATTTAGGGGTTATCAAATTGCAGACAAGTTCTAAAATGCTTTCTGAGGTAACTGTGGAAGGTCAGCGCGCACTAATCGAAGAGCGTGTGGATCGTACCATATACAATGCGGAAAAAGATGCTTCGAATCGGGGTGGCGATGCAACCGATGTGTTGAAAAAAGTACCTATGCTTTCTGTTGATTTAGATGGTAATCCTTCTTTACGTGGTTCCACTAGTGTGAAGGTTTTAATTAATAACAAGCCCTCGACTATTATGGCATCTAATATTGCTGATGCTTTGAGACAAATTCCAGCTGACATGATTAAAACGGTCGAAGTAATTACGTCACCTTCGGCTAGATATGATGCAGAAGGTAGCGCTGGTATTATTAATATCGTTACTAAAAAGAATACTTTACAAGGTTTAACCTTATCATTTGATTCCTCTGCTGGTGTCCGTGGATCGAATTTATCGTTGAATGGAAATTTCAGAAACAAGACTTGGGGAATGTCATTAGGTGGTTTTGGCCGTTCAGAGTATAATGTGAATGGTAAATTCGAGAGTACTCAGATTACGACCAATAATGGTTTACAGACGACTAACGTTCAGACGGCGGAATCTCGTCGCGAAGGATTGTTTGGAAATTACCAATTAGGTTTCGATTGGGATTTGAACAAATTCAATTCGATTACTTCAAGTGTTCGTTTTGGTGTACGTAACGGTAATAACTGGCAAGATGGTTTGCAGCAAATTAGAAATGGAGTTGTCTCCTCTCTTCGGAATACGAATTCATTAGAGGAGTCGGCTAACGTGGATGTCAATGTGGATTATACGCATACTTTCGCAAAAGCGCAGAAAGAATTTTCTATTCTATCTATGTATAGCCGTAATAACCGTGCGAATGATTTCTTCAACTTGATTATGAATCCGAAAGCTACCATGTCGGAGATTATGAGTTCAATCAAGAATGAGAATTCATCTTATAATGAGGAGGCTACTTTCCAAATGGATTACCAAACCCCTATCTTAAAGAATCAACTACTTGAATTTGGAGGAAAGGGAATACTTCGTAATGTAACATCTGATTATAAATCATTTACTGCAGGATCTAATGGAATTTATGCTCAGGTGAACTCCGCTATTTTACCTTCAAATGTGTTTGATTACAATCAAAATATTTTTAGCACGTACGGGTCTTATACCCTTACAACAAAAAACAAGTGGAGTATTAAATCAGGTGCGCGTTATGAATACACGGATATCTCGGCTAGCTTCCTAAAGAAAGAAGGTCAGAATACCGTGATTCCTGCTTATGGTGTATTAGTTCCTAGTTTTAATATGTCCAAAACCTTCAAGTCAGGAACTTGGAGATTTAGCTATAATCGCCGTATTCAGCGTCCAGGTATTCAAAACTTGAATCCTAACGTGAATGCAACGAATCCATTAAATATTTCTACGGGTAACCCTAATTTAGCACCGGAATACACTAATAATTATGAAGTTTCGTTTAGCAAGTTTGTGAAGCAAACCTATGTTTCTACGTCCTTCTTTATTAGAAATACGACGGGGGCTATCAATCAAATCAGAGAGGTATTCGGGGATACGGTGAAAACTACTTCTAGAAATATTGGTAATGAAGATGCCTATGGAATGAACATTAACTTAAACGTAAACCTTTCGAATAAGTTAATGATTGGTGGAGGAGGAGACCTTTCTTACATGGTTTTAGCGAATAATGTGGCTGATCCTTTATTGAATGCGAAAAATCAAGGTTTGCAATCTAACTTCCGGGTGTTTGGTAATTACAACATGGGTAATGGTTGGGGAGCGCAAATCTTCTCGTTCTACCGGGTGAATCAAGTTCAATTACAAGGTTCACAAGGAGGTTTTGGAATTTATAGCTTGAGCTTTAAAAAGGACTTCAAGAACAAAAAAGGAAGTATCGGATTCGGTGCGGAGAATTTCTTGACACCGAATGGATTTATTATTCGTAATGAAACCCAAACTCCTGTTATCAATTCAATTAGTGAGAACACATTAAGAAATATGAACTTTAAAATCAACTTGTCATACCGTATAGGTAAGATGAGCTTTGGTCCTACGAAGAAGAAGAAATCAGTGAATAACGATGATACGAAAGGCGAAGGAGATGCTGCTCCAGCTGCTCAACCGATGGGTATGCCTGGCATGCGTATGGGTGGTGGCGGAGGCGGCGGTAGCTACGGCGGAGGCGGTGGCGGACCTCGTTAATCTGTCTAAGGAAGGGAAGGGAATCAGAAATGGTTCCCTTTTTTTATGACCTATTTATTTCGCTCTATGGTATAGCTGAGTAGATCACCTAACGAATTTCGGTATTCTGAGGCAGGGAACGTCGCTAAGACAGCTCTAGCTTCTTCAGCGACTTCATTCATCTTTTGGTTAGCATAAGCCAAGCCTCCAGTGGATTTCACGAAGTCGATAACCTCGCGCACTTTATTCGAATCGTCCGATTCTTTTTTGATCAACTGAATGATATGCTTTCTAGTCGATGAATCGGTGTTTTGAAGGGCATATATCAGCGGTAGCGTCATCTTTTTCTCTTTGATGTCGATTCCCAAAGGTTTTCCAATCTCCGCATCTCCGTAGTCAAACAGGTCATCTTTGAT
The DNA here is from genome assembly GCF_054558755.1 of Aquirufa sp. A-Brett2-W8. Lineage (NCBI taxonomy): Bacteria > Pseudomonadati > Bacteroidota > Cytophagia > Cytophagales > Flectobacillaceae > Aquirufa > Aquirufa sp. A-Brett2-W8. The sequence continues at coordinate 84,701 of NZ_JBPXKS010000002.1, forward strand.
TTGAAAGGCAATTCCCACTTTCTCTCCAAATAGGCGAGCTTTCTCCACCATTTCAGGCTCTGCACCCACTGACTGAAATCCGACGGCACAGCAAGCAGAAATTAAGGTGGCCGTCTTTTTAGTAATGATATCGAAATAGACATCTTCTGTAATGTCTAGCTTTCTTGCTTTTTCAATCTGTAATAATTCCCCTTCTGACATTTCGCGCACCGCCGTCGAGACAGATTTTAATAGATCGAAATCTTCGTTTTCCACGGAAAGCAATAGGCCTTTAGATAGCAAATAATCCCCCACTAAAACGGCGATTTTATTTTTCCAAATCGCATTAATGGAAAAGAAGCCTCTTCTGTAATTAGAATCATCGACGACATCGTCGTGTACGAGGGTGGCAGTATGCAATAATTCGATCAAAGCAGCGCCTCTGAATGTTTTTTCTGTGATTTCTCCCATGCATCCAGCCGTCAAAAAGACGAACATCGGTCGCATTTGTTTTCCCTTTCTTTGGACAATATAATTCATGATGGTGTCGAGCAGCATCACTTTTGTCTTCATGAAAGTCTTGAATTTCCCTTCGAATGCCTTCATCGAATCATCGATGGGTGCTTGAATAGAAGAGATGGAGTAGGACATGCGGGTTGTTTGGAACAGTAAATTGCGTAAATTTAATCAGATTTGTGGAGAAAAAGGTATTATGAGTAAGATTTTAGTCTTAGCAGGAGGTTCAGTTAAAGGGGCATTTCAAGCAGGGGTCATCAAGGCTCTTTTTGAAAAAGGCTATCAACCAGATGCCATTTATGGCGTCTCTGCCGGAAGTTTAAATGCAGCCTATTTAGTCAATCAATTCGGTCAACAAGTAAATGCCGGAACACCTATTTCTTATCCTCAAGCGGCACAAGATTTATGGGACTTTTGGGAACTTCGTATTACGCGCCCAGCTTGTTTATCGAAACCTTTTAATATTTTTCAATTAGGCTGGACGGCCTTAACGAAAAGCTTTAAAGGACTGGTGGACACGAGTCCACTGCGTGACCTCTTATCGGAGGTGTTGCAAGAGCGAAATCTAAACTCGAGTCCGGTTGCTTTGAAAGTAGGAGCCGTGAACATCATGGAAGGTACCATGCATTATGTGGACCCCAGTTTTGAAAATTTTCTAGATTATCTACTGGCCTCTTCGGCAGTCCCTATTTTAATGCCTGTGGTGAAGATCGAAGGCTTAAAGCAGAAATCCTATTTAGACGGAGGTTTACGGGATGTGGCGCCCCTGCAAAAAGCGATTAATGATGGCGCAACCGAAGTTGTGGTGATTGCCTGTCATACGGAGATGATAGAAGGTGGTGATTTCGATTCAGGTGATCTTTTAGCCCTGGTGGATAGAGTGATGGATATTGCTGTTAATGAGATCTTGAATGCGGATTTATTAGTTTCTCGTTCTGAAGTTAAGCTAGAGATTATCCGACCCGTACAACCCTTGAGTATCGACATTCAGCATTTTACCAAGATGGATATTCGCCGCATGTTAGAAACGGGTTATGCACAGGGAATGAGTACATAAAAAAAGCCTCGAATTCGAGGCTTTCCATTTATACTGACATGATGTCTTTTTCTTTTTCGTTGAAAATCTGATCGATTCTCGAGATGTAGGCATCCGTTTTCTTTTGGATCTTATCTTCTGCCTCCTTAATGGCATCATCAGAAACGCCATCCCCTTTTAATTTTTTGATGCTATTGTTTCCGTCTTGACGTGCATTTCGGATATTGATTTTTGCTACCTCGATTTCTTGTTTTACGCGTTTGACTAAATCGCGGCGACGCTCTTCCGTCATCGGAGGAATAGATAAGCGAATTAATTCCCCATCATTCATCGGATTTAATCCCAAATTGGAGTTGCGAATTGCCTTCTCGATTTCGGCAAAAATTCCTTTTTCAAAAGGCTTGATCGCAATCGTACGTGCATCAGGAGTGGTGATAGAAGCAGCACCCGAAATAGCGGTTTGCATACCGTAATAATCGATAGTCAAACCATCTAACATTGACGTGCTCGCTTTACCAGCTCTAATCTTAGATAATTCAATGTTTAAGTGCTTGATCGCGCCGTCCATGGTCTCGACTGTCGCGTCAATATAGAATTCAATTTCTTCCATTTTTCAATTAGCTAATTAATGTTCCTACGTCCTCACCCGAAACTAAGGCCGCTAAATTCCCATCTTTATTCATGTCAAACACAATGATGGGAACATTATTTTCTTGGCATAAGGTAAATGCCGTAGTATCCATGATTTTTAATCCTTTCGAAATAGCTTCCGAGAAGCTTAATTGGGTGTAACGCGTTGCAGCAGGATCTTTTTCTGGATCAGCCGAATAGACACCGTCTACGCGGGTGCCTTTTAAAACGACATCCGCTTCGATTTCAATCGCACGAAGGGAAGCCGTTGAATCCGTGGTGAAATAAGGATTACCTGTTCCAGCGCCAAAAATCACGATACGTCCTTTTTCTAAGTGGCGCATCGCACGACGGCGAATGAAGGGTTCGCAAACCGCTTCTACCTTGATGGCCGTCATCATACGCGTATATAATCCTTGTTTTTCTAAAGAAGCCTGAACTGCCATCCCGTTGATTACGGTCGCTAACATGCCCATGTAATCGCCTTGCACGCGGTCGATACCCGCTTTAGCGGCACTCGCTCCGCGAAAGATATTTCCTCCACCAATAACGATCGCTACCTCCACACCTAAATCATGCACCTTTTTAATTTCAGCCGCATATTGACCTAAAATAGCAGGATCAATTACTTCTCCGTCTGTCGAAAGAGATTCACCTGATAATTTCAATAAAATGCGTTTGTATTTAGGTTCTTTCATGAGGTGATTATTTATGTCGATTTTGTGCCTTGCAAATTTAGAAAAAATCTAGGTCTTGACAAGGCTTTCGTCCTTCGCTTTAGCTAATTTATACCAAGGCAAATAGGGATGCGCATGGTGTTCATAATGATAGCCAAAAAAGTAGCAGGAAATAAAGGCCCATATATGGTTTTTTCCCTGACTTCTCGATTGCTGTTTGTTATCCTTTGCGTGTTCTCCTCGATGCGGCAAATACGTTCCGAAAATAAATAATTGCAGCGTGCTTAAAATGGCGGGTAATTCCCAAAACAAAATCAAATTCCACATCGGAAACCAAAACTTCAAAATATTGTAGGTAATCGCCATCGCGAGTACTTGTTTCCAAGTTACATAGGCCCAAATAAATTTGAACCACCAGAGTAGAAATGGACCTTGGTATACGTCGGGGTCATTTTCTGTATTAACATGGGCATGGTGTTGGTGGTGTTTTGACCGTAAGGTGCTATAGTCATTAAAGGCAAAAAGGAGGGTGCAAAAACGCCCAATCGCATGATTGATGCGCGGATTTTCTGCAAAAACCACTCCGTGAATCGCATCATGGGAGGTGATGAATAATCCGGTATATAAATGCATTTGAACCAGAATAGCTACATAAATCCAGGGATTAGACCAGCTAAAATCCGCCTGAATCCAATAGGCTAAATTAGCACTCCACAAGGAGATTAATAAAACCGCCCAAAAAATTCCTTGAAATTTACTTAATTTGCTCATGGATATGGCCAGATGTGAAGGCACCTATAAGACTCCAAAACTATGAAAATTGTTCCAGCATTTTTGCTTTTTATTTTGACTTTTAACTTTTCATCGAAAGCGCAGTCCGTTTCTGGTCAGTCGACTTATTGCAACCCGATGAATCTGGATTACGGTTTTACCCCTATTCCTAATTTCTCGGAACAAGGTCGCCATCGAGCCACTGCTGATCCAGTTATTTCTTATTTTAAAAATAAATATTACTTGTTTTCGACAAATCAATGGGGTTATTGGTGGAGCACAGACATGCTGAAATGGAACTTCGTATCGCGTCGATTCTTGCAGCCTTATCATAAAGTGTACGATGAATTGTGTGCACCTGCGACTTTGACGCTGGGTGATAGTTTGCTGGTGATAGGTTCGACCTATGCGAAGGATTTTACGCTTTGGTATGCCTCAAAACCGGAAACTGATACGTGGAAAGAAGCCGTTCACGCCTTCACCGCTGGGGCTTGGGACCCCGCTTTCTTTTTAGATGACGATAATCGGCTGTATTTATACCATGGTTCTAGCAATTTTTACCCGATGTATGGGCAAGAATTAGATCGCAAGACTTTGCAGCCGATAGGGGAACGAAAGGACTTGATTAAATTGAATGATGAGTTGCATGGCTGGGAGCGTTTTGGAGAATACCAAGACAATACTTTCTTGAAACCTTTCATGGAAGGGGCTTGGATGAATAAGTACAAGGGAAAATATTATTTGCAATATGGAGCGCCTGGAACGGAATTCTCTGCCTATGGTGATGGGGTTTATACGTCTGATAATCCGATGGGACCGTTTACGTATCAAGCGCATAATCCGTTCTCCTTCAAGCCGGGTGGATTTACCAGGGGAGCAGGCCACGGGGCGACTTTTGAAGGGCAATATGGTAATTGGTGGCACGTTTCCACGATCACGATTGCGGTGAAGAATAGCTTCGAGCGTCGGTTGGGACTTTGGCCTACCTATTTTGATAAGGACGGTATTTTGTACACGAATACGGCTTATGGAGATTATCCGTATCGAATGCCGACGAAGAAAGTGGATGAACCATCGGAATTATTCACGGGTTGGATGCTGTTAAATTTTAATAAACCGGTGCGTGTTTCATCGAGTTTGCCGGGTTATTCGGCGAATTTTGCGGTGGATGAGCAAATGAAAACCTATTGGTCTGCGGCCTCTTCGAAAAAGGGCGAGTGGATTGAGACGGATTTAGGAGAGGTTTCCACGTTGAAGGCCTTACAACTAAATTATGCAGATCAAGATGTCGATTCGAGTTTCTTAGGCAAAATGAATGGAATTTACCACCAGTACCAGGTCTTAGGAAGCAAGGATGGTCAGAAATGGGAGTTGATTATAGATAAGTCCCAAAACAAAACGGACGTTCCGCACGATTATATCGAATTAAAAAAGCCAGTGGAAGTACGTTATCTGAAGTTAGTAAATCACCACATGGCGGCGGGTAAATTTGCGATTTCAGGCATTCGCGCCTTTGGGTTTGGGCATGGAGAAAAGCCTGGAATAATTAAGGATTTGATTGTTTTACGCGGAGAACATGATTCTAGAAGTGCTTGGCTGAAATGGGGGCATAACCCGAAAGCGACGGGTTATGTGATTTACTCCGGTATTGCTCCCGATAAAATGTATACGTCGGTCCAAGTTTTTGGGACAAATGAATATTATTTCAAATCGATGGATCGAGGCAAAACCTATTATTTCCAAATGGAAGCCTTCAACGAGAATGGAATTGGGGAGCGCGGACCTATAATAGAATCAAAATCAAACCTTTGATCGATTGATTTCATAAACCCCAATCAACAGAACAATCATCGCAATAATTTGTGATAAATAGACCTGTTCGCCATCGAAAACACCCCAGCCTACAGCCACGATAGGGATGATATAGGTAACAGAACTGGCCACAATTGCATTCGTCCATTTAATCAACTGATTGAATAAAACCATCGCGATGGCTGAACCGAAAACGCCCAAAGAACAAGCCGCTAAAAAGGGCCACCATTCAATAGGTTGAGCAAAAAATCCAGTGGAAGCTAACAAAATAAAGGAGAGCGGTCCAATCGCCATAAAGATACCTGCTGTAGCTGTAAATGGATTCAAGCCGGATAATTTCGTCTTAACAATGTGCAAATTAATACCGTATAAAAAGGTGGCTAATACCACCCACAGAGCATGGTAATTAAAGTCCACATCAAATCCTTCCCCTCCGGCAATTAATCCGAAACAACCGGCGATACCTAGTACAATGCCGATCATTTGGCGCCATTGGAAACCTTGTCTAAATAAAAGAATTCCTACGATGAGCGTAAAAAGTGGCGTAAAGGCATTCAACATCCCGGATAGGGCAGAAGTTAAATGCTTTCCAGCGATGGAAAATAAAATGGCAGGGATTAAATTCCCCGTCAATCCCGCTAATAAAAAGCTCTTCCAATGTTCTTTTTTAATTTCGTGTTTTTGTTTTAAAAAGACCGGAATAAAGAAAATGAAGGCCGCAAAAATACGCAGAGCTCCTACCTGCGGAGAACTATAATAGACTAAACTTTTTTTGACTAAAATAAAGGAGCTTCCCCAAATTAAAGAAAGCGCTGTAAAGGCTAAAATGATGAATATAACTGGGGATTTTTGTTTGTTGTCCATTAGGCGTTAAAAGGAACCATTTCATAATGTTCCGAAATTTCAGTTAAAATGCTTTTGATTTCTTCAAAGTCATACGTAGTAACTAAACGTGTTCTAAATGGTTTAAAATGATCCATTCCGCGGAAATAATTCGAATAATGCCGTCTCATTTCAACGATTCCCCCATGATTTCCTTTCCAACGGATAGAGAAATCCAAGTGATCTAAACACACTTGCAAGCGTTGTTGAAGCGTAGGAGGAGCGAGGTGTTCTCCTGTAGCTAAATAATGTTTGATTTCATTAAAAATCCAGGGATAGCCGATGGACGCACGTCCAATCATGATTCCATCTACTTCGTATCGATCGCGGTATTCTTTCGCTTTTTCAGGGGAATCGACATCTCCATTACCAAAAATGGGGATTTTAATGCGGGGATTATTTTTCACTTTCGAAATTAATTCCCAGTCTGCCGCACCCTTATACATCTGAACACGCGTTCTGCCATGTATAGTCAATGCCTGAATTCCAATGTCTTGCAGGCGTTCCGCCACATCTACAATATTTTTTGTTGAATCATCCCAGCCGAGACGGGTTTTCACCGTGACCGGAAGATGCGTCGCATCCACCACGGCCTTCGTCATCGCCACCATCTTCGGAATATCTTGCAATAAAGCCGCACCAGCGCCTCTGCAAGCCACTTGTTTTACAGGGCAACCGTAATTGATGTCAATTAAATCCGGACCAGCCTTAGTGGCAATCTCCGTGCAAGACGCCATCGTTTCGATGGAACTGCCAAAAAGTTGAATGCCAATCGGCCTTTCGTATTCAAAAATATCGAGTTTTTGTACACTTTTTGCGGCATCTCGAATCAATCCTTCCGACGAAATAAACTCTGTATACATTAAATCAGCGCCGTTCGCTTTGCACACCGCGCGGAAAGGCGGGTCAGAAACGTCCTCCATGGGCGCTAAAAGCAATGGGAATGAGCCTAGCTCGATGTTACCTATCTTTACCATTCTGATTAAAAATTCCGTAAATTTACAAGCATTATGGTAGATAACAATTTTCAAGGCCCCGAACGTTACCTCGGTTTGCTGTCTAAGATCTTAATTTTATTCGGATTCTTTCTTTTAGGAGGATTTATAGGTCAATTTATTGGTCTATTATCAGTCGTATTAATTGTAGGTTTCCCTACACAGGATGTGAATCAATTTCAGAAATCCGTTTTGGATTTTATGGCCCATCCCCAAAACTACGAGGGAGCCTTTCGTGCCATGATGGCTATGCAATGGTTTTCGGCCCTTTTTACCTTTGTGGCTAGTTCATGGGCCTATTTGCGCTGGTCTGAAAAGCGTGATTTTAATTCCCTATCGGAAAATACAAAACCAGATTACCGGGTATTTCTTTGGTCGATTATCACCATTTTAGTGGGAATGCCACTTTTAGAATACATTATTCAGTGGAATCAGTCACTTATTTTACCTGCTGGATTTGAAGAGACAGAAAAGTGGATGCGTGCGTCAGAAACGCAATTAGCAGAATTAACTAAGTTTTTAATCAACTTTCAAAGTCCGACGGACTTTGCCATTGGTTTAGTCGTAATCGCTGGTCTAGCTGCTTTAGGGGAGGAGTTATTCTTTAGAGGAGTATTGCAAACTTTATTTGAACGCTATGTGGGAAATCACCACGTGGCGATTTGGGTATCTGCGGGGATTTTCAGTTTTATACATTTTCAATTTTTCGGATTCTTTCCGCGTTTATTTTTAGGCGCCTTTTTCGGGTATTTATATGTGTGGAACCGCAATATTTGGATTCCGATCGTGGCACATTTATTTAATAATGGCTGGACTTTGACGATGCATTACATGTACCAGCAGAAGCAAATCGCAGTTGATCCGGAGAAATTGGGGGAAATTACGCCCTGGTGGTCTGTGTTGATTTCTGTAGCATTAGTGGTATTTTACATTCGTCGTTTGCATAGCTTACGGCTTGAAAAATAAGTTTTATGGGTTTACGAGAGATGTCTAATTTGCAACAACGCGTGATCGCAGCTATTGTAGCGGTGCCGTTTTTGCTTTTCTGTGTGCTGTTTAGTGATTATACTTTTTTGGTTTTTTTCTTGTTGATCGGGGCAGCGGCACAACTCGAATTTTATAAGTTAGTTGGTAGTATTAGTGATAATTTACCCTTGACATTTTACGGTACATTCTGCGGAGTTGTGCTGCATTTATTGACCTTTTTTATTGAAAAAGGCGAAATTGCTTATTCTAATTACTATATCCTTTCGCCTTTATTAGCCTTAATTTTCTTCATAAAGCTCTATAAAGCGAATGACGAAAAACCCTTTAAAAACATCGCCTATACGTTCTTAGGGATTATTTATGTGGCATTGCCTTTCGCTTTGTTTACTGTTTTAGCCTTCCTTGAAAATGAAACCTATGATCCTCAAATCATTCTTGGCTGCCTTTTTCTATTATGGGCTAGTGATTCAGGGGCCTATTTTGCGGGAACAAAATTTGGCAAAACGAAGTTATTCGAACGCGTTTCACCTAAGAAATCCTGGGAAGGAAGTATCGGCGGTTTAATCGCCACGATGATCGTGGCTTATGTTTTATCGATCTATTATACCAATTATGAAAGCTGGCAGTGGTTTGCTATCGGTGTCATTATTGTGGTGGCTGGAACCTATGGTGATCTAGTGGAATCATTATTTAAGCGTAGCATAAAGATCAAAGATTCGGCAGATACGATACCGGGTCACGGTGGATTTTTGGATCGGTTTGATGGCTTACTTTTATCGATTCCATTTATTATCACTTTCTTGAAATTATTTCCCAAAAACTAAGCTTTAACAGGTTTTAACCATTTGGGATTCATTTTTTGCGTAATTTCGGTTTCATGATGAAACGATTCACTGTTCTTGTTTTTTTAGTGCTTGCTTTCTGCTTGCTCACCTTAACTGCTTACTCGCAAGGGCAGGATAAAACAGTTTTGTTTCAAGGACGTATCATAGCATCGAGCAATGCAGAATTCCTTCCTTTGGCCTATATATTTAATCCTCAGGCTGGTCGAGGAGCATTAACTGATAATTTCGGACAAGTCGATATGTATGTTTTTCCAGGAGATAGTTTAGTTATTTCGTATATCGGATACAATAAAAAGTACTATATCGTGCCGCGTGATACCGAATTAGTTCATCAGGTTATCATTCCAATGGATGAAATGACCACGATGCTTCGGGAGGTAAAAGTTTTTCCACACTCAAGCGAAGACGAATTTAAGCAAGCATTCTTAGCGATGGAATTACGCGATGCTCGACAACGTGATAATGCTAGAAATAATCTAGAGCAGTCTAAGTTAAACATCTTTGCCTTGCAGGCGGGTATGGGAGCGTCCTCTAATTTTCGAAATTTTTCCGATATGATGATCTCGTCTCAGGTAAATAAAAATTTCTTTAGTGATCCTACCTTAGCTTTAACTAATCCATTTGCCTGGATTAGCTTTATTAAATCGATTAAGAATGGGGATTTAAAGCGGAAAGATTATAAAAAAGCCTACGAATTGATGCCTAAGGAGAATCTGAATCGCCAGATGTTCCTACGCAATCTGAAATCCAATTAAGGCAAGCATTCGGCCAGTCATGCCCTTTTCTTTTCGGTGAGAAAAATAGTCTGTATTGTCTTCTACGGTGCAGGCGGGATCGATTTCAATTTGCCGAATTCCTACAGATCTAAGTTGCGCCGCATTAGCTTCTTTTAAATCGACGTGCCACTTATTGTTAACACGTGTTTTAAACTCGTCTGCAAACTGTGCTGCCACTTCGTCTCCCACCTCAAAATGTACTAAACTAATGCAAGGTCCTATATAAGCTAGCATATCTGCAGGATTCGAGCCTCGGTTTTCAATCATTCGTTTAGCGGTCTTCTCCACGATACCAGCTACCGTACCTTTCCAACCGGCGTGAATGGCTGCGCAAACGCGAGTGACTGGATCAGCCAATAAAATGGGGGTGCAATCAGCTATACTTACACCTGGAAAAACCCCAGGCTCGACACTTATCATGGCATCGAAACCTGATTGATATCCGGGACGACCCGTCACCCAAATTTTGTCCCCATGCACTTGATAAGAACGGGCTAGATCTGATGGTGAAACACCAACATCTTCGCAAAACAAGGCAAGGTTTTTTTCGATGATTTCAGGAGAATCATCTGTGTGAATACCTAGATTTAAAGAAGCGAAAGGAGTTTCACTTAAGCCGCCGTGGCGAGTGCTAACACCCGCCACGAGGCCCGGAATGGATTGAAAAATGGCTGGTCTAGTGACACGCTTAGGCGTCATAACTCAAACCATATTGTTTTAAAACTTCATCAGGAGCGCCATTCCATTGGTTAGGCGTGTTTCCTTTGTAGTCTAAATCGGCAATTCCGATTTTAGAGGTATAAAATCCAGTTGCGGTTAAATTTCGCATCAAAGTGAAAAATGATTCCCCTTGTGATAAATGCTTCGGTGTTTTACCAGGGTAAGCAATTTCATCTACGATGTTTAGTCGCTGAGCAGGAGTTAATTCAGTGAAATTTTTCGAGAAACGCTTGTTCGATTCTACATCTAACCAACGTAATCCTCCGCGCATCGGTGTTTTTAATTCTGGCTTATCCTTCACGATAAACTCAATGAATGCGGTTACTCCTGATTGGGAGGCGCTTCCAGATTTCTTGTCCGCTGGAATAATGATGTCAGACAAAACGGTGATGGTTGCTAATTCATGCGCGTTCAAGAATATTTCAGCCTTTAACTTGGCTTCCATTTCAGCTTCTTCTTGCGTACGTCCGTTCGGTCTTTTGACCGGAACTTTTCCTAATTCTAAATTCTCAATCGCTTTTTCATCGGGATTGAAAACGGCTAAGCCCAGTGAACTTAAGCCCATATTTTTTAAATAGTCTCTTCTTTTCATCTTACAGGTTGCCTTTTTTACGTTGATCGATAATGTATTCTGATGTGCGTAGGGATAACGCAAGGATCGTCCAAGTCGCATTTTTATCGCCTTGAGAAACGAATGGAGCCGCATCTGCAACGAATAAGTTTTTCACATCGTGTGCTTGGCAATTAGAGTTCAGCACGGAAGTCTTTTTGTCATTACCCATACGCGCTGTTCCCACTTCGTGAATAATACGACCTGGATCAGCTAAACCATAATTATTTTCAGCACCTGGCTTTTTACCCAAGGCCTCACCACCCATCGAGTGAATAATTTCTTCGAAAGTGTCTTGCATGTGTTTCGCTTGTTTCACCTCGTAATCACTCCATTTATAGTTAAAACGTAAAACAGGGATACCAAATTTGTCCACTACGCTTGGATCGATTTCACAATAATTGTCTTCGCGAGGAACCGGTTCACCACGTCCTGCAAAGCTAACATAAGCGCCATAGAAACGGCGGTAATCCTCTTTCAAGGTAGCTCCGTATCCACCAGCGGCCTTTTTAATACCATCTCTAGTGAAATTTTCACGACCATTTAGGCCTTCGATTCCCCAGCCAAAACCATAATTTGGCATTCCCATACCTCCACCATATTCGATGTGGTATCCACGTGGGAAGTCTAATTTTGCATTATCTAACCACCAGGGAGTATAAACGTGCATGCCGCCCACACCATCTTCATTATAGCGCTTGCGATCAAATAAAGACGGAATGATCGCGGAACGAGAGGCTCCGGTAGAGTCATTGATATATTTTCCTACGACTCCGCTAGAATTAGCGATACCGTTCGGGAAACGAGAACTTTTCGAATTCAATAATAGACGTGCAGTTTCACCTGCAGAGGCAGCTAAAACGACGATTTTTCCTTTGACAGAATATTCCATCATCGTACCTGTATGTACATAAGAAACGTCAGTCGCTAAACCTGTGATAGGATCGGTCATTACTTCGCGCGCCATTGCAAATGGTAAAACAGTGGTATTTCCGGTATTTACAGCGGGTTTAATTAAAACCGATGAGGACGAGAAGTCCGCATAAGCAGAACAACCCCGATTACATTGACCGCAATAGAAACATTGTCCACGTTCATTATTAATGGGCTTCGTCAACATCGACATACGTGAAGGATACGTCGGGATGCCTAAGGCTTTATTCGCCTTTTTGATCATTAATTCGTGTAGACGAGGCTTAGGAGGAGGTAAGAAATAGCCATCTGGGTTATTTCTAAGTCCTTCATTTGTCCCAAAAACCCCAATCATTTTGTCCACCTTATCATAGAAAGGCTTCATATCATCATATCCGATTGGCCAGTCATCGCCTAGGCCGTCGATACTTTTTCTTTTAAAATCATCTGGACCAAAACGAAGGGAAATACGTCCCCAGTGGTTCGTGCGTCCACCCACCATGCGGGAGCGGAACCAATCGAACTTGGTTCCTTCTTTACGAGTATAGGGTTCGCCTTCGATGTCCCAGCCACCATAGGCAGCATCAAAATCACCAAAATTACGTAGCGAACTACTTGACCCTCTACGCAATGACTCATAAGGCCATTTCATTTGGGTCATATCTTTCGGATCTGCGGGGTCAAAAGGCTGTCCTGCCTCCAGAACGCACACCTTTGCTCCGGCTTTCGCTAATGTGTGAGCAGCCATACCGCCACCCGCACCGGAACCCACAATCACGACATCGAATACTTCTTGTTGAGATTTAATGTAAATAGAATTGTTAATCATTTTCTTAATCTAGTTTAGAGAAATCAAAAATAGAAAATTTGGTTTATTTTTGTCATTAATAGAATAAAAATATTTGGCACGGAAAGCAGAAAACGGAGAGGAGCCATTGAAAAAAGGGGAAACCCCTCTATCAAGGCAGTTTAATCAAATCAAGGCGAAATACCCTGGAGCAATTTTGTTGTTTCGGGTAGGGGATTTTTATGAGACTTTTGGCCAAGACGCGATAAAAGCCTCGAAAATTCTAGGTATTGTTTTGACTCGCCGAAATAATGGCAACGCCGATGCTGAATTAGCCGGTTTCCCGCACCATTCCTTGGATACGTATTTGCCTAAATTAGTCCGCGCAGGTGAACGTGTCGCGATTTGTGATCAATTAGAGGACCCTGCGACGGTGAAGGGAATTGTGAAGCGCGGGGTGACGGAATTAGTGACTCCTGGCGTGTCCTTCAATGACCAAGTTTTAGATAATAAGCGCAATAATTATGTGGCGGCGATCTCAATAGAGGAAAAATCGGCGACCTATGGAATTGCCCTGTTGGATATTTCCACGGGGGAATTTATGTGCTCTCAGGGACCTTTGGCCTATATTCAGAAGTTAGTCCAAAGCTTTCTGCCAGCCGAAATTCTGTACCCTAAAAAACATAGGAATGCGTTTATCGACGCGTTCGGGGAGCAATTCCATAGCTTTACTATGGAAGAGTGGATTTTTACCCATGAATTTACTTATCCGCTTTTAACACAACATTTTAAGACCCAAAACCTGAAGGGTTTCGGGATCGAAAATAGTCCGCTCGGCATCATATCCGCTGGAGTTATTCTACATTATTTAGCCGAAACGGAGCACCGTTCCATCGGCCATATTTCTTCTATTCAGCGAATAGAAGAAGATAAATATGTGTGGCTAGATCGATTTACGATTCGGAATCTCGAGTTGATTCATCCCACGCAAGAAGGGGGCGTACCATTAATTGCATTAATCGATCAGACCCTAACCGCGATGGGTGGGCGTTTGCTTCGAAAATGGCTCGTGTTGCCTCTAAAAGACCTGCAAGCTATCGTTCAGCGTCAGGAAGGAGTGGCCGGTTTACTTGATTCAGACACTTTATTGGATCAGGTTTCTAACTTATTGAAACCGATAGGGGATGTGGAGCGGATGATTTCTAAAGTTGCCGCCGGTCGCATTAATCCACGTGAATTAAATGCGTTGAAGAATGCCCTGCAGCAAATTCCGGAGATTAAAACACGTCTTGCTTCCTCGAAATATGCTAGTCTTTCTGGACTTGCAACCAGTCTGGATTCGTGTGACGAATTAGTGTATAAAATTGACACGGCTTTGCGGGAAGATCCACCGGTGCTAATGCACCAGGGAGGGATGATAAAATCAGGCTTTTTGGCTGAATTAGATGAATTACATGGGCTTTCGACTTCGGGAAAAGGCTATTTAGCGGATCTCCAAAAACGCGAAATTGAGCGTACCGGAATCACTTCGTTGAAGGTGTCCTATAACCGCGTATTTGGCTATTATTTAGAGGTGACTAATTCGCATAAAGATCGGGTACCGCCGGAATGGATTCGCAAGCAAACCTTAGTCAATGCGGAACGTTATATAACAGAAGAATTAAAGGTTTATGAAGAGAAAATTCTGAGTGCGGAGGACAAAATCTCCGTCATCGAATTCGGCATTTTCCAAGATTTGGTTCAAGAGGCTTTGGCCTATTTAGCTCAAATTCAGCGAAATGCCCTCGGAATTGCTACCTTAGATGTGCTTCTTTCTTTTGCCTCTGTAGCGAAGAAAAACAACTATGTTCGACCTGCATTAAATGAAACGGAGGTAATCGATATCAAAGGAGGGCGCCATCCAGTCATTGAAAAACAATTGTCAGCAGGTGAAAATTACGTGCCTAATGACGTTTATTTAGATGATCAAACGCAGCAAATCATGATGATTACGGGCCCCAATATGGCCGGAAAATCTGCCTTATTGCGCCAAACCGCTCTCATTGTTTTGCTCGCTCAGATGGGTTCTTATGTGCCCGCTGATTCGGCTAATTTAGGTTTAGTGGACAAAGTTTTCACGCGGGTAGGTGCCTCGGATAACCTCTCTAAAGGGGAGTCGACCTTCATGGTGGAGATGACGGAAACGGCGGCGATTTTGAATAATTTATCATCTCGTTCCTTGGTTTTATTGGATGAAATCGGTCGTGGAACGTCTACTTATGACGGCGTTTCCATGGCTTGGGCGATTGCAGAACACTTGCATAATCACCCTTTTTATAAGGCCAAAACCTTGTTTGCCACCCACTACCACGAATTAAATGAATTAACGCAGGACTTCCCGCGCATCCAAAACTTCCATGTCTCTGTGAAAGAGGTGGGTAATAAAATCATCTTCCTGCGTAAATTATTACCCGGTGGAAGCGCCCATAGTTTTGGTATTCACGTTGCTCAATTAGCCGGAATGCCTACCTCCTTAGTATTGCGTGCGCATGAAATTCTTCAAAACTTAGAGAAGGATCACGTGCTAGAGGAAAATATCGATAAGCTAAAAGAGATGCCTAAGGCGAATTACCAAATGAGTCTTTTTGGTGCAGAAATTCCAGAGGGCTTAAAGAAAATCGAAGAACAATTAAGCGAGTTAGATGTGAATTCGTTGTCGCCGATTGAGGCGTTGCTGAAGCTTAATGAGCTGAAAAGACTTCTTTAAAGCATAGAGCAAAAAGCACAAAGAATAAAGTTGGTTGCCCCTGCGGGGCAGGCTTTGTGAAATGTTGCTTTAGTTTTCTAATTCTAAAATTGTGCTGCGCAATAATTTTGTGAATTAGAAATTTAAACCAACTCTAAAGCGCTATAAGAGTAATTGATTTAATTCATTCGAAAAACATTGCGCAGCACGTTTTTGAATGAATTAAATCAATTAAATGAGTAAAATCAATTACGAACATCTAGCCCCCAATTCAACTTACTCCTCAAGGTCTGCAAAAAATCATCCCCTGGAATCTTTATCAGTTTTGCGGAGAATGGCGCTTTTTGAACGGTGATTTTATGGTGGCTGTCGACCACTTTCGAACGCGAATCTAGCGAAATGAGGAAGTTTTTACTTCTTGAACTTACTTCAAAAGTTAATATAGCAGAGCTGGAAACTAGTAGAGGGCGCACATTTAAGTTATGCGGGCTCATCGGAGAAATAATAAATATATCGGAACTCGGAATAACTAATGGGCCGCCCACTGAAAGGGAATAACCAGTAGATCCGGTAGCCGTCGAAACGATTAAGCCATCTGCCCAATAGGAGTTTAAATAATTCCCGTCCACGTATGCCTTAATGGTAATCATCGATGAGGTGTCAGTCTTCATTATTCCCACTTCATTTAAGCCAAATCCTTTTCCATCGAAAAAATCAATGGCTGATTCGACTGAAACAAGACTTCTATTTTCAATCCGGTAATTTCCTTGCAAAACAGTATCTAAAGCGGCACTAATTTCAGGGGGAGATAAAGTGGCTAAAAAGCCCAATCGTCCCGTGTTAATACCTAGAATGGGGATTTCTTTAGGCCCTATTTGCGTTAAGGTCTCTAAGAGTGTTCCGTCACCACCAATACTCCAGGCCATATCTACTTTTTCGAGTCCTTTTTCTGCCGAATAGCTTGGGACATCCTCTACAGAGAATCCATGTTCTACGAGGTGATTTTTGAAAAAATCGGAGAGGATGGGTTGGCAATTTTTGGCACAAATATCAGCCCACATTTTTTCCATTAACGGCTTAGTTTCTGCCGTAAATGATTTCCCGTGAATAGCTAATAGTACACTCATTATAGGTCGATAAAGCGCATTAAATGATCAAAACGATCCTGGTCTACCTCTAATTGTTCTCCAAAAACAAAAGCTTTTTCAATAAAAATGCCGTGTCTTTCTAGATTCGATATGATCTTGCCAAACGTTTCTGTTTGGACTTGGATAACCAGATTCGGTTCTTGAAAAAAGGTGCGAACTACGAAGCCGTTTTCTTCTTCAATGATTCGAATGATCGTACTTAAAGTATCGCGCGATGCTTGAAAAGGAATGCGGATAATTCCGCCGTTTTTATTTTCTAATCCGGAATTCAAAAGGATATTTCCTACTGCAGATTTGGTCAAATAACCTCTAAAAATCTGTTCCGTATTAGTAACAGCAATAACATCTACGTGAGGGGCATCAAACCAAGGTAAACTAGCTAAGACATCCTCCTCTTCTTCCATTCGAAAATTCGAAAAGTGCCCTTTTAAATCTGATAATAATTGTTCTGGAGATAAGGCTTGAGCTAAAACTTCCTCTGAAACGAGGCCAATAAAGTGTTTGTTTTCTACCACCGCTAAGGCATTAATCTCCTGGATACGAAGCGTTTTCAAGGCTTTCGCCACTGAATCATGCATTCGTAACACCGGTAAATCATAGTTTAGGTGTGATAGAATTAACATATTAAATCGGGTTATGGTTTAACCACTCGGTTACTATTTCGTTGAATTCTACCGGCCTTTCCATCATAGGAGCGTGGCAGCATTTATCAATGAATCGCAAGGTAGAACCGGGGATTAATTGATTGAATTCGTGTCCCACTTCTGGTGGGGTAATGGTATCGTTTAAGCCCCAAATTAATAGGGTAGGAGCCTTGATGTGAACAATTTCTTTAGCCATGTTATTACGCTGAGCCGATTTTGCAATCGCTATAATACGCATGACCTTCGGGATGCTATTCGTGATTTCAAATACCTCATCCACTAATTCTTTACTTGCCGTTTTCGGGTCATAAAACGTGTATTCAACCCGTTCTTTAATGTATTCGTAATTTCCTCTCTTAGGATAGGAACCGCCCATAGAGTTCTCAAATAAGCCCGATGAGCCCGTTAAAATCAAACGCTGAATCTTTTCTGGATGACGTAAGGTATAAATCAAGGCAACGTGACCGCCTAAAGAATTTCCAATGACAGTGAATTTGTCTAATGCCTTATAATCTACGAAGCCTTCGATAAACTCTGTTAAACCTTCACATCCCGCCTCTTTAATAGGCATTTCGTGAATAGGCATCAAAGGTATAATGACTCTGTAATGCTGCTTAAAGTGATTAATCACTCCCTCCCAGTTGTTCAATGCGCCAAATAAACCGTGAAGCAATAAAAGAGTTTCCCCTTGACCTTCATCTATGTATTGGTATTCTCCTTCTTCCTTAATTAGGTAATCCATTCAGCAATTTTGTATTAATATACTGCAATTTAATAAAAAGAATGTTAAACAATTTTAATTTTGCAGAGTTTATAAAAATATAATTTATCTATGAAACCTATCTTGGTAGTTGGCGGTGGAATTGCAGGTTTACAAGCGGCAAATATTTTACATCAAAGCGGTAGAGACTTCATTTTGTTCGAAAAAGGAGGCGCTCCAGGTGGCCGAGTTTCATCGATACCAAAAGATGGATTTATTTTAGACCGAGGATTTCAAGTACTTCAAACCTCTTACACGGAAGTTCAACGTTCGCTAGATCTTTCTGCTTTGCAATTATCCTATTTCGAATCAGGGGCTATGGTGAAAGATCAGGTTTTCTATAATCCATTACGTCGCCCTTTTGACTTATTCTCTTCGGATATTTTACGCTTTAAAGATATTATTTCCCTTATAAAAATTTGGTTGAAGCTTCAGGGGAATGTCCCAGCTTTAGATGGCAAAAAACAAAGCACGCAAGAGTTGATTGAATCTTATTCTTTTTCCGATCGCTTCAAAAACGAATTTCTAATCCCCTTTTTTCAAGGCGTTTTCTTGCAAGAATCACTCGCACAACCTGCGTCCCTTTTCTTCTATTATTTACGCCAGTTTTTGTATGGGAATGCGGCTATTCCCGCAAATGGAATGCAGGCGATTCCCGCTCAATTAGCATCTAATCTACCGGCAGAATCCATTCGACTTCATCAGGAAATTACGATGCTAGATGCGAAGAGCGTCACCTTAATTTCGGGAGAAAAAATTGAGGGTGAGGCGGTGATTTTAGCTGTGGATTTACCGGTGGCTGCGAAACTTTTAGGTTTAGATGTCCCAGCCACTTTAGCCTCCAAAACTTTTTATTTTTATTCGAACAAATCAGCGCCTCAGCCTCCTTTATTAAGGCTTATAAGTGACGAAAATCTACTTCATTTCACTTGTTTGACAGATGTTAATCCGGGACTAGCTCCGGATGGGATAGCTTTGTATTCTGCCACATCTCTACGCAATAGTAGTAAAGAGGAGGTTAAATTAGCGCTCGAAAAGCATTTGTTTGGAGTGGAATTACGCTTCCTAGAAGAATTTGATTTACCCCATTCATTGCAGGCGGTGGATGCGTATGATTCTATCAAAAAGGCAGCTAATGGCATTGTATTAGCCGGAGATTATTTGCAGTTTCCCTCCTTGCAGGGAGCTCTGGCTTCGGGTAGGGAAGCGGCGGAAGAAATTTTGGAAAGATCCTGATTTTCATCAGCAAAAAGTAGGATGGTTTTTGTACCTTTGTGAGGTTAATCAAACCCTACATGAGAAATATAGCTTTTATTTTCGCCGTTCTACTATTCACAGCTTGTTCTAGCTCGAATAAAGACTATCAGAAAGCTGCGGCTAATCCTGAATTTTTAATTCGTGCGGAAGTAATGCTTACGGAAAGTATCATTCACGATATTTTCGCTCCACCCGTTTCATCCCGTATTTATATGTATGCGAGTATCGCAGGATATGAAGCGGCTATTCATGGTGAAAAGGGGTATAAATCTTTAGTAGGCCAAATCAATGGTTTTGAAAAAGTGGCTCAGCCAGAGAAAGGCCAAGAATACTGCTATCCTCTTGCATCTACGCGAGCTTTTTTATCCGTGGGTAAGAAATTAACTTTTGCGCAAGAATTGTATGATGAATTTGATAAAAAGTTGGAAGATGATTATCGTGCAACCGGAATTCCGAATGAGGTTTATGATCGCTCGATTGCCTTAGGTGACTCTATTGCGGAATCGGTGATGAGGTATGCAGCTAAAGATAATTACAAGCAAACGCGTGGTTTCCGATTCACGGTAACCAATGATCCAGGAACTTGGACTCCGACGCCTCCTGCCTATATGGATGCGGTAGAGCCTTATTGGACTAAAATTCGCCCGGTAGGGCTTGATTCGTCTGCGCAATTTCAGGCTCCGGTTCCGGCTAAATTCGATTTGACGCCAGGAACTCCTTATTATAAGGAAGTGATGGAATCCTATAATACGGTGAAGAATTTGACAGATGAACAACGCGATATTGCCAATTTCTGGGATTGCAATCCCTTCAAAATGAATATCACCGGACATGCCATGTTTGCGACAAAAAAAATGTCGCCGGGTGGTCACTGGTTAGGAATCGTGGGTCAAGTTTCACGTCAATTAAAGAAATCCCATGTGCAAGTAGCAGAAGCATTTGCGATGACATCGATGTCTATTTTTGATGGATTTATTTCTTGCTGGGATGAGAAATACCGTTCGGTTAGAATTCGTCCAGAGACGGTGATAAATAATAGTATCGACAAAAAATGGATACCGATTTTACAGACGCCTCCCTTCCCAGAATATACCTCGGGACATAGTACTATTTCAAGTGCGGCCGCTACGGTTTTGACTAAATTATACGGGGATAATGTGTCATTTAATGACTCTACAGAAATTCCTTATGGTTTACCTCCGCGCAAATTTACTTCCTTTAAACAAGCAGCAGATGAAGCATCGGTTAGTCGTTTGTATGGAGGAATTCACTTTCGTCCAGCATTAGATCAGGGAGTCATTCAAGGGGCGAAAGTTTCGAACTTATTGCTCGCTAAAATCAAAACGCATTAATGAAAAACGACATTACTTCGAAGGCTGACATTAAAACATTTGTGGATGCATTTTATGCTAAAATGCCCTCAGATGATTTAGTGGGAAAGGTTTTTATGGAAGTGATGCACGTAGATTTTGAGAAGCACCTACCTAAGATGTATGATTTTTGGGAGATGTTATTATTTCAAGGTACTGCTTATCAAGGTGCACCCATGCGACCTCATTTGCAGATTAATCAGATTCATCCGATTACGCCAGCACACTTCGATCGTTGGTTAGGGATGTTTAGAGAAACAGTGCGGGATTTGTTTGAAGGTCCTAAGACGGAAGAGGCAATTGTGAAAGCAGAGAACATTGCGGCTACTTGGGCCTATAAATTAGATTATTTAACGAAATACCCTGCTTAAAATGATTGTATCAACCCCGGGGCGTATTTGTCTTTTTGGCGAACACCAAGATTATTTAGGTTTACCAGTCATTGCAGCGGCTATTTCTAAGCGCATTCAAATCGAAGGGGATTTCAGAGAAGATAACATCGTTCATTTTTCCTTGCCGGATGTGGGGTTGGAAGAAACATTTACACTCGATTACCCATTGGTCTATACAAAAGAGCGGGACTATTTTAAAAGTGTCTTAAACGTCTTGCACCGGAAGGGGCATCGTTTAGAAAAAGGTTTGGAATTAACGGTAAGCGGTAATATTCCCATCAATTCAGGTACGTCTAGTTCCTCCGCTTTGCTCGTATCTTGGGTGAATTTTTTGAATGAAATATACGGTTTAGGCTATTCCCAAAAACAAATTGGCGAAATCACCTATGAAGCCGAGGTGCTCGAGTTTTCAGAGCCAGGTGGAATGATGGACCAATATTCTACGGCGGTGGGTAATGTAATTTATCTAGCCAGTGAGCCTAAAATTCACATTGAAACCTATACTAGAGAATTAGGAACCTTTGTTTTAGGCGATTCGCAGGAGCCGAAAGACACGTTGGGTATTTTAAGTCATGTTAAGTTTGGAATGTTAGGAGGGATGAATAAAATCCAGGCGAAATACCCTGATTTTAATTTAGTTACCGAAAATGACCCAGCGAAATACCAGGAATTATTAAGCAATGATGAGTGGGTGCTTTTGCAAGCGAATATCAGTGATCGCAATTTGCTTTTAGAGGCTAAAGCGATGTTTGAAGGAAAAATTGAGTGGTCTGACGAAAAATTGGGTTCTTTATTAAATGAACATCAAGTAAATTTGCGGGAAAATAAACGTATTTCCACCCCTAAAATAAATAGCATGATTGAGGCGGCATTGGAGGCTGGAGCTTTGGGAGGAAAAATAAATGGTTCAGGTGGTGGCGGATGTATGTTTGCCTATGCACCTAATAACCCAGAAAAAGTGGTTATGGCCATCGAAAAAGTAGGTGGAAAAGCCTACATCATAACAGTAGATAAAGGAACAACAAAAAGTATATGAAGAAGAGATTATTGATTTTAGCGGGAGGCATGGCCTCTCGTATGAAGAAAGCCTTGTCAGAAGAGAATAGCGATTTAGATCCGAAATTAGTAGCGCAAGCCAATGCGGTAACAAAGGGAATGATTCAGGTGGGGAAGAATGGTAAAACTTTGATTGATTACCAATTATATAACGCGCATTTAGCCGGAATTGAAGAGGTGATGTTGCTTTTGCATCCGACGGATAACGTTTCACAAGAATACTGTGAATCTCTAATGGCAAAAGACGCTACCTGGGGAATACAAATCGTTTTTGCTCGTCAACAAATCCCAGTAGATCGCGTGAAGCCAGCCGGAACGTCAGATGCGGTTTACCAAGCTTTATCGCAACATGCAGACTGGCAAACGGGTCGCGTAATTGTATGTAATTCGGATAATTTATATTCGGTGAACGCGTTGAAGACGCTTTGGGCTTCTGAAGTACCCCAAGCGTTAATCTCCTATCACCGCGATAGCTTATTGTATCCAGAAGAGCGTATTTCGGCTTTTGCCTTGATTCGCACGGATGCGGAGGGTTATTTATTAGAGATTATTGAAAAACCGACGAAGGAGCAAGCCGATGAATTAATGGCGAAACAAGGTCGCTTAGGGGTGAGCATGAACGTGTTTGTGTTTGAGGCGAGCACTTTCTTGCCCTATTTAGCTAAGACGCCTTTCCATGCGGTTCGTAACGAAAAAGAATTGCCTACCTCGGTGGTGATGTTTGGAGAAGGGGAGGGTAAAGGATTTTTTGCGATTCCATTAGCCGAAAATGTGCCTGATTTAACCTCTAAAGAGGATATTTTAGTGATGCAGAAATATTTAGAAGAAACGTATGGCGATTTTTAAAAGCTAAATGGTAAATTGTGAATGATAACCTATTCACACTATGACCTTATTAATCGTAATTGCAAGCCTTGGCCTTTTAGTACTCTTAATCACGTACTGGAAGGTCAATTCTTTTATATCCTTTTTACTCGTCAGTCTTTTTGCGGGTGTTTGTCTGGGTTTGCCTTTGCCTGATATCGCGAAATCTATCCAAAAAGGTTTAGGCGACACTCTCGGTTCTTTAGTGGTGATTCTCGTTTTAGGGGCCATGTTAGGTAAACTAGTAGCCACTTCTGGGGCAGCAAAGCAGATTTCGGGAGCCTTGATTGATCTTTTTGGACTAAAAAATATAACCTGGGGGCTGATGCTAACAGGTTTCGTGATAGGCATTCCCTTGTTTTATAATGTGGGTTTTGTGCTGATGATTCCTCTTATTTTCTCTTTAGTTCAGCAATATAAGATACCTCCACTATTAGCAGGCGTTCCTATGATGGCCTCTTTATCCGTGGCGCATGGTTTTTTACCACCTCATCCATCTCCGGCAGCTTTAGTGGCTCAGTTTCATGCGAATATGGGGGAAACACTCATGCTCGGTATTATTGTAGCTATCCCGGCGATTATTTTGGCAGGTCCTATTTTTGCCAAAACTTTGGCCCACCTACCCATCAAACCATTGAAAGCTTTCGCCGCAGCAGAAATAGATGAATCGAATTTGCCTAGTAAATCAGCCAGCTTTGTGGCGGCTTTATTTCCTGTATTTCTATTAGTAGGAACCACCATTGCCGAAGTGCAACTGCCTGATTCTCCGGTGGTAAAATTCATCGCAGATCCCGCGATGGTGATGTTAGTGGCTATTTTAGTGGCAACTTATATCTTAGGGATTCGCCGTGGTAAGAAAATCGAGGAGGTAATGAATGTATATGGGGAAGCAGTGAAAGATGTGGCGATGATTTTATTGATCATTGCTGGTGCCGGAACATTAAAGGAGATATTATTAGTTTCGGGTGTCAGTAAGGAGATTGCGTCCTATTTAGGAGGATTGCCTATCCACCCCTTAGTACTAGGTTGGATGATGGCGGCGATAATTCGCGTTTGTTTGGGTTCAGCCACGATTGCGGGCTTGACAGCGGCTGGAATGATTTATCCTTTGGTGGCGTCTGGGTCTGTTAATGCTAACTTAATGGTCTTAAGCATCGGAGCAGGAAGTTTAATGTTCTCCCATGTGAACGATACAGGCTTTTGGTTATTTAAAGAATATTTCAATTTGACCGTAAAGGAAACGCTGAGATCTTGGTCTTTGATGGAGACTATCGTGTCGGTGGCGGGCCTGGTAGGGGTGATGATTTTGAATCAAATCCTCTAGCATTTTTGCGCGACTTAACAGTAATGGCAAGTTTTCATTACTAGTTTTCAGTCACTTATTTCCACTTTTTCCTGGAAATCGAAAACCCATCTTGTATAACAAAAAAAGGCAACGTCAATAGAGACGTTGCCTTTTTTGTACTTAAGATTTAACCTATTACTTTAAAGTAGCCGGCCAAGGTTTGCCTGCATTTGACTTCAATGCAACAATACCTGACTCACCGTAGGTGTTTTTCCACTCGAAGGTAACAACCGCTGGAGTAACACTCTTAACGGTCATGGAGTAAGAATCACCATACTTATCTGCCCCACTCATGGACAATTTACCACAAGCATCACTGATTCGTACGTTTCCACTTCCCCATGCATCTGGATAACACTTATCCCATGCACCGAAGGTACCATCGGACACCGTGTAAGAACCAGGAGAGGCAGCAACCGCAGTCAACGTAATTTTTCCTGAGTAAGTCGCTCCGCAGAAGGTCTCCAATGCATCAAAATCATAAGTACCTGCTAAATCCGAAGGACAAATTACAGATACCGGATACTGGAATGGAGAATCATAGAAAGGAGCACCCGCTACGTTGGTTGTCACGTTGTCAGAAGAGAATTTTCTTCCAAACTTATCGATTAATACCATACGGAATTCGAATGCATCACCTCCACTAATATCTGCAGCTTTCAAACCTACCGCAGCGATGGCTTCAGCAGCCGTCACTTCGAAGCTTGATCTCAAGAAACGAGAACTTGTGTTCGTCTTGAAGTCAGACGCTTGAAGCGTCTTCACTACCACGTCATTTGCAGGAGTATATTTCAATCCTACCCCAGCAATCAAACGTCTGTGACGTACACGAACTTCTACAGACTGCAACGTCTTTCCGTCTTCTTTATCT
Organism: Aquirufa sp. A-Brett2-W8; assembly: GCF_054558755.1. Classification (NCBI taxonomy): domain Bacteria; kingdom Pseudomonadati; phylum Bacteroidota; class Cytophagia; order Cytophagales; family Flectobacillaceae; genus Aquirufa; species Aquirufa sp. A-Brett2-W8. The sequence goes on from NZ_JBPXKS010000002.1 coordinate 110,068, forward strand.
ACTGCTTCAACGGTCAGCGCAAACTTTGAGCTAGCTAAATTGAAGAAGTTAAAGGTGGTGCTCGTCCTGGTAATTGTTCTCAAGTAAGCTCCCGTGTCAAAATCTTTGTAAGGAACGGCAGGCTCCACAAAATCTCTACAAGAACTTAGAAAGATGAGCGCAGTTGCCAATATTCCGAAACTATATCTAAGCATTTTCATATTTTCTTATTTTAAAGGTTAATAAATCCAAGGTGATGCAGGATTCTTATCCCAGAACACTTGAGTTGCTAGATTCTGTTTCTGAACTGCTTTGGTATTCGTTACCATGTAGTTGTTAGGATACAAGAATGATCTAACAAATGGTCCTGTTACCGCTTCCAATCCAGGCTGCATACGACTTGGCTTACCTGTTCTTCTGTAAAGGTTGTAAGCTTCCGTACCATTACCATACAATGACAACCAGTATTCTCTTGCTACCACATCTAATTTAGTGTCATTAGAAGATGCAGCATCAAACTGAGCATCTACATATTTAATGTAGTTAGTTACACGACCCGTAAAGGTTGCAGATGGCTCAAATGCGGAGATAGTAGCGCCTTCAGCACCAGCTACTGCAAAAGCACGAACATAGTCCATGTGCTTCTTGATACCTGATTGCAATAAGGTTTTTGGAGTACCAGTAGTTCCCAAAGTGATCGCAGCTTCAGCTAACATAAAGTCAACATAAGCAGCTAACATGATTGGGTGAATCCCAGCACCTTTCATACCCAAAGCAGGGTTAGCTACAGGTGCACCAGAGCTGTTATCAAAACGACCACCAGATGGATAAGTTCCAAAAGCAGTACGTTTCAAACCATCGGGTGGAATACCGTCTGGATCTAAGTGATCACGACCCCAGTATCCTTTATTACCCGCAGGATTACAGTAGCAATAGTTTCCTACTAAGTATTGAGGAGGTGCGATCTGAGAGATACACTCCTGCTCATCTACGTTAGTGGTATTAGTCAATACCTGACGGTACAAGTAGTAACGCGTGCGAGGATCATCAAAACCTTTTTCCACAGTCAAATGGTGCATGAAGAAGGTAGACTGATAGTCACCACCACCGGCAGTATACTGACCAGCAAACTTCGGATGTCTAGAATCCGGATCCGCAGCAGTAGTTCCAAAACGGAAAACAAAGTCATCTCCTGTACCAATAAGTGCATTTCCTGCAATCAAGGCATTGATCGCGGCCTTAGAGGCATTTGCATCCACTAAACGGGTGTTTAGGTAATACTTTAACTTCTGGGTGTTCACAAACTTATTCCATCGGGTATAATTTCTACCGTAAAAATAATCGTTCGGTGTACCACTAGAAGTAGCCGCAGTAAAGTGAACTGAAGCTTCGTCAAGCAATTTCAACGCAGCAGCGTAGATAGAAGCACCTTCATCCGTCTTAGGGCTGAAGTTACCTGCGCTCAACGCCTCAGAAAAAGGAACGTTACCGTAGGTATCTACTAGATCCATCAAGACCATCGCCTTAATCGTCTTAGCAATACCCATGTGACGCTGCAAATTTGATTTTTGGGCCAAAGGCAACAAAAACTCAACGTCCGCTAGTATGTTCGCATAAGCGTTAGACCACGTACCGTTAGTAGAACCAGCTGAGTAAGCTGCTTCATACAAGGCAGATCCTTGGTTTATTTGACGCGTTAAACGCGCACCACGATCTGACATACCATACCATAAACTTTGGTAATTAAGCTGGATACTGTTCAAAAGGAAATCAGGGGATGCAGTAGTTGCGTTAACTGCATTCGGGTTTTCCAATAGTTCGTCCAGTTTTTCCGTACATGACGTGGCAAAAACCATTCCGGCTACCATCGTCAGTCCATATATAAATCTTTTCATTATCATTTCAGTTTGGAGTTAGAATGTAAGAGTTAACGTTCCACCCAATCTACGAGAGCTAGGTCCAGTTACGAAATCAAATCCAAGTCCGTTACCTACACCAGTACCCAACACGTCTGTATCGAAGTTCATGTTTGGTGGGAAGTTAAGGGCAAGGAACCATAGGTTAGTAGCGCTAAATGCGAAGTTTACTTTCTTGAATGGAGTCTTAGCAATCAACGATTTTGGCAAGGAATAAGCTAAAGAAACTTCTCTCAAGCGAACCGTAGATCCATCAAAGACATTCGGCTCGTCAGTAGCACCTTGGTATCCAGAGAAGAAGTAATCAGCAGCCGTAATTTGACGATCGTTAGGAATGTAACGAGGCGTTCCGTCTGCATTAGTACCATCTTGTCTTACACCTGGCATGATAAAGGACATTTCACGATCAGCTACCGGATCCTTGGTTACACCACGGGCTAAAGTAGCAGTTACCGTATTGGACATGACCACACCTTTATGACGGTATTCCATCATTGCACTTAGTGTAAATCCTTTATAGGTAAAGCTGTTAATGAATGAACCAGTCCAAGCTGGGTTTGGATCACCTAATACTACAGGCTCGTTAGTAGGCTTGTGTACACCAGAAGAAAGGATGATAGGTTGTCCTGTTTTAGGATCTCTATCAAATCCAATACCTTTGATGACGTTGAAAGGCTGACCTGGAACCGCGAAGTTACCTAAATCGGTAAAACCAGCGACTACAACTTCTTCCAATCCACCACCTAATTCAACTACCTCTGTTCTATAAGTAGACCAGTTAAGGGTAGAGTTCCACTCAAAACCTGATGCAGTTGAGAACGGCGTCACAATAGCCTGGAATTCAGCTCCACGAGTTCTAATTCTACCGATATTAAGCGCAGTAGAGGTAAAACCTGTTGAAGGGTCAATCGGAGCTTGCGTGATCAAATTTGTTGTGTTTTTCTCATAAAGTGAAATATCAAAACGCAACTTGTTGTTGAACATGATACCTTCCACACCGAATTCCGCCTCAGCATGAAGCTCAGGCTTCAAGTTCGGGTTACCCAACGTATTAGATACAGCGTGCGTAGTAGTCACCGCTCCACCTACATCAAATGCTCTAGCAGACTGTGCCAAAACATTTCTCGTACTGTATGGGCTAGGATAACCAGCTGAAGTACCGTAACCAAATCTCAACTTCAAGTATTTTAAATTAGAAGATGTCCAATCAAATGCCGTAGTTGGGATGAATGAAACGGATCCCCCTGGATAAAAGACACTTCTGTTCTCCGCTTCTACCGTAGAGGTCCAGTCATTACGAGCAGACAAGTTCAAGAACAAATAATCAGAATAGTCTAAAGTAATGTTCGTGTACAAACCATATCTTCTCTCGTCTACTCCTGAGTTCATGCTACCACCAGAATAGGCATCATTGCTTGAAGAAGTAGAGAAGTTCGAATGTCTAAATAAACCGAAAGCCAATTGGCCTTGAGAAGCCACACCAGACTGCATATAGGAGTCAAATCTGGAGTTTCCACCCAATAAGGCACTCATGCCGAATTTTTCAGATAACTCCTTTTTCCAGTTCAAGATCAAGTCTTGGTTCCAGATCGTGTTATTGATGTTAATCGTTCTATAGTAACCGTTTTTAGTTGCTAAGTTAGCCGTAGCCCCACCTTTGTTGTACAAGATCTCTTGCAATTCAGAGTAGGTATCTAGACCTAAACGATACGTCATTGTGAAGTTATCGTTTAGTTTATAGTTCAACGAAGTAGAATTAAAGAAACGCTTTACATCGGAAGTGTTCTTATAATATTTAACTAACCATTTTGGGTTAGTGATATCGTTACCACCTCTATAGTATACAGAACTTTTATCTACTGGGTTTTCGAACGGAAGGTTTTCCAAATCCACAGAACGTGGGGTAAACAATACGTGTCCAAACACAGATGGAATTTCAGAACCTGAACCATATGATGCGTTAGCAGGAGGAGAAAGTAGATTTGTAATGGCAAAAGTGAACGAAGAGTTAACCGAAAGCTTGTCGGTGATAGCAGAGTTCACTCCCAATCCAAAGTTATACTTATTCAATTTGTTGCCAGGTGTAAAGCCTTCTTCGTCTGTGTAGCCAAAGCTAGCATTGAAGCCTGTTTTTTCTCCACCACCTGCTATTTGAACAGAACTATTGGAAATTAAACCTTGTCTAAAGAAGATTTGTGAAGGATCCTTGTAGGCTTTGTAATCATACTTAATAGGAGTACCACCCACTTTACCGTCTACCCAGAACTGAGGGAAGGCTTCACGAATTGCAGCTACAGAAGAAGTAGCAAACGGATGATTAATCTGTAAGCCAGTATTCATACTCGGACCGAAGTTAGAGAAGAAGAAACCTGGAGCTTGTTGAAAACCGTTACCGTATTCTGTACCATAAGTAGGCAAAGATGCTGCCTCGTTAACGAATACAGACTGGTTGACAGTTACTTCAGCAGCTTTTTTCTTAGATGAGCCAGATTTAGTAGTAATCAAGATTACTCCATTTCTACCTTGGTCACCATAAAGTACCGTTGCAGAAAGTCCTTTCAATACAGACATGCTCTCGATGTTGTTAGGATCAATATCCAAGAAACGAGATGAAGTAGTAGCACCACCGGTAGTAAATCCGTTCTGCGCGTTAGTAGAGGTATTAAATGGAACTCCATCCACAACGAACAACGGCTGGTTGTTACCAGTAGCTGATTTGTAACCACGGATAATCATATTAGTTCCAGATCCTGTCATACCATTAGTGGAGGTAATGTTTACCCCTGGCACTTTACCCTGTAATACGCGGGCAACATCAGCTTCTGGACGATTTTCCAATAGTGTTTTGCTTACTGAAGTTACAGCATAACCCAGTGCTTTTTTCTCCCTTTCAATACCGATCGCTGTTACTACCACATCGGTTAGTAGCGCTGCATCAGTTTTAAGGGTTACATTGACTACGGAGCGGCTACCGATCGCCTCTTCCTGAGCCTTAAGGCCTACGAAAGAGTAAATCAATACAGCGGATCCCGCTGGAACATTAATGGAATATTTACCATCCGAATCGGTGGTAGCACCCACTTTTGTCCCTTTTGCAAGAACCGTTGCACCTGGTAAACCTCGACCGTCTTCCTCGGAAATTACCGTACCGGTAACTACCCGTTGCTGCGCTGACGCCTCAAAACTGAGTGCCAATGTAAATACCGCAACAACCAAGAGTAAAACTTTTCTCATAAGGTGTTAATTTAAAGGTGTTTAATATTATTTAACTGAAAGATAATTTTTATTTTTTTTATTTCAAAAAAGAAATAGCCATTAAATCAACGTGGCGCAGGTTCTACTCCTGCTAAGAATCCAATGTAAAATGTACTTTTAACTCATTAAAGAGGTTTTTTCGAAAATGGAACCCCCTTTTATTTGATATTTCTTTGGGTACATTAAATTTATTTATATATTGCATAATTATTTTTAATAATTTTCATTATTTTTTCATTAATTAAACTCAAACACATGAAAAAACTATTACTCCTTGGGGTATTGGTGTTAGCTGTATTTAGCACATCGATAGCTCAAACAAGGCAAGTAACTGGTAAGGTTACTGCTTCTGAGGATGGTACTGCTCTTCCGGGAGTTAGTATTAGCCTAAAAGGTTCATCTCGAGGTACAACCTCGGCAGCAGATGGTTCTTACACTATTTCAGTAGGTGATGGTGCTGCAATCACTTTCAGCTTTGTGGGTTACAAGCCACAAACGGTTTCAGTAGGAAGCCAAAGTTCAATCAACGTAGTTTTAGCTTCAGATGCGTCTGAGTTGAATGAAGTTGTTGTAACGGCTTTGGGTCTTACGCGTACTAAGAACTCATTACCTTATGCTGCACAGCAAGTTAAAGGAGAAGAGTTAACTCGTGTACGTACTGGTAACGCAATTCAAGCATTATCTGGTAAAGTAGCGGGTTTACAAATTATCCAAGGAAATGCGATCGGTGGTTCAACTAACGTTGTTATTCGTGGTAACAAATCATTGACTGGTAACAACCAAGCCTTATTCGTAGTGGATGGTGTGCCCATCGATAACACGAATAAAAATGGTGGTAACCAACAAACAGGTCGTGGTGGTTATGATTACGGTAATGCTGCTGCGGATATTAACCCAGATGATATCGAAAACATGACTGTCTTGAAAGGTGCTGCGGCAACTGCTCTTTACGGTTCTCGTGCTTCGAATGGTGTGATCATGATCACAACTAAGAAAGCGAAGCGTGGTTTAGGTTTAACTATTAACGCTGGTTTAACCGTAGGAACAATTGATAAGTCAACTTTCCCTACCTACCAAAACCAATACGGTGCAGGTTATTCTGATCCTTACCAAAAAGATGGTTTCTTGTATTTTGATGCAAATGGTGACGGTACAGATGATTTAGTTGTTCCTACAGCAGAAGATGCGTCTTATGGTGTGAAATTTAATCCTAGCTTACTGGTTTACCACTGGGATGCTTTTGATCCAGCGGGTCCTAACTACAAGAAAATGAAGCCATGGGTTGCTGCTACTAATACACCAGACACATTCTATGAGACAGCTATTTCGAACAACACGAATATTTTGTTAGATGGCGCGAATGATAAAGGAACGTATAAATTAGGCTTTACGCGTAATGAAGAGCGTGGTACTTTGCCTAACTCTAATGTGACTAAGAACATTGTTAACTTAGGAGGTTCGTATAAAATCAATGAGAAATTAAGCGCTCAAGCAGTGGCTAACTTCTCTATCGTAGATGGTAAGGGTCGTTATGGTTCAGGTTATTCGGGAGGTAACGTAAACCAAAACTTCCGTCAGTGGTATCAAACTAACGTAGATTTAGTAGAGCAAAAAGAAGCGTATTTCCGTAACAATCAAAACGTTACTTGGAACTGGGGTGATCCTTCCTCTGCAGCTGGTTTAAAGCCAATCTATACAGATAACTACTATTGGACTCGTTACCAAAACTACGAGACGGATTCGCGTACTCGTATCTTCGGTAATGCTCAATTAGATTACAAAGCAACTTCCTACTTAGCTTTCTTAGGACGTATTACACTGGATACTTACAGTGAATTGCAAGAAGAGCGTACAGCGGTAGGTTCTCAAGGTGTACCGAGTTATTATCATTTAGAGCGTTCATTTAACGAAACGAACTATGATTTGATGGCTAACTTCGATAAGAATGTAATTAAAGATGTAAATGTAAAAGCCTTAGCTGGTTTGAACTTACGTAAATCATATGTTCGCGCGATGTCAGGTAGTACTAACGGAGGTTTGATCGTTCCAGGTTTATATTCTGTAGCGAATTCAAAAGGAACAGTGGCGGCTACGGCTGAAGGATATTCACCACGTGAGGTATTCGGTCTGTTTGGTGGTTTAACGGTAACGTATAAAGATTTCTTAACATTAGATGGTACTATCCGTCGTGATAAGTCGTCTACTTTACCCACTGAAAATAACCAATATAACTACTATTCAGGTTCTGCGTCTTGGTTATTCTCTCACCACATTCAAGATCTTCCTTGGTTGACTTCTGGTAAGTTACGTGCTAACTGGGCGACTGTAGGTAATGATGCTCCTTGGGGTGCTATCAAAAACGTATATGATCAACCATCTCCGTTTGGTTCTACCATTTTGTTCTCTGTACCTAGTACACAAAACAATCCGGTATTGAAGCCAGAGCAAACTCAATCTCGTGAGATTGGTTTAGAGATGTCATTCTTACAGAACCGTTTAGGTTTTGATGCGACGTATTATCAATCAAATACTTTAGATCAAATTTTACCAGCAGCGGTTTCTTCTGCAACTGGTTTTAGTTATTCTTATGTGAATGCGGGTAATATTGAGAACAAAGGTTTTGAATTAAGCGTTTACGCTACACCCATCAAAACAGCTGATTTCTCTTGGAATGTAAATGCAAACTGGACTAAGAATCAATCATTAGTATTGAGCTTATACGGTGTATCTCAAAACCTTCAATTAGGTTCTTTCCAAGGTGGCGTTTCTTTGAACGCAACGGTAGGACAACCTTATGGTGTATTACAAGGAAAGACGTGGGTATTAGTAAATGGAGAAAAGTCTATTAAGTCTAACGGACGTTATGCGATCTCTACTACGACTACGAACAATATCGGTAATGTGAATCCAGATTGGATTGGTGGTTTGAATAACACATTCAAATACAAAAATGTATCCTTCTCTTTCTTAATTGATATGAAGAAAGGTGGTAACGTATTCTCACTTGATCAGTACTATGGTGCTGCGACGGGTGTTTATGCTGAATCAGCTGCACTTAATGATAAAGGAAATCCATCTCGTAATTCAATTGCTGATGGTGGTGGAATTATCATGCCAGGTGTAAAAGCAGACGGAACTCCGAATGATATCCGCGTTGAAAATGAGTACGGTACGTATGGTTATGCTTATAACCCAGCTGCTGGGTTCGTTTATGATGCGACTTTCGTGAAATTACGTGAGGCTAACTTGACGTATTCTTTACCTAAATCAGTCGTTGCTAAATTAGGTGGCGTGAAAGGTGTAGACGTGTCTATTTTTGGACGTAACTTATGGATCATTAAAAAATATGTTCCTTATTCAGATCCTGAAGAAAACTTGTCTTCTGGTAATATCCAAGGAAATCAATCAGGTGCATATCCAACTACTAGATCGATCGGATTTAACGTTAAATTGTTATTTTAATCATCCTAAATTGATATAAAGATGAAAAATATGTTAAAAGTTTTTGTACCGCTGTTGCTATTGTTCTCGGCTTGTACAGAAGATATCTCTCAATTAAATACTGAGACTAAAAGGCCAGCAGCTGTTCCAGCTCCTACTTTGTTCTCGAATGCTACGAAAACCCTTGCTGGTTCTTTAGCGTCTGCTAGTGTGAACACGAACGTGTTCCGTTTTACAGTTAGCCACTGGGCTATGGCTGTATACCAAGATGAAGCGCAATATGACTTCAATACACGTGCTATCCCTCAAGGATGGTGGACTACCATGTACCGTGATGTTTTAGCAGATTATGCTGAATCAGCTAAGTTAATCACTGCCGATGCTACGTTAACGGCAGGTGAGAAAGCGAATAAATTAGCGATCATTGATATCATGCAAGTTTATACGTATTCTATCTTAGTGAATACTTTCGGAAATGTTCCTTATACAGAAGCATTACAACCGACTAATTTATTCCCTAAGTATGATGATGCGAAAACGGTTCACGCTGATTTAATGGCTCGTTTGAATTCAGATATCACTAAATTAAATACATCAGCTGCAGGTTTTGCTTCAGGTGAAGATTTAGTTTATAAAGGATCTATTTCTAACTGGTTGAAATTTGCTAACACATTACGTATGAAGTTAGGTATGATCGTTGCGGACGAAAATGCTGCTGCTGCTAAAACGGCAGTAGAAGCGTCTGATGCTGGTGCAATCTCAGCTTCTGCTAACAATGGTTATTTCACTTACCAGTCAGCATCCCCTAATCAGAATCCATTATTTGCTGATATCGTAACAGGTGGTCGTCAAGATTACATCGGAGCGAAAGACTTAATGGATAAGTTATTAGGATGGAATGACCCTCGCACAGCCTTTTATTTCTCTAAAAATAATGCTGGTAATTATGCTGGTGGTATTGTAGGAAAATCAAATACGTTCGTAGATTTCTCTCGTGCGGGTGCAAAAGTGATCGCAGCTGCTGATCCTTATGTATTTGCTGACGTAGTAGAAACAGAATTCTTACGTGCTGAAGCTGCTGAGCGTGGTTACACGGTAGCTGGTTCTGCAGAATCTCACTACAACAAAGCGATTACTGCTTCTATCTTATATTGGGGTGGAACGCAAGCAGCTGCTGACGCTTACTTAGCTCAAGCTGAAGTTGCTTATTCAACTGCTGCTGGAACTTGGAAAGAAAAGATTGCAACTCAGAAATGGATTGCGCTTTATAACCGTCCTTACGAAGGTTGGACTGAGTTACGTCGTTTAGACTTTCCTAAAATTGCTACTCCAGTCAATGCTAAGTCTGGATTCCCAACTCGTTTGTCTTATCCGGCTAATGAGCAAACTTTAAACGGAACTAACTACACTGCGGCTGCTTCGGCAATCGGTGGTGATGTGGTAACTACGAAGTTATTCTGGGATAAAAACTAATTTTAGTTTTTATATTAAATTGAAAGAGGCGACCCGGAAGGGTCGCCTCTTTTTTTGTGCCTGTTTGATAATTGGAATCTAAAGTTTGAATTAATAAGTCGGACCTTTTTTTAAGCAAAAAAAATTAACATAATATTTTTTAATAATTATCATTAAAATTTTTAATTATTTTTCTTTAAACCTTAGCAATAATTTTGGGGTTCACAATTTGTTTATGTAACCATAATATAGTGTTTACATTATCCTTCATTTCAAATAGTTTTATTATGAAAAAAACAGTACTAGTAAGTATCTTCTTATGCTTGATAGCAATGATTCCGCTTCAAGCACAAGACAGATCAATTTCTGGAAAGGTTACCGGAGATGATGGTTCATCTTTACCGGGCGTTAACGTTTCTATCAAGGGAACCAGCAGAGGTACAAATACCGATGCAAATGGTTCATTTAAATTAACAGTTTCACCGAATGCTGTTATAGTCGTTAGTTCTGTTGGTTATTCTCCACAAGAAATTCGTGTGGGTAACAAAACAGTGATTAATGTGTCTTTAGAGTCAAGTGCGTCTACCTTAGATGAGGTGGTTGTTACGACTTTTGGAACAGCTAAAAAATCATCCTTTACAGGTTCCTCTGCTAAAGTCACAGCTGAGAAATTAGGGGTAAGACCTATTACGAACATTGGACAAGCTTTAGAAGGTATTGCACCCGGTGTGACTACTACCTCTACTTCAGGTCAACCTGGATCGGCTCCTGCCGTTCGTATTCGTGGTTTTGGTTCTATCTCCTCTTCTAACGATCCTTTATACGTAGTCGATGGTATTCCTTATTCAGCAAGTATTGCGAATTTGAACAATGATGATATTGAGTCAATCACTGTATTAAAAGATGCAGCTTCCACTGCACTTTATGGTGCTCGTGCAGCAAATGGTGTGGTGATGGTTACCACTAAAAAGGGTACAAAAGGAAAGAATACGATTAATATCAAGTACACAAAAGGTTTTAATACGCGTGCCATGCCAGAATATGATCGGGTAGGTACTGCGGACTATTATCCTTTAATGTGGGAGTCTAATCGTAATAATTTGGCTTACAGAGCAACTAATCCTGTGGCTATTGGTACAGCAAATACAACGGCGTCTGCTGGTTTAGGTGCGATTGTGGGAACAGGTTATAATGTATATAATGTTCCTTTTGCACAGCTAGTAGGTACAGATGGTAAATTAAATGCGGCTGCTCAGTTGATTTACAATCCAGATGATTTGAACTGGGAGAAGGCAGTAATGCGTGAAGGTATTCGTGATGAAGTAGCGGCTAATTTTTCAGGATCAAATGGTAAATCAGATTATTTCTTATCTGTTTCCTATTTAAATGATAAGGGTTACCAAATCAAATCTGATTACGATCGTTTCACAGCTCGTTTGAATGTAAATAGCCAAATGAATGATTGGTTCAAAGTAGGAGCTAACATGAATACGACATTGACAACTTCAAATCAGTCTACGGCTGATGGGGGAACCTCTTTCGTGAATCCATTCTTCTTTACGCGTGCAATGGCACCTATCTACCCGGTATATGCTTACAATCCAGCAAGTCCAGGTTCATTCTTACAATTAGAGAATGGAAAGAATCGCTATGATTATGGTAATTTAAGTGGTTTAGGTTTATCTAACCGTCCTCAATATGGTGGTCGTCACGTAGTGGCTGAAACGGAATTGAATGAAAACTTCTTCCGTAGAAACTTAATAGGTGGTCGTGGATTTGCCGAGATGTCATTCTTGAAAGATTTTAAATTAACGAATAACGTAGGTGTGGATATCACGAATGCGAATTCAATCGTTTTTGGTAATCCAGAAATCGGTGATGGAGCTCCGGCAGGTCGTGCATCAAATACATTTGAGAATGTTACATCTTATAACTTATCTCAATTGTTGACCTATAACCATTCATTTGGGAAGCACAATGTAGATGCCCTTTTAGGTCATGAAAACTACAACTTAGTAAGTAATAGTTTAGATGGTTCTCGTTCACAACAGATCTTAGATGGTAATTATGAGTTGATCAACTTCACGACGACAACGAATTTAACATCTCAATATGATGTTCGTCGCGTGGAAGGTTTCTTCTCTCGTTTGAATTATGATTATGATTCGAAGTATTTCGTTTCATTCTCCGCACGTCGCGATGGTTCATCTAAATTCTTCAAAGACAAGCGTTGGGGTAATTTCTATTCTGCTTCTGCCGCTTGGCGTTTAGATCAAGAGGACTTCATCAAAGAATTAACGTTCATTGATAACTTGAAATTAAGAGGTTCTTGGGGCCAAACAGGTAACGATGGCGGTATCAGCAACTATGCTTGGCAGCCATTATATGCTTTGGGTTGGAATAACGCAACAGAGCCAGGTATTTTACAATCTTCTCTAGGTAGTAAATCATTAGAGTGGGAGACAAATACGGCTTTTGATGTGGCCTTAGAATTCGGTTTATTCAAAAACAGAGTTTCAGGTACGATTGAATACTTTGATCGTCAATCTACGAACTTAATCTTTGCCGTGCCATTACCACTTTCAGTGGGTATTGGTTCTGAGACTCGTAATATTGGATCTATGTACAACAGAGGTATTGAACTTCAATTAAGTGCTGACCTTGTTAGAACAAAGGACTTCACTTGGAATGTAGATTTAAATGCTACGAAATTAGAGAATAAGATTACGAAGATGCCTGCTGAAAGCAAGGAGATCATCGATGGTACGAAGAAATTAAAGGAAGGAAGCTCTCTTTATGATTATTGGTTACGCGAATACAAAGGAGTTAATCCGGAGACGGGTGTGGCTGAGTACCGTGCAACTTCTTTTGTAGCGTCTAACTCGAGAATTACAGCGAATGGTGATACCTTAACGAATAACATTGCAAACGCAAGGTATTGGTATAATGGAACTTCTATTGCTGATTTAACGGGTTCCGTGAATACGTCTTTACGTTATAAAGGTTTCTCTTTAACTGCTTTGATGGTGTATCAAGTAGGAGGTAAAATTTATGATGGAGCTTATGCTAGTTTAATGGGCGCAGGTTATCATAGTGCGAAGCATACGGATATCTTAAAGCGTTGGATTAATCCAGGAGATGTTACGGAAGTGCCACGTATGGATAATGGCCGTACCGCTGATTTTGATGCGGCTTCGGATCGTTGGTTAATCGATGGTAGTTTCTTAAACATCCGTACAGTGACTTTATCTTACCGTTTACCGAAGACTTTATTGTCTCGATTAAAAATTGATAACGCTCAGGTATATTTGAGTGGGGAGAACTTCCTGATGTTATCTCGCCGTAGCGGTATGAATGTGCAACAGAATTTTGGAGGAACGACTAGTAACGTCTACAGTCCTGCTAAATCATTGGTTTTAGGTCTTTCATTCACTTTATAATATTTGAATCATGAAAAATAAATATTTAGTTTACTTTTCGCTTGTATTCGCATTGTTATTTACTTCATGCGAGGAAGCTTATTTAGATACTACGCCTACGGCTAGTATTGATGCGAGTTCAGCTTATGCTACTACAAAGAATGCAGCATCTGCCATTAACGGTATTTACCGTTCGTTTATCGTACGTTATTTAAGTTCTCAAGGCCACTCGGGTCATCCAGCTATGATGATTATTTTAGATCACATGGGAGAGGACATGGTCATTGGAACTACATCAGTGTCTTGGCATCAAAACGAGACACGTTGGGTGGCTCACCGTTCTGATGTCAATACGATGGTGCAATTTCCCTACGAGATGTATTATAGAATCATTGGTAATGCAAACATTGGAATAGCGAACCTTGATAAGGCGGTGGGTCCTGCGGCAGAGCGTAATGCGTTGAAAGGGGAGGCCTTAGCTTTACGTGCTTTTGGTTATTTCAACTTAGTGCAATTGTATGGTAAGCGTTATGATGCGACAGCGAAACCTAATTCTCAATTAGGTGTGCCTTTAGTATTAGAGCCAACGACGGAAGGAAAGCCGCGTAACACAGTGGAAGAGGTTTACTCCCAAATCAATAAGGATTTAACGGATGCTGCAGCTTTGTTATCTACTTCACGTGTAAACAAATCACACATTAATTTAAGTGTGGTAAAAGGCTTACAAGCACGCGTTGCTTTAGTTCAACAAGATTGGACAAATGCAGCGAAGTTTGCTGCTGAGGCACGTGCAGGATATGTACCTATGACATCAACTATGTACACGGATGGTTTTCAAGATATAGCCAATTCAGAGTGGATGTGGGGCTTTGACCACTTAGAAGATCAAACGGAATATTTCGGTGCTTATCACTCATATATCTCTTGTAACTATAACTCAACCGTAATTCGTACCTATCCTAAGGTAATCAATAGCTTGTTATATAAGGTTATCCCAGCAACTGACGTTAGATCAAAAATGTGGGTGGAAACTCCTACGGCTACGAACTCAATCGTTCCTCCGGGCGGTGTTCGTCCTAAATTCTTAAATCAGAAGTTTAGACTACCTGGTGTTCCGTCTACTTCAGCGATGGGAGATGTGCCTTATATGCGTGCAGCAGAAATGTATTTAATCGAGGCGGAAGCAAAAGCTAGATTAAATGATGCGGCAGGTGCTTCACAAGTTTTATTTGATTTAGTGAAGACAAGAGATGCTAGTTATGTGAAATCGACTAATACAGGCGTTTCCTTAATTAATGAAATTTTAGTTCAGCGTCGTGTAGAGCTTTGGGGTGAAGGACATCGTTTCTTAGACTTGAAGCGTACAAATGCTGCATTAAATAGAAATGGTACGAATGCCATTGCCTCTGTTGCCTTATTATTTGATGTGGCTCCGGGTGATGTACGTTGGGAATTCTTAATTCCACGTCGCGAGATTAATGCAAATCCTGCGATTGTTCAAAATCCATTATAATTTATTGTGTAATTTAAAGGTGGCTAATTTATTAGCCACCTTTTTTTGTTTAAATCTATCCTATACTATGAAAAAATCAGTGATTTTAGTGACGCTGAGTGTGTTGCTCTTTACTCAATTGTTTAGTCAAGCTCAAGATATCGATTCGTATCAATTGCCACCTAGGGCCATTTCGGATTTGCTTTTGGAAAAACCTATTCCTTTAGTTCGCATTGATTCGAAGGCTGAGTACCTTTTATTATTAGGCCGAAACTCGTATCCTACTGTAGAGGAATTAGGTCAGCCGGAGATGAAGATTGCTGGGCTTCGTTTGAATCCATTGAATTTTTCTCCTACGCGCCAAAGTCCTATCAGCAGCATAACCTTGCAAACCATTCGAAATGGGGCGAAGGTGGAAATTACGGGATTACCCAAAAACTTAGCTGCCGGATCCATTGCTTGGAATCCATCGGAGACGAAAATCGCTTTTGCTCAAACAGAGGTGAATGGTATCGATTTGTATGTGATTGATATCGCAACAAAGAAAGCATCTCGTGTTAATAGTGCTCCTTTGAATCAAGTTCTAGGAAATTCCTTTACTTGGGTGGATGATCAAACGATTCTTTATAAAGTAACCACACATGAGGCTGCGGGCGCTCCTAAGCGTCCGATTACGCCTAAAGGACCCACTATTCAACAGAATGTGGGCAAATCGGCTCCAAGACCTACGTTCCAGGATTTGATTAAATCGCCTTACGATGAAAGTTTATTCTCCTATTATGCGGAGGCTCAATTAGTCGTTTATAAAAATGGCGTAAATAAGAAAATAGGGGAGCCTGCCTTGTTCAATTCTTTTCAATTATCTCCAGACCGTCGCTACATTTTGACGCGTTCCGTAGCGAAGCCTTTTTCGTATGCCGTACCTGCGTATGGATTTCCTACGACAGTGAAAGTGCTTGATTTGGAAGGTAAAATGATCAAAGAAATTGCCAAATTACCTTCAGCTGAAAGTGCTCCAGCTGGGAACGATAATGTACAGAATGTGCCTCGTGGATTTGAATGGCGCGATGATGAACCCGCATCGCTTGTTTATGCGATGCCTTTAGATAGTGGGTTGATTAAAAAATCAGTTGAATTCCATGATGCGGTTTACTCTCTATCTGCACCCTTCACACAGGCGCCTAAGGAGTTATTTAAGACTAAAACACGTTTTGCCGATGTGAGTTGGGGAAATAATAAGGTGGCTTTAGTGACCGAGGTTTTGCGTGGGAAACAGAGCTCTAAGGTGAGTCGTTATTCTTCGGCTGATGGTACCATGGAACTACTTTATGAAAGAAATATAACGGATGCTTACCGAAATCCGGGAAGCCCAGTTCGTACAAAAAATGCTTTAGGGCGTGATGTGATCCAGTTAACGGATAATGGAACTAAAATTTTGATGAATAATCCAGTTGGATCATCTGATCAGGGGGATCTTCCTTTTATTTCCAAATTTGATTTAGCGACGAAGAAAAACGAGATCATTTGGCGCGCTAAACCAGGTTATTTCGAACAAGTAGAGGAAGTGATTGATGCCGAAAAATTGATTGTTTTAAGCAGAAAGGAATCTCAAACCGAGGTGCCGAACTATTTCATCAAGAACTTGTTAAATCCTGCTCAAGATAAAGCGTTGACGCAATTTGAAAATCCATATCCTAATTTAGTGGGTATCACTAAAGAGAAAATCAAGTACAAGCGCGCGGATGGAGTAGATCTAACGGGTGATTTATATTTGCCAAAAGGCTATAACAAAGAAAAAGACGGTCCACTTCCGGTTTTGATTTGGGCGTATCCACGTGAATTTAATTCAGCTGCCGATGCGGCTCAGATTCGTGGAAGCAAGGATCGATTCACCATGTTAAGCTGGGCGTCGCCTATCTATTATGCGACACAAGGCTACGCGATTTTAGACAATGCGGAGATGCCAATTGTATCAACAGATGCTTCGAAAAAGCCCAATGATAACTTTGTCGATCAATTAAAGCTAAATGCTTCTGCGGCAATTGATTATTTAGTTTCTTTAGGTGTAGGCGATCGCAAACGTATGGCCGTAGGTGGACATAGTTATGGTGCCTTTATGACAGCTAATTTACTAGCACATACCGATTTATTTAAAGCGGGTATCGCACGTAGTGGAGCTTATAACCGTACGTTGACTCCGTTTGGTTTCCAAAACGAGGATCGCACCTACTGGCAAGCACCTCAATTATACTTTGAAATGAGTCCATTTAGCTATGCAGATAAAATCAAAGAACCAATATTATTAGTGCACGGCGAGCAAGATGATAATACAGGTACTTACCCCATTAATTCGGAGCGCCTTTACGCGGCTTTGAAAGGAAACGGGGGAACGACTCGTTTTGTCTACTTGCCTTACGAAGCGCATAGCTACCGAGGAAAAGAAAATGTATTACACTTGCTATGGGAGCAATTCCAATGGTTAGAAAAATACGTCAAGTAAAATAGGGTTAAAAAAAAAGAGGGCGCCCCTACGGGGCGCCCTCTTTTTTTTAAGAAGTCCGGAGGGAAAGAGTCCGGACTAAATTCCTTCGGACTCATTTCCTGCGGACTCCGGACTTATTCTACCAAATCTTAATTCGATCTTCCGGCTTCTTGTACAGCTTATCACCTGCTTTCACACCGAAAGCCGTGTACCAAGCGTCCATATTCACTGGAGCACCGATCGTTCGGTATTGGTTAGGCGAATGAGGATCTGTTAATACTTGTTGAGCCTCTGTTTCAGGAAGAGATGATCCTCTCCAAACTTGCGCCCAAGCCAAGAAGAAACGTTGGTCTGGTGAGAAGCCATCGATTTTCTTCGTTGACTTTCCTTGCTTCGTCATTTTGAAAGCTTCAAAAGCCATATTCAAACCACCTAAATCACCAATGTTTTCCCCCATCGTTAATTTACCATTGACGTGGATGGTGTCTTGAACTGTATAGGCATCGAATTGCTTGCCTAAAAGCTCTGTTCTTGCTTTGAATTTAGCTAAATCGTCTTTTGTCCACCAGTTACGTAGCGTACCGTCTTTGTCGTATTGGCTACCTGAATCGTCAAATCCATGTGACATTTCGTGTCCAATAACCGCTCCGATTCCACCATAGTTGATCGCGTCATCTGCATCAGCCGCGAAGAAAGGGAATTGAAGTATACCTGCAGGGAAAACGATTTCGTTCATCACAGGGCTGTAGTAAGCATTCACCGTTGGTGGCGTCATGCCCCAGCGGCTTCTGTCTACCGGCTTGCCTAATTGTGCTAAATTCTCTTGGAAGCCCCATGCACCTGCACGGCGAATGTTTCCGTAGTATTCAGTGGCTGTTACCTCTAAGCCATCGTAGTTTTTCCATTTGTCAGGATATCCTATTTTAGGAGTGAAGGCGTTTAATTTTGCCAAAGCCTTTTCCTTCGTCTCCGCGCTCATCCAATCTAATTTGTTGATGCGAACGGCGAATGCTTTACGTAGGTTGGCTACTAATTCCACCATTCTCGCCTTTGCTTCTGGCTTGAAGAATCTGGCTACATATAATTGACCTAAAAGTTCACCTAAGGTTCCGTCCGTCATAGAAGACATACGTTGCCATCTTGGGGCTTGCACTTTTTGGCCTGATAATACTTGAGAATACGCAAAGCTTGCTTTCACGAATGGAGAGCTCAAATAGCCTGCGCTGCTGCGTAAAACATTCCATGTCAAATACGTTTTCCACGTATCTACAGGCGTTTCAATTAACATTTTGTTAACTGTTTCGAAGAATTTAGGTGCACCTACTAAGATGGAATCAGGAGCAGATGTACCAAAGTCTTGGAAAGTCAACGCCCAGTTAAATGCTGGTGTCTTTTGATTGAAATCTGCGAAAGCATACTTATTATACGTTTTGTATGGATCACGCATTTCAACACGAGCCATTTGAGCCTCGGCTAATATCTTCTCTAATTGGAAAACCGTTTCTGCATTCGCTTTCGCTTGAGCCTCCGGAGTTCCTGTTAAAGTAAATAAAGTCGCCACGTATTTTTTAAATGCTTCTTGAATCTTTACGCTGCGCGAATCATTCTTTAAATAATAATCGCGATCAGGAAGGGAAGTTCCACCTTGGCCTAATTGCGGTACCATTTTCTCTACATTTTTGCGGTCTTGACCGATGTAGAAACCAAATAGGGGTGATGCTGTACCCGATGAACGTAAACGAGCAATTTCAGTCACGATTTGAGACTTGAACTGCAATCCAGCAATGTGCTGTAAATCAGCTTGAATAGGAGTGAATCCTAGTCTTTCGATCGCTAAGCTATCCATAGCGGCAGCATAGAAATCCGCTACTCTTTTTTCGATTGAACCAGCGGCAGCTTTCGTGTCTTTGGTCTCATCTAAAATTGTTTTAATCGCATTGATATTAAAATCACGCAATTGATTAAAGGCTCCCCAGCGAGTTTCTTTGGCTGGAATTGGATTTTTCTTTACCCAAGGACCGTTGGAATATTCCACGAAGTCGTCTCCCGCTTTTACGCTAAGATTCATATTATCGCGATCAATAAATTTTCCCGGTTTTTCTTGCGCATAAAGGCTGCTTGTTGTTAAAACAGAGCAGGCAAGGACGAGTTGTAAGTAATTATTTTTCATTTGAAAAAGGTTGATGTGCCATTAAATTAATTAATTTAATGCATCTAAAAAACCTATATGAAGAAATTGTTACTATCACTGTCCTGCTTTTTAGCATTTACCCTCTCTGTTATCGGCCAAAAGCCCATCACTTATCCCATGTCACATGAGATAATGATCAAGCTTAAAAAAGTGGGAGCCCCCAAGATTTCGCCGGATGGACGCTTCGTCATTTATTCTCGCATGGAGACATCCTATAATTTAGACGAACAAACCTCCGACCTGTGGATTGCCTCAGCTGATGGTTCTTCTGAACCTCGTAAATTAACTAATTCAAAAGGAGGTGAGGATAATTACCAATGGTCAGCCGCCTCAGATAAGATTTATTTCATCGCAAAACGCGATGGCGACGAAGCAGCGCAACTATATGTATTGCCTTTAGCCGGAGGTGAATCCCAACGACTAACTTCCCTTTCTACCGGAGTGAGTGATGTTAAATTCTCAGCGGATGGTTCACGAATCATTTTCTCTAGCCGTGTTTTTCCTACGGCTTTCACCGATTCAGCTAGTAAGAAATTAGCGGATGAAAAGAAAAAAATCAAAACCAAAGCCCGCGTCTACCAATCTTTCCCCGTGCGCTATTGGGACGCTTGGTTAGATGAAAAACAAGGCCACATCTTCACGATGGAACTAAAGTCAGGTTCAAAGCCGGTGAATTTAATGGCAAATGTTTCACTTGTGAATTCCCCCGGTTTCCGATTAGGTGGCTTTAATTTTGGCTCAGATGGCAAATCTGTCGTATTTGTGGCCACCACAGAATACAATACAACTGCCTATCAATCCGCGAAATCGAATATATATTCGGTGAGTATAGCTGGAGGTAAAGAATCTGTTCTTGTCAATGATGAGACTGATTATTCAACTGTAGAATTCACGGAGGATGGTAAATACCTACTTACGACTGGATCTTCGATTGGAAATAAAATCTATTACTTGAATCGCATGTATCGTTTTGATGCGTCGTCTACGTCTGCCAAAAAAGAACTAGCCGCCACCCTAGATCGTCCCATCAATGATATGGAGATCTCGGGATCATCTATTTATGCAAGTATTGAAGATCAAGGGGTAGATCGTATTGTGGAAATTTCTGTGGCTGATGGTTCTGTAAAACCTGTTTTAGGATCGGAATCTGGATCCTATACAGGACTAAGTCTTTCTTCCATGCCATCCGTTTTTGCTTATCAATACCAAAATGTGGCATCTCCACCAGAAGTGTGGGTATCAACTAATGGTGCTATAAAAGCAATATCAAAGGCAAATGACGCAGTCTTAGCTGGCTTAGATTTACCAAAGCCGGAAGTGATTTGGACGAAGTCATCCAGGGGAAAAAATATCCGCTCGGTCGTATTGAAACCAACTGGTTTCGATGCCTCGAAGAAATATCCACTCTTTGTTTTAATGCACGGCGGTCCAGCAAGTTCGTTTAAGGATGTGTTCGGGTACCGTTGGAATCCCTATATTTTAGGTTCAGCGGGCTATGTTTTAGTGATGACGGATTACACGGGTTCGGTGGGTTATGGCGAGAAATTTGCACAAGATATTCAGTTTGATCCCTTCAAAGGACCAGGCCAAGAAATCCAAGAAGCCGCTGCAGACGCCATCAAGCGATTCTCCTATATCGATGGAAGTAAGCAAGCTGCCGGAGGTGCGTCATACGGAGGACACCTAGCGAATTGGATGCAGGCGACAACCTCACATTATAAATGTTTAATTGCACATGCGGGTTTAGTGAACTCGGAGGCGCAATGGGGTACTTCAGATGTGATTTGGGGTAGAGAATTAATGAATGGTGGAGCTCCTTGGGTTCCGACTAAAACATGGAAGGAACAAAATCCGATGCGATTCGCGGCAAACTTTAAAACCCCGATGTTGTTGACTGTGGGGGAGAATGATTACCGCGTTCCTATTAACAATACCTTAGAAAACTGGAGCATTCACCAACGTTTACAAATTCCAAGTAAACTAATTGTCTTCCCAGGCGAGAACCATTGGATCCTAAATCCTGATAATTCGAAGTTTCATTATTCGGAAATTCAGGGTTGGTTAGTGAAGTATTTAAAGTAGTCCGGAGGGAATGAGTCCGAAGGGAATGAGTCTAAACTATCGACTCTCTCCCTCCGGACTTCGGACTAACTTAACCTAACCATTTCCCCCGTCCTCACCGACTCATCACAAGCAAAGGCAATGCGCAAACTATTTACGGCATCTTCTACGTGATCAGTTAAATCGATGCCTTCATTTATGGCCTGGAGGAAATAAGATTGTTCGCGATCGCAAAGACCTTGGTGATCGGGTTCGTCTGTTAGATTAACCCATTCATCATCGCGGTTAAATTCATTTTTGGAATCGATGTCTGCGTGATGCACGCGAAGGGATTCCGTTTTAGTATGTGATTCCACATCATCTGATTTTCCTTCACCCCCTGCATTTTTAGCGACGATGGAAACGGAACCTTTTGGCCCAAAAACATCTTTCACAAAATACGCATTCTGCGAGATCATCGGTCCCCAACCAGCTTCGTACCAGCCCACGGATCCGTCTTCGAAATGGATTTGAAGCTGACCGTAATTATAATTTCCTGCTGGAATATCTTCCGTCATTCTCGCACCGATGGCAGAAACGCGAACGGGCTTAGAGCGCGTCATTTGGCACATTACATCAATATAATGCACTCCGCAGTCCACGATAGGGCTTAAGGATTTCATTAAATTCCGATGCACATCCCACATATATCCGTGCGATTGTTGATTGAGGTTCATTCGCATCACTAATGGTTTGCCCATCGTTTTCGCGATCTCAATAAATTTAATCCAAGAGGGGTGGTGGCGTAAAATATAGCCCACGACTAGTTTTTTGCCGCTTTTCTGCACTGCATCAGCCACGCGAATGGCACCTGCTAACGAATCTGCAATGGGTTTTTCTAGGAATACATGACATCCAGCCTCTAAAGCAGCAATGGAATAAGCTTCGTGGGTATCGGGGTAAGTGGAGATGCAAACCGCATCGGGTTTTGAATCTGCTAGTGCGCTATAGTATTCGCTGTAGAGCTTTTGGCCACCACCTAATGCTTCATTTAGGGTTTCTTTACTATTTCCAGGAGAAACGAGACCACAAATTTCAAATCCAGCTAGGTTTTGGTAGGCTTTCGCATGGGAGGCTCCCATGTTTCCGCAGCCCACTACGAGTACGCGTATATTTTTCATGTTAATCGATTTAGACCCTTAAATTAGGAAGAATGATTAGAATAATCGAATCTTCGCCTTTACAAATTATGCGCAACCTCCTAATTTTGATCTTACTTAGTTCGTGGGGCCTTCAAGCCCAAAACAAAACGGGCATCACCGGGAAACCAGACACCTCTTTTGCCAATTATTCTGCCTGGCAGAGTCTGTTAAAAGAGGATTCCACGGTTCGCCTAGCCAAATTTCAAAGTTCAAAGAGCAAAGAGCAAAGTTTTGTCTACAAGACGCAGGGTACCCGGAAACTGGTAGTAGATGAATATGCGATTTCCACCTCGCGCGTGCTGCCTACTTTGGTGTTTTTTCACGGCGGTGGATGGAGAACAGGGCATCGTTCGCAACATATTCCATTGGCGAAAGCTTTAGCTGATCGCGGCTGTCGCGTCTTTTTAGTGGAATACCGCTTGTCCACCGAAGCCTTATACCCAGCTGCTATGTTGGATGCGCAAGCCGCCTTGCAATGGGTTTCGAAGCGGAAGAATGTGGGAAAAATATATGTGGCAGGTTATTCAGCAGGTGGCCAAATGGCCGTACTTTTGGGATCAGTTCAAGATGAAAACACCTATGGTGAAGGAGTCAAAGTCGCAGCAGTAATTGATATCGATGGGATTTTGGCCTTTATTCATCCGGAATCAGGGGAGGGGGACGATAGTAAGCGAACATCGGCGGCGACCTATTATTTCGGTTATAATAAAGTAGATGGAGAGGCGATTTGGAATGAAGGTTCTGCGCTGAGTCATGTTTCGGCAGGGGATCCACCTGTGTTATTCTTGAATTCCGGTGTGGAACGTATGCATGCGGGCAGAACCGATTTTATGAAAAAAATGGCATCGAACGGCATTCATACGGAATATTATACCTTTGAAAAATCACCGCATACCTTTGTCTTAATGAATCATTGGTTCGATCAGGTCGTACATCGAATGGATCAATTTATGAAGAATTTTCACTAAAATAAGTTATTGTATCAACAAAATACATTAACTTTGATTACAACCTCTAAACCTATTTTTATGAATTCTAGAAGAAGATTTCTTCAACAATCCAGCGCCTTCTTAGCCGCTAGTGTTTTAGCTCCTCATTTCTTGTCAGCTCAATCCTTTACTAGCCGTCCGGTAGGAATTCAATTGTTTACCTTTTTTGGGAAATTTGATCAAGATGTAAAGGGAAATCTTCAGAAAATTGCGGATTTAGGTTATTCAGAAATTGAATCAGCCTTCAGCATGTTGCCAGGCTACTATGGTATGACGGGTAAGGAGTTTATGACTTTGAATAAAGATTTAGGCTTAAAATGGTTATCTCATCACGTCGGTGGGGCACCCATGAAGCCTCGTCCAGGCGCAGATATGTCTCGTTTTCCTAAGATGCTGAATCTGCGCGACGATGCTCAGAAGGCCGTAGATTTAGCTGCCGAAGCAGGCGTGAAATATTTAGTGTGTGCGAATACGCCGATCGAGACAAAAGATGAAGTTTCTGCTTCGGTGCTTACGTTGAACAAGGCGGCAGAATTAGCGAAGAAAGCAGGACTAGTTTTCTGTTACCATAACCATGATGCAGAGTTTAAAGAAGTAGATGGCCAAAAAGCCTTCGACGTATTTACCTCCCAGGTACCTGCCGATTTGTTGAAATTTGAAATTGATTTGGGTTGGGCTGTAAAGGCAGGTGTGGATCCCGTGGAATTGTTTAAACAACATCCAGGTCGTTTCCCCTTATGCCATATTAAAGACCTAGATGCGGAGTTTAAAAATATTCTTCCCGTGGGAGAGGGAGTAGTGAACTACAAACGCATTTTTGAAGCGGCAAAATCAGGAGGACTTGAGCACTTCTTTGTTGAACACGACTTCCCAAAAGATGCCTTTGAAAGTCTTCGCATTAGTAAGAAGGCTTTGGACATAATATTATAATCCGCCTATTGTTTTTTAGTGTTTAATGATTGAATTTAGAATCTGGAAAGACATCCCCCATTGGAGGATGTTTTTTTATTTTAAGACATAAAATTGATAGGGAGCGAAAGTTAAATGCTCGTGATCCATTCCGATCGATATTATTTTGTCAGACCAAAGGTCAATCATCTGATTCGCTCGTTCTCCGTACGCTCCTAACATATAATACGTTACCTCTTGCGGCTCTACACCGAAGTTGAATAGAAAATACACTTTCTCTCCATTCAAATACCGCTCAAAACCAATGATCGAGTTATTATGAACCTCTAGCCAATGGATATTTTTTAAATCGGCAAGCACCTTCAAGGATTTGCGCAGCTTGATTAGTTTCTGTAGGTTAGTAAAGACTTTATTCTCCACTGTATCCTTTTTATCAACTGCCGCATTTTTCTTCCAATCAATTATAGGACGATGCATCCAACGGTTATCATAGGATTTTCCTGTATCTTTTAAATAGCTATAGTCGTTCGTATAGGCTGCTTCATCTCCGTAGAATAACATGGGAACACCGCCCACGAACAAACTCTGCGCTTGCATCAAAGTTATTTTATCAATCGAAGTCTGAATGGCCGATGCATTTTTCGATGCAATCGCTTTTTCTAGTCCGCAGAGGGAGGCTAAGGAGCCGGAAATTCGAGCATCCTGTGTTTTGGGATTAATCGCAAAAAGTGCTCCTGTAGCCGGAGACTCCACTCCACCGCTATAATAGTTTTTAACATAAGACCGGTGATCATAGGGGCTATAACCTGACTGTTCGATCATCCAATCATCATAACCTAAACCGATATCGTCATGGCAGCGGGTGTAGGTTAACCAAGTGGCCCCCTTCGGCTTGCGCAGTAATTCATTTTGTGCTAAACGCATCACGCGAATATCCCCCGTTGCGAGAGCATCCCATTGAACCGCCATTTGGGTGGCATTATAGGCAAAATCACATTCATGGGTTGCAAAACGACCTGTACCAAAATACTCCATAATCTGAGCTGGAGCCACAATCGCCTCACCCAAAATGGCCATTCCCGGTGTAGCTACTTCAACACACATTTTAATTAATTGCAATAATTGATGTGCTTCGGGTAGGTTTTGACAAGTCGTACCCATTTGTTTCCAAATAAAGGCCGGGGCATCAATTCGCACGACATCCACGCCTAAATTCGCATAATAGAATACGTTCGAAAGCATTTCCACGAAGACTTTGGGATTCGTATAATTCAAATCCCATTGGTAATGATGGAAAACGCTCATCACCCACTTGTCTAATTTCTCGTCGTAGGTGAAACTACCAGGCGAGCTTTCAGGGAATATTTCCGGCATCGATTCTTCCATTGCATCAGGAATGCGACGGTCATCGTACATATAGAAATAATCTTGGTATTCTTTTATTCCAGCCTTCGCTAGTTTCGCCCATTCATGGTGATGCGACGTATGATTAAGTACAATGTCGATCATTAGGTACATATCCTTTTGCTGCAATTCCTGTTGGAATGTGCGCAAATCCTCAATCGTGCCTAATTTCTCCTCCACCTCGCGAAAATCTTGCACGGCATAACCGCCATCACTTTCTCCTTCTGGACTTTTGAACAAGGGCATCAGGTGTAGAAAATTCACTCCTAGCTTTTCCAGATAGGGGATTTTCGAAGCCAAATCGTTAATCTTTCCTGCAAAACGATCTACATACAGACTCATTCCCACTATGTCCTGGCTCAAGAACCAATTCTCCTCTTGCTGTGCCTTCACCTCATCGCGCTTTTTTAAAGCGGGACTGCGGTCTTCATAGGCTTGAAAAATTGAATTGATTAATTCCGCAAACAATGGACTATTTCCGTAAATCGCTTTGAAATGCGAATGGATATCATCTAGATTAGCCGTCAAACGTTCTTGAAAGCTAGCGTCTTTAATTTTATAAGATTTCACAAGCGCATTCGCCTGCTTTTGTAATGCGGAATTGTACACGGTATATTAATTAAAAATACTATTATTTAGGTTCTTGAAGGCTTCCATCGCACCTAGGTATTCACAAGTTCTGGCTCCTGCCTTATTCGCGTTTTCAACCATCTTTTTCCAGGCTAAAAAATCAAGGTCTTGGATTTTTAATCCATCTAATTGATAAAGTACGGCTCCCACGAAGGCATCTCCAGCCCCTGTCGTATCGACAGGATTTACCGGAATGCTTGGTATCACATACGTTTTACCAGAGAGACCTAGCAATGTTCCTTCCTTTCCTAAAGTAATGGCGAATACGCCTGGACAGATGTCTAATAACCTAGCCGTAGCCACTTCTAAGGAATCAGTTTCCGTAATGAGCATGGCTTCTTCATCTGAAAGCTTCGTAAAATCCGCTTCCTTTAAGAAAATTAAGCTCTGCTTAATAAAAGAAGGTATTTTGTCTCCGAACAATAAATGTCGGTAATTGGGGTCAAAGCTGATGATTTTTCCGGCTTTTTTAGAACGATCTTTTAAAGAATAATAAGCCGCATTTAAGGGGCCATCTAAAAAAGCGGTGGCAGAACCGAAGTGGACAATTTCCACGCCCACTAAATCAATCGAAGATACTTCTGCCTCGGTTAATTCCGCATCAGCACCTCGATTAAAAACGAAATCACGTTCTCCATCTAACATGAGAGAAACGAAGGCAAAAGTCGTGAAAGATTGCGAGTCTAAGTGAACGTGTTTCGTATCCACATGGAACTCTTGCATCACGGAAATCAGTTGACGGCCAAAAGGATCATCCCCCACTTTAGCACTCAATAAAACATCACCCCCTAAAGCTCCAATCGCCGCCGCCACATTCGTAGGTGCACCACCCGGTTTTTTTAAAAAATGTTGACCTTCAGAAAGGCTAGAGCCTTTATCTGTACAAATCATATCAATTAAGGCTTCGCCTATACAGATGACACTCATGCGGATTGTTTAGATGGGGATGGTTGAATAAAGGCAGTCGCTAAGGCTGCAATGGCTAATAAAACCCCTGCAAAGGTAATCGCATTTCTGGGATCGTTGTCTAAAAAATGCTTTAAAATATAACCAAACGATAGATTTTGTATGATCATCGGAATCACAATCATCATATTGATGATACCCATATAGACACCATACCGTTCTTTCGGAATGTCGCTAACTACCAGTAAATAAGGGATTCCCATCATACTTGCCCAACCGATTCCGAAACCAGAAATGGCGAAAAATAACAGATTTTTATTTTCGATGTGAGGGAACGCAAAAAATCCAGCTGCCGCTAATATAAGGCAAATCATATGCACCGACTTTGCCCCATATTTCTTAGCAAAACCAGCTAAAGCTAGTGCAGACAAGAAAGTCACAATATTGTACCATCCATTCACTAAGCCAGTCCAAGAAACCGCTTTTTCGTATAATTCTGGATTGCCTTTAGGTGTTGCATTCCAAACAGATAGCGCAATACTTTTCGAAGAGTTTTGCCAATAACAGAACAAAGCATACCATTGGAATAAATAAACCAAGGCTAATTGCCACATCACCTTCGGCATTTCGCCTATCGCATGGAAGATTTCAAAGATGGATTCTAAGATGCTTGATTTACGAGATCGAATCTCGGCTAGTTCTTCGGCTGTAGGCTCGATTTCAGAGGTGGTGTGCATACTCCACCAGATGGAACCTATGGAACAAACCGCTCCTAAAAAGAAGGAGGCATAAACCCAGGTGGGTAACGAACCGGTTTTCCCGATGAAGATTAGGGGGAAAATGAAGAGGGATAGGTTGGCTAAGGTTTGGCCAAAACCCGTAAAAAAACTATGCATCTGAAAGCCCATCGGCTGCTGATCTTCATTTAATTTATCTGCCACAAACGCGCGGTAGGGCTCCATAGCCGTATTATTTCCCGCATCCAAGATCCATAATAAACTAGCCGCCATCCATAAGGACGAACTAAAGGGATATAAAAGAAGGCAGATGCTGCATATTAAGGCACCTATCAGAAAGAAGGGCTTGCGTCGTCCCCATTTGGGATGCCAGGTACTGTCACTCAAAGCACCGATGAAGGGCTGTATTAATAAACCCGTCACAGGTCCCGCTAGATTTAACAATGGAATCTCGTCTGGACTAGCCCCTAAAAAATCATAGATGGGATTTACAGCGCTTTGCTGCAAACCAAAACTATATTGAATGCCAAAAAATCCAACGTTCATGTTGACGATTTGGCTAAAGTTTAAAGAGGGTTTCCACTTAGACATGTTTGATAGGGTTATTAGTAGATTAAATTTAAAAATTCTAATCTAGACCTGCAAGCTGTCCTACACTGTTAGCGAATTAATATTCTTGATTAAGCGGATGAATCATCAATTCATCAATGACCACGTGAGCCGGTTGATTCATCACATAATAGATGTTATTGGCCATATCTTCTGGGCTTAACCAACCCTGGTGCGATGGATCTCCAGCAGGATCTGCATGAAAATGTGAATCTACTAGACCAGAATAAACGGTGCTGACTTTGATACCGTCTTTTCTAACTTCCTTGCGCAATGCCTCTGTGAAGGCATGCTGTGCATATTTAGAGGCGCAATAAAGTGATCCACCATCAAATACCCGCTTCGCCACATCGGAAGCAATCGTAATGAAATGGCCTTTTTTGGCAGCTTTTAGATGCGGAAGGGCTTTTTGGCAAAATAAAAAAGTTCCTTTTACATTCGTATCAAATACTTGATCCCATTGCGCAGCAGAATAGGATTCCGTAGGACCAAAAGCCCCAACCCCCGCATTATTTATCACAAAATCAATATGTCCAAAAGTATGTATCGTTTTTTCTACCGCGTCTGTGACGAAATTTTCATCTGAAACGTCTCCGTCAAAATACAAAGGACGATGTCCGATTTCCGTGATTTCAGCTGCTAAATCTTTTAATTCTCCTTTATTACGAGCGACTAAGCTTAATTGAAAATTGTTTTGAGCAAGTAAAAGAGCAAGTGCACGACCGATGCCACGAGAGGCTCCAGTGATGATGGCGGTAGGGAGGTTAGAGTTCATAATTTAAAATTACGTAATATTTCACTAATCTAGGAGGGTGTTTAAAATTTAATCAGCACCTTTAAATCTGTTGCTTATTGAATTATTTTTGTATTAATTTATATAATTCTAATTTAAAAGACTATGAAAAAGGTAAATGACATTTTGACTAAAAAGGGAGCGGTGGTCATCTCTATTTCTTCTGAAGCAAAGATTATTGAGGCTTTGCAATTAATGCAAGATAGTAATGTAGGTTCCGTGGTCGTTATGGATCAGGGAAAATACCGAGGAATTTTGACTGAACGTGATTATGCTCGAAAGGTCATATTACTTGATAAAAATTCTTCTGATACAGTGGTTTCTGAAATTATGTCTACGGATTTACCAGGCGTGGAATTAGGCAGTTCGGTCGAGGTCTGCATGATACTCATGTCAGAAAACAATATTCGCTACCTTCCTGTCATAGAAAAGGGGGAATTAATTGGGATTATTTCTAGCAATGATTTGATTAAAGCAACGATTCAGGATCATTTGGAAACAATTGAACACTTGAAAAATTACATACATGCGTAGTAAAATTGCATTTCTAATCAATCCTTTAAAGAGGACTGTTGCGATTGCGAACTATTTTTCTTGGGTGATGGAGGTCGTAAAAGTAGAGAAAACGGATTGGGAAATTCAGCTTTTTGCGAAAGAGTGGCCCTCAGAACTAGGTGATTTTGATCAAGTTTGGGTGATGGGGGGTGATGGTACGTTCAATTATTTTGTAAATAAATATCCTTCAGTCGAGATTCCTATTGCTTTGTTTAAAGGTGGTACTGGGAATGATTTTTACTGGAAATTATATGGGAATTTGTCACGGCGCGCACATCTGGATGCTGTTTTAGCGGGACATGCGGAGGCCTTCGATGCCGGTTCTTGTAATGGGCAAATTTTCTTGAATGGTGTCGGCATCGGTATCGAAGGTGAAGTGCTGAAGTCGATGGATTCCATTCGCTATTTTAAAGGGGGATTAGGCTATTATTTGGCAACTATCCCAAACTTATTGAAGTTTAAGACCTATTCGGTAACCTACGGAAAAACGGTCGGTCGCGAGGTCTTTTTATGCATGGTTTTCAATTCTTCTCGGGCAGGAGGAGGCTTTCATTTCTTTCCCAAAGCTTCTGTGCAAGACGGCCTGCTCGATCTACTTTTCTGTCAGCCTATCCCTGTTTGGAAAAGACTCTATTACATGCCCATCATTCAATCTGGTAAACACGTAGACTTACCTATCGTCGAGTTTTCAAAAGAGAAAAAGATCGTCATAAAAACGAGTCGCGAACTAAGTGCCCAAGTGGATGGAGAAGTCCAAACCTCGGACGTTTTTGATTTCTCCGTACTTCCTTCTAAATTTACTTTCATCATTCCTCAACTATGAAAAAAATACTTATTCTTGCCTTAATTAGTCTTCAAGCTTTTGCTCAAGACGCTGACAAAAAGAAAGTCTTAGCCAGAATTCAACAACAAGAATCACACTACAGTGCCATCGCCCAGAAAATCTGGAACTTCGCCGAAGTCGGTTACAAGGAAAAACAATCCTCTGCCTTATTGCAAGAAACCCTGAAACAAGCTGGCTTTACCATCGAATCAGGAGTAGCTGGAATACCAACATCCTTTGTGGCGACTTACGGTCAAGGAAAACCGGTGATCGGAATTATGGCAGAATACGATGCCTTACCAGGTTTGTCACAGGATTCGATTCCGACTAAACGTTCTTTAGGAGGAGCGTCAGGACACGCCTGTGGCCACCATTTATTTGGTACTGGCTCGTCCGCTGCTGCGATTGCGGTCAAAGAATGGTTAAAGGAAACCGGCGGAAAAGGAACCATTAAATTATATGGTTGCCCAGCTGAGGAAGGCGGTTCAGGTAAAGTTTATATGGTGCGCGAAGGTCTTTTTAATGAAGCGGACGTAATGCTGCACTGGCATCCAAGTGATGCAAACTCCGTATCCACAGGTTCATCCTTAGCGAATAAAACAGGTAAATTTCGTTTCTACGGACTTTCGTCTCACGCCGCCGCCTCTCCTGAAAGAGGGCGTTCTGCATTAGATGCGGTGGAAGCGATGGACTTTATGGCGAATATGATGCGCGAACACGTGCCATCTTCGACCCGAATTCACTACGTAATTACGAATGGGGGTAAGGCTCCTAATATCGTCCCTGATTTCGCAGAGGTCTATTATTATGTACGTTCACCGCAACGCGATATCGTGACGGATGTTTGGAATCGCTTGAAAAAAGCTGCCGAAGGTGCTGCCTTAGGAACGGGAACTCGATTTGAATTAGAAGTAATAGGCGGTGTGTATGAAATATTGCCAAATGATAAATTAGCTTCCGTGATGAATGCAAACTTGCAAGCAGTAGGAGGATATACCTTGAATCCAACGGAATTGGCTTTTGCCAAACAGATTCAGCAAACCCCAGGTATGTTGCAGACAGAATTAGCCTCCACTTCTTCCGTGGTTCCGGGTCGTCCTGATCCGAGCGGTGGTGGTTCGACGGACGTGGGGGATGTGAGTTGGGTAGTTCCTACTATTGGTTTAGGGACGGCAACTTGGGTGCCAGGAACAACGGCGCACAGCTGGCAAGCGGTAGCAGCAGGTGGTATGAGTATAGGGAAGAAAGGGATGATGGTGGCTGCCAAAACCTTAGCCTCAACAGCCCTGGATTTATTCAAAAACCCGGCCTTGATTGAAGCCGCTAAAGTTGAATGGAACAAACGTAAAGGAACAGAATTTAAATACAAGGCCCTTTTAGGTGATCGAAAGCCGGCTTTGAATTATAGAGATTAAAAATAAAATTGGCTTCGGCCTTTTTTATTTACTACATTCATCGTAATATTGCAATGTAATAACAGACAAGATGGGAATTACCAAAACAGATCTCTTTACCGAAGAACAAAATGCGATTGCGCAGATGGCCAAAGTACTCGGACATCCTGCACGCGTCGCCATTTTACAGCATTTGGTGAAATCCAATACCTGTATCAACGGAGATTTAGTCCAAGAACTAGGTCTAGCCCAAGCCACCGTTTCTCAGCATTTAAGAGAATTAAAAGAAGTCGGTTTTATTCAAGGAACCATCGAAGGCGTCTCCGTTTGTTATTGCATTAACCCAGAAAAATGGGCAGAATTTAGCCAGCTTTTTGGGGAGTTTTTTGAAAATTATTTTGTTGCACAAAAATCTACTTGTTGTTAATATGTCTTTTCCACGAATGCATGTCTCCTTGTATGTCAGCAATTTAGCGGCATCGGTGAATTTTTACTCCACTTTTTTCGGTCAGCCAGCCACGAAAGTGAAGCCAGGCTACGCGAAATACGTGTTAAATAGTCCATCTCTGATTATTTCATTTATTGAAAATTCGGAACGCGTTCAGTCGAATTTTGGCCACCTAGGATTTCAAGTAGAGACAGCGGAAGAAATGAATTCCCGTTTAGAAGTGGCAAGAACACAAGGAATTGTTTCTAAAGAAGAAATAGGTACGTCTTGTTGCTTTGCGGTTCAAGACAAATTCTGGGCAACGGATCCTGACGGTGTTCAGTGGGAAGTCTACTATTTCCATGAAGACGCAGAATTCAATGACCCACATTATGCCTCTCAGGATGCATCGGCTTGCTGCATGCCGCCAGAAGCAGTCGCCATAGAAAAACCAAAATTAAAAATAGCCGAGGTTCAAGCTGCAAACGCTTGTGCTCCAGGCTCTGGATGTTGCTAAGATGAAAGCTATTTTAAACCAAAATTTGGACCAAATTCTCTCTCTCGATATCCCAACTGAGCGCAGAGAAATTCTACAAGTCTTGATCGATTACATCAAAGACAAACGCAAAAAGGAACAGCCTATTCGCCTGAATTTTATCTGTACGCACAATTCGCGCCGCTCCCAATTCTCACAAGTCTGGGCCCAAACCGCCGCTGATTATTTCCAAATTCCCGCCCAATGCTATTCAGGTGGAGTGGAAGTGACGGCTTGTAACGAACGCACAGTCGCTTCATTAGATCGAATGGGTTTTATTGTTTCCAAACACGGTCATTCCAACCCGATTTATTTTGTACTGCACACACAGGATGCACGCCCCATCATCCTTTTCTCTAAAGTAGTTGATGACGTTATCAATCCGCATGGCATTTTTGCCGCTGTAATGACTTGTTCTCATGCAGACGAAAATTGCCCGTTCATTCCAGGTGCTGAAGCTCGCATTCCGGTGCGTTATGAGGATCCAAAAGCTTTTGATGACAGCCCTGAGGAGGCTTCGCAATACGATGCAAGATCAAGACAGATTGCAGGGGAGATGTTTTATGTCTTTTCAAGAGTCAGTATCTAGTATCCAGTAATCAGTAGACGGGAGTTGCTAGTCCGGAGGAAATGAGATTAGAGTTAGGAGAGTGAAGATAAAATAAAACCATCTTTGCTCTCTACTCTATAATCTATACTCTACTACGAGGTGTGATCTCTAGTAATCAGCCACTTCCCATCAATCTTCTTCATCAACAAAGTAAAGTATCCACCAGCATCTCCTACGGTAGGTCTGGTTAAATGCCAGCGGCCTAACACATAAGCCGTTTTTCCCTCGGTAACATCTACTTCTTGAATGTCAAAATCCAAGGTACCCATCGTCTCGCGATTGGGATAGGATTTCAAATAGCGTTGCAAAGTAGCCTCCCAGCCCGATACGACGCCTGATTTCCCAACAAATTTTAGGTTAGGCGATTTTTCGTAATATTCCATAAAGCCTTTAACATCGCCTTTATTCCAAAATATAATCTGAGTATTCAGGACAGATTTGATATCGGATTCGTCTTTATTTGTTTGAGCAAATAGGAGGGAGGGAACAAGTAGTAGGAGAGTGAGTATTGTTTTCATCTTGTAAATATATTAATAAAGAATAAAGCATAAAGAATAAAGTAGGAATCCCCTGTGGGGATGAATTCTGATTGATTCCTTCGGACTAATTCCCTTCGGACTTTATTCTTTGTGCTCTAAAAACCGGCATTTCGTCTCAATTTTGCCTACAGATTTTTAAAAAACCAATTATTGTATCATTTTTGCATAATACTAAATTAGACCTATGATTAAGAAAATTACCCTCGCCCTTTTAGTGGCTTTTCCTGTGCTGCAGTCGCTTGCGCAGGCCCCAGATGAAAATCGTTTTGTTAAATCGGTCCTAGTGGACAAATTAGATGAGCCCTTGGAGTTCACCTTTTTGCCGGATGGACGTATTCTTTTCGTTGAAAGAAAAGGGGATGTGAAGTCCTATAATACGAAGACCAAAGAAACGAAGGTAATCGCTCATTTAAATGTGAACACGAAATACAAGAACCGCCTAGGCCAAGAACGTGTGGCAGAGGAGGGATTGATGGGCATTGTTTTGGACCCTAACTTCAGCAAAAATCACTGGTTATATCTTTATTATGCGCATCCGACCGAGACTAAACATATTTTAGCTCGTATGGAATTGCGTGGTGATGAGTTATTAGTAGAGCAGCAAAAAGTGCTTTTAGAGGTTCCTACCCAGCGGGAGGAATGTTGTCATACCGGTGGTGGCATGGTTTTTGATAAATCAGGAAACCTATTCTTAACGGTAGGAAATAATACAAGTAACAGTAATTCAGACGGTTATGCGCCTATCGATGAGCGTCCGGGTCAAGCCTATTGGGATGATCAACGCGGTGCGTCGAATACGAATGATTTACGTGGAAAGATTTTACGCATTCACCCAGAAGTGAATGGAACGTATTCGATTCCTAAAGGAAATTTATTTTCTCCAGGCACGCCTAAGACTAAGCCTGAGATTTATACCATGGGTCACCGTAATCCTTGGAGACCTAGCATTGATTCTAAAACAGGTTTCTTGTATTGGGGCGAAGTAGGTCCGGATGCATCGGTGGATTCAGAAAAAGGTCCTCGTGGTTATGATGAATTTAATCAGGCCAAAGGTCCAGGCTACTATGGTTGGCCTTATTTCATTGGAAATAACCAAGCCTATACTGATGTGAATTTTGAGACAATGGCTATTGGACCTAAGTTCAATCCAGCTGCACCTATTAACGAATCGCCTAACAATACAGGTTTACGTGAATTGCCTGCGGCGACGAAGGCGATGATTTGGTATCCATATGGAACTTCAGAGGAGTTTCCATTAGTAGGTTCATCTGGTCGTTCGGCGACGGGTGGTCCGGTCTTTAGAAAGTCAGATTTTGCTGCTGCGAAACGGGCATTTCCTTCTTATTATGAAGGCAAATGGTTAATCGTTGAGTTTATGCGTGGCTGGATTATGGCCGTGACTATGGATGAAAAAGGGGATTACAAATCGATGGAGCGCTTTATGCCTTCGACGACTTTTGGTTCTGCGATCGATATGGACTTCAGTCCTGAAGGAGATTTATATGTTTTAGAATATGGATCAGCTTGGTTCCGTGGCAATGAAAATGCCCGTTTGGTTAAGATTGAATACCAAGGTGGTAACCGTAAGCCTTATGTAGAAGCATCGGCAGCTAAAAAGGCGGGTGCCGCTCCATTTACTACGACGCTTTCGGCGGAGGGTACTAAAGATTACGACGGTGATAAATTAAGCTATACTTGGACAGTGAAGAAAACGGGGGTATTCGTGAAGAATCTAACAGGTGCTTCGCCTACTTTGAGCTTAAAAGACGCTGGAAAATATGAAGTTATATTGAAAGCATCAGATCCGAAGGGATTGTCTAATACCACTTCTTTGGAAATATTAGTCGGAAACGAAGCTCCTGTAGTGGATATCGCGGTGGAAGGCAATAAGTCATTCTACTTCGAAGGGCAGCCACTTAAGTACAAAGTGAAGGTAGATGATAAGGAAGACGGATCTTTAGGAATGGGAATTCAGACGGAGGCCGTAGCAACGACGGTTGATTATATCGCTTCAGGTTATGATCCTATCGAGATGGCACAATCACACCGCAAAGCTGATAGCGATTTACTGGCTTCTGCAGGTCTTCGTTTAATCAACGCAAGCGATTGTAAATCATGTCACCAAATGTCCCTTCGTTCAGTAGGACCTTCCTATAAGGAGGTAGCTGAGAAGTACAAAGGACAAGATATGGTAGAGAAATTATCTGATAAGGTGATTTCAGGTGGAATGGGAGTTTGGGGAGAGCATGCCATGTCTGCCCACCCGAACATTTCGAAAGCGGATGCGAAAGCGATGGTCAATTATATCGTAAGTTTAGGCGATGCAAAAGCTAGTAACGCGATTGCTTTAGCAGGTGAATTAGGATTAAAGAAACCAGCTGATCAGTCGGCGTCGAAAGGGGTATTCATTGTACGTGCGACCTATTTAGATAAAGGGAATAAGAAAATTGCTCCGGTTCAATCGGAGAAGTGGTTGTTCTTGCGTCATCCATCGTTAAATGTGGAGAAAGCAGATGTATCTAAAGGAATTTTGCAACTAATTACGCCAGGTCGTTCGACGAATATGGTAGGCCAAAATCCTTTTTTGGGCTATAAAGACCTAGATTTAACAGGTATTTCAACGATTGAGATTGCTGCTTCGGCACAAGCAAGAGCAAATGCCGCTGGAGGTTTAATTGAAATTCACTTGGATTCTCCTACGGGGGCCATCATTGGTAAAACTGCTTCTATTGAAGTGGCTCAAGGCGGATTTGGTGGACCACCAACAGCTGCAGCAACCCCAGGAAAAGGGGCTCCACTAGGAACAGGCGTAGCAGCACCTGCAGCAGCTGCACCTGCGGCTCCAGCAGCTCCAGCAGCACCTGCGGGTCAAAGAAGAATGTCTGGCCCTGCTGCCCAAAAAGTAGCCATTCAAGCCACTTCTGGATCACACGATCTGTATTTTGTGGCAGTGAATCCGAAAGCGACAGAACAACAAATTGTGTTGCAGATTTCGGGTATTGAAATGAAAAAATAGTCATTCGATTATAGTAATTCTGGGGTTCTCTCTGCTTTAATAGAGAGAACCCCTTTTTTATGCGCTATACATTTTTGTTCTTGTTGCTTTCTGGGTCTGTTTTGGGTCAAAAAAACATCACCAGCGCATCTGATGCCACAGCGCCTTTGCATGCCTTGCAGCCTGATTACCCTACGCCTTATGGCGCGCCCACAGTCGAAAATATCCAAAAAACGATCGATCGAGTATTTTCTTACTTAGAGGTGGCCACCCCCAACCGTTTTGTAGATAAGACGACCGGAGCAGAGGTGAAAACATATAACGCGAATGCCATTTTTAGCCAAGGTGATTTTCGACCTATTTCATATGAATGGGGAGTTACTTATTCCGGTATGTTAGCTTTAACGGAGGTGACCGGTGATGTGAAATACAAGGACTATGTTTTTAATCGATTGAATTTGATTAATTCTGCCGTACCCGAGGCGATAAAGATACCAGCGAACCAATCCCACGTTTTGAGAGGTTTAGTGCATCCTCGCGCCTTGGATGATATCGGAGCGATGGGGATGGCGGTGATTAAAGCAAATAAAGCAGGCTTCACCACCGACATGTCTTATATCACGAAACGTGCCTCCGATTTTATATTAAATGAAGAGCATCGTTTACCCGATGGTACATTGGTGCGAATTCGCCCTCTGAAAAACACTTTATGGTTAGATGATGTCTATATGGCAATTCCTGCCTTATTGCAATTAGGGGAGTACAAGGAGGCCGTTTTTCAGTTTAATGCTTACCAAAAGCGGATGTTCAATCCCAGCCATAACATTTATATGCACGGTTATTTAGTGGACGCTACGGAACACCCAGAATTCCATTGGGGACGAGCAAATGGCTGGGCCTTGTTAACGAATGCTGAATTACTGGAGCATTTGCCGGCGAATCACCCGGCCCGACCAGACATGTTAAAGCAATTAAAAAATCACTTGAAAGGGCTGATGGCCTTGCAGGATGGAACCGGGTTTTGGCATCAGTTATTAGATAAAAACGATTCCTATTTAGAGACCTCTTGCACGGCGATTTATACCTATGTGATGGCCAAAGGAATCAATAAAGGCTGGTTAGACCCTAAAATCTTCGGCCCCGCAGCCATTTTAGGCTGGAATGCCGTAAACACCAAAGTAAACGAAAAAGGTCAAGTAGAAGGCACTTGCGTGGGAACAGGCTTAGCCTGGGACCCGGCATTTTACTACCACCGTCCAATCTCACCTTATGCGGCGCATGGATATGGTCCTGTTTTATTAGCCGGAGCAGCCATGCTGGATTTAGTGAAGCAGTACAATTACCAAATCAATGATTCCGCCGTAAATTTGAAATAATATGAAAAATACGTTTGATTTAACAGGGAAAATAGCGCTAGTTACGGGATGCAAGCGAGGAATTGGAATGGCGATGGCACTCGGTTTAGCGGAGGCTGGTGCAGATATAATTGGTGTTTCGGCTTCGTTGGAAATGTCCGGGTCTGACATCGAAAAAGCAGTTACCGGCTTAGGGCGCAAGTTCAAAGCCTACCAAGCAGACTTTTCGAATCGAGATTCGCTTTACGCTTTTATCAAGCAATTAAAGGCGGATTATCCCCGCATCAATATTTTAGTAAATAATGCGGGTACCATTAAGCGCAATCCAGCGGCGGAACATTCGGATGAATTTTGGGATGAGGTCTTGGAAGTGAATCTTTCGTCTCAGTTTGTATTGAGCCGTGAAATCGGTTCGGCAATGATTGCTCAAGGGAGTGGCAAAATCATTTTCACCGCCTCCTTATTAAGTTTCCAAGGAGGAATTAACGTGCCAGGCTATGCAGCAAGCAAAGGAGGAATAGCTCGTTTAACGATGGCTTTAGCGAACGAATGGGCTGGGAAGGGTGTGAATGTGAACGCGATTGCTCCAGGTTATATTTCTACTGATAATACCACGGCATTGCGCGAAGATAAAGATCGCAGCAGCTCCATTTTAGGACGAATACCGGCAGGACGTTGGGGAGAACCGGAGGACTTTAAAGGTCCAGTGGTTTTCTTAGCATCTGACGCTTCTAATTATGTACATGGAACCATTTTAACCGTTGATGGCGGTTGGATGGGCAGGTAATTAAATAATAAAGCATAGAGCATAAAGCATAAAGTTTGAATCCGCTGCGCGGATGAATTATGGGAAAATACTTCATGAAAATATCTCCGTAGGAGATGCCAACTTTATTCTTTGTGCTTTATGCTCTATTCTTTAAAAGAGTGCTCTATTCTTTATGCTTTTTAAATAATAAACCTATGAAAAAACTAACTCTATTAATCGCTTTAATCTCCACCTCCCTTTTCGCACAGAAAACCGACGTAGATAAACAAATTGCCTTAGCTGGCCAGCAGTATCAATTGATGCTTGCTGCTCGACCAGATACAAGTACGACCATTCACTCCGCAAAACAAGATGGATCGTATAGCAATAAGCCGTCCCATTGGTGGTGTTCGGGATTTTTCCCGGGTGGACTTTGGTATATATTTGAAAAGACAAAAGATCCGAAGTGGGAGTCTGCTGCTAGATTATGGACGGCGGCTGTGAAGAAAGAGCAGTATAACACAGGGACACACGATTTAGGATTTATGATGTACGATTCTTTCGGGAATGGGTTGCGCTTGACCAAAGATCCAGCGTATAAGAAGGTATTGATTCAGTCGGCTAAGTCTTTAGCGACGCGTTTTGACCCTAAGATTGGTTTGATTAAGTCTTGGAATGGTTTTAAAGGTGGTTATAAATATCCGGTAATCATTGATAATATGATGAACTTGGAATTATTGTTCTGGGCGTCACGCGAGACGGGTGACCCACGTTTTAAAGAGATTGCTATTATTCACGCGGATAATACGATGAAGCATCATTTTAGACCGGATTTTTCGAGTTATCATGTGATTTGCTATGATGTGGATGGTAAGGTTTTGGCCAAAAAACAACACCAAGGCTACCAAGATGAATCGACCTGGACACGTGGGCATGCCTGGGCGATGTACGGTTATGTGGAAATGTACCGGAACACGAAGGATCTGAAATACTTGGATTTCGCGCAAAAAATCTCTGATTTCTATCTAAATCACCCGAATATGCCGGCTGATAAGGTTCCTTATTGGGATTTTTATGCGCCTAACATTCCTACAGAAGAGCGTGATGCTTCAGCGGCTGCGATTGCAGCGTCAGCCTTATTAGAATTGAGTACGTATTCTGGGGAAAAAGGCAAGCGTTACTATGCAGATGCGGTGAAGATGTTAGAATCCCTTTCTTCGCCGGCTTACCGGGCGGCTTTGGGCGAAAATAATCACTTCTTGATCAAGCACTGTGTGGGAGCGAAATCGTTGAATTCGGAGATAGACGTACCGCTAATCTATGCGGATTACTATTATTTAGAAGGCTTATTGCGCTACCAAAAAATGGCTAAAAAATAGACGAATTTTGGGCTGAATTTCGTACCTTTGTGGCTTCAATTTTATCAAGCCCCATGTCAGTAAAGAAAATTCAATCAGCCTTAATTTCGGTTTATTACAAGGACGGTTTAGCGCCCATTATTCAAGAGCTTCATAAGAACGGAGTGACACTTTATTCTACGGGAGGGACACAGTCTTTCATCGAAGAATTAGGTATTCCCGTGATTGCAGTCGAAGATTTAACGGGTTATCCGTCCATTTTTGGCGGTCGCGTGAAGACCCTACATCCGAAAGTTTTTGGTGGAATTTTGCACCGTCGGGATCTTACTGAAGATGTTGCAGTGGCCAAACAATACGACATTCCAGCCTTAGATTTAGTGATGGTGGATTTGTATCCATTTGAAGAAACAGTAGCTTCTGGGGCTTCAGATGAGGATATTATCGAGAAAATTGACATTGGTGGTATTTCTCTAATCCGTGGTGGTGCGAAGAATTTTAACGATGTTTTAATTGTTTCGTCACGTGATCAATATGCGGAGGTGTCAGCTATTTTTGCAGCACATGGTTCTGCTTCGACATCCTTGGAAGAGCGTAGAAGCTTTGCGGGTAAAGCGTTCGCAGTTTCTTCTCACTATGATGGAGCTATTCAACGTTATTTCGCTGGTCAATCAGCGGATTTAGCTAATTACACGACCTTGCCAGCACATAGCTTGCGCTACGGAGAAAATCCGCATCAGCAAGGTACTTTCTACGGAGATTTAGAATCACTTTTCGATAAATTACACGGCAAGGAATTGTCTTATAATAATTTAGTAGACGTAGATGCGTGTCTTTCTTTATTAGATGAGTTTAAGGAAACAGCTTTCGTGATCATCAAGCACATGAATGCTTGTGGTGTGGCGACTGGTTCTACCGTAAAGGAAGCCTACGATAAGGCACTTTCTTGTGACCCTATCTCTGCTTTTGGTGGTGTTTTAGCGACGAATAATACGGTGGATAAAGCAGCGGCAGAATCGATTAATCCGTTATTCTGTGAAATTTTGATCGCGCCAGACTTTACAGCGGAGGCTATGGAAATCTTGCAGACGAAGAAAAATCGTATATTATTAAAACGTAACCAAGTAGCTTCCCCTAAAGTGATGTTCAAAACCCTGTTGAACGGTGTTTTAGAGCAGGATAAGGATTTAGTGATGGAGGGTGTAGAAGATTTCAAAACAGTGACGAAACGCATTCCGACAGACGAACAGAAGCGGGCTTTGGCCTTCGCATTAAAGATCTGTAAGCATACAAAGTCGAATACAATCATTTTAGCGAATGACGGTCAGTTATTGGCTTCAGGAGTGGGCCAAACCTCTCGCGTAGATGCCTTAAAACAAGCGATCGACAAAGCGAAGGAGTTTGGCTTCGATTTAACTGGTGCAGTAATGGCATCAGATGCATTTTTTCCATTCCCTGATTGCGTAGAAATCGCTGGAAATGCAGGTATTGTGGCTGTTACACAGCCAGGCGGATCCATCAAAGATCAAGATTCAATAAATTACTGCGATGCAAATGATTTAGCGATGGTAATGACAGGAATTCGTCACTTCAAACACTAGGATTATTCAGTTAAAATTACTATTTTTAAGGATTAAATTCAACAACAAATGCGGAGGTTTTTATCCCTCCGTTTAACCCAGTTAAATAATATTATGTCAGAAGCAAAAGATTCATCAGCTGAAGATCGGGCAAATTACGGTGCAGATAATATTCAAGTTTTAGAGGGATTAGAGGCAGTTCGTAAACGTCCTTCCATGTACATCGGTGATACCGGCTTTAAGGGTCTACATCACTTGATTTGGGAGGTTGTCGATAACTCGATTGATGAGGCCTTAGCAGGCCATTGCGACACCATTAAGGTGACCATTAATACGGATAATTCCATTTTAGTAGAAGATAATGGTCGTGGTATTCCGACAGGCATGCATACGAAAGAACAACGTTCTGCACTAGAAGTAGTAATGACCGTTCTACACGCCGGTGGAAAATTTGATAAAGACACGTACAAGGTTTCAGGAGGTTTACACGGTGTGGGGGTTTCCTGTGTGAATGCCTTGTCGACTGATTTAAAAGTAACTGTTTACAGTAGAGATGGTAAAATTTACCAGCAAGAATATAAAATTGGAGTTCCTCAATACCCGGTGAAAGAAGTAGGTGTTACGGATCGTACGGGTACGTCGGTATTATTTAAGCCGGATGAATCGATTTTTACCGTAACTGAATATAAATATGAAACCGTTGCAGGTCGTTTACGTGAATTATCGTTCTTAAATGCAGGTATCCGTATTGAATTAACGGATTTGCGTGAATTAGATGAAGAGGGCGTAGCTAAATCAGATGAATTCTTTTCTGAAGGTGGTCTTCGTGAATTCGTTTTGTATCTAGATTCGACACGTGAGCCATTACTCTCTGAGCCTATCTACATGGAAGGCGATAAGAATGGCGTACCTGTTCAAGTGGCGATGATGTATAACACATCTTACTCGGAGAATGTGGTTTCTTATGTGAATAACATTAATACGATCGAAGGAGGAACGCACGTAGCGGGTTTCCGTGGAGCATTGACTCGTACGTTGAAAAATTATGCAGATAAGTCAGGTGCTTTAGAAAAATTAAAAATTGACATCGCAGGGGATGACTTCCGGGAAGGTTTGACGGCGGTTATTTCAGTGAAAGTGGCTGAGCCTCAGTTTGAGGGCCAAACAAAGACCAAGCTAGGTAATGGCGAGGTATCTGGTGCGGTTTCTTCTGCTATGTCAGATATGCTAGAGTCTTGGTTAGAAGAGCATCCTAGAGAGGCTCGTCAAATCGTGGCTAAAGTTATATTAGCTGCGCAAGCGCGTCATGCTGCTCGTAAGGCACGTGAAATGGTACAGCGTAAAACAGTTTTAGGTTCTAACTCGTTGCCAGGTAAATTAGCCGATTGCTCGGATTCTGATCCAGAAACCTGTGAGATTTACCTTGTCGAGGGAGATTCAGCGGGTGGTACGGCGAAACAAGGTCGTAA
The DNA here is from genome assembly GCF_054558755.1 of Aquirufa sp. A-Brett2-W8. Classification (NCBI taxonomy): domain Bacteria; kingdom Pseudomonadati; phylum Bacteroidota; class Cytophagia; order Cytophagales; family Flectobacillaceae; genus Aquirufa; species Aquirufa sp. A-Brett2-W8. Next base: position 154,299 of record NZ_JBPXKS010000002.1, read on the forward strand.
CCGTGCATTCCAAGCGATTCTTCCCTTACGTGGAAAGATTCTGAACGTAGAGAAAGCACAAGAGTACCGTATCTACGAGAACGAAGAGATTAAGAATATGATTACGGCGTTAGGTGTTTCCTTCGGAAAAGATGGAGATGAGCGTGCGTTAAATATGGATAAATTACGTTACCACAAGGTGATCATCATGACCGATGCGGATATTGATGGTAGCCACATTCGTACGTTGATTTTAACGTTCTTCTTCCGTTACATGCGTGAATTAGTGGATCGTGGATGTATTTATATCGCACAGCCACCGCTTTACCAAGTGAAGAAGGGGCAGCAAGTGCGTTATGTTTGGACAGAAGATCAACGAGCACAAGCTATTCAGGAATTAGCTGGTGGAGGTAAAGAAGATAATGTGGGTGTTCAACGTTATAAGGGTCTTGGAGAGATGAATGCGGAGCAATTATGGGAGACAACCATGAATCCTGAATCCCGTACGTTGAAGCAAGTGACTGTTGAATCCGCCATTGATGCAGATTTATTGTTCTCTATGCTGATGGGTGATGAAGTGGCGCCACGTCGTGACTTTATTGAAAAGAATGCTAAATACGCTAAGGTAGACGTTTAGAATGAGTTTTGATTTTAAATCCTATCATTTGCGTGGCATTCATGCGGAAACCGTAGAAGAAAAGCAAAAGATCAATCAAGAGTTGAAGGACTTTTACAATTCCTTAACAGAAGAGGAGAAACGCTTGTTTAATTTAGAACTTCAGAAGTTTTTGGCTACCGAAATGGGGCGATTAGGTTCTGATTACCAAGCAATTAAAAATCAAGTCCCTACTGAATAACCTATGAGTGAATTAGATAAAATACTGAAACACGAAGAGACAAAAGATTCCCTTACTGGGAATCTTTTGTCTTTACTTACGCCTACGAATTGGAAGATTAATTTGATGGCTCCTAGAGAGCAAAATCGGAAGATAGATAAGTCAATTCAAAAGTCGAATGAAACTATTGCCAAGGCAAAGTTTATCTCCCGCGATTTATCTTGGTTAAAGTTTGATGAGCGCGTTTTAGATCAGGCTAGAGATAGTTCGAAATCCTTATTTGATCGCTTAAAATTCTTAGCTATTACGGCCTCTAATTTAGATGAGTTCTTTACTATCCGAATGGGTTCTTTGTTAAATTATATCGATTTAGGGAAAGAGAGAACGGATTATTGTGGCTTGCGTGAGATTCCCTTTAAGCAAGCGATAATTAACGAAGCACAGGAATTTACACAGGAGAAGCACCGTCTTTTCATGGAGGAAATTTTACCTCTTTTCCCTGAGAATGGACTCCTATTAGCTTGCTTAGATGATTTAGATGCGGAGGAAAAAGAAGAAGTGGCGTCTTATTTTCAACGGACTATTTATCCGATGTTAACCCCGATGGTTTTCGATCATACGCATACTTTCCCAAGTTTGCTGGCGAAGACCTTGATTTTTGGGGTAGTGACGGTAGGTCTTTCGGATAAGAAGAAGACGAGGAATGAAAAGGAACAAAAAATCTCTTTCGTCCAAATCCCTTTAAATTTAAAGCGTTTCTATGTGATTGAGCGGGATGATAAAGTGTTATTTGTCCCGATTGAGGAAATTATTCGCCATCATTTACAGCTCTTATATCGAAATGTGGAAATTGAATCTACGACTTTATTCCGCATTACTCGGAATGGGGATTTTGATTTAGTGGAGCATGAGGATTCGGATACGGATTTTGTTGATGAAGTAAAGAAGAAGATCAAAGATCGTCGTTTGGGTCGGGTGACGCGGGTAGAGGTGGAGAAGTTTCATTCGGAATTCTTATTGACTGAAATGTTGAAGCGTTGGAATCTAGATCAAGCTGACATTTTTGTAAAGAACTCCATTTTGGACTTTACGTCTTTTTGGCAAATATTAAAACACCCGGAATTCAAATCACATCAGGCTATAAGTCCTGCGGTTGTTCCAGCCTTAGGCTTAAAATCAGTCGTAATCGATGATATTTTCGATACGATTAAGCGGGGTGATATCTTATTGCACCATCCGTATAATAATTTTGAGCCGGTCATTCAACTCTTAGAGCAAGCGGCGGATGATCCGAATGTGCTAGCAATTAAAATAACGCTCTATCGAATTTCGAAAAATTCGCGTATTTCGAGTGCTTTATTACGCGCGGCTGAACAAGGGAAGCACGTTTCTGTTTTATTTGAAGTGAAGGCCCGTTTTGATGAGGAAAATAATATAAAGGAGGCGACTAGATTACAGAAAGCAGGTTGTTTCGTGATTTATGGTATTCCAGGATTAAAAACGCATACGAAATTATTGCAAGTCATTCGTAATGAGGGGAATCATGTGGTGAGTTATGCTCATTTATCTTCTGGAAATTATAATGAGGATACAGCAAAATTATATACGGATATTGGACTTTTAACAACGGATACGCGTATTACACAAGATATAGCCGAGTTCTTTAATGTAATAACGGGTCATTCGATGCCCACTCATTATGAGCATTTAATCACTGCGCCTCGCGATATGCGGAATCGCTTGATTGAAATGATCGAGAATGAGGTGAAGAATCACAAAGAAGGTTTGCCAGCGGGTATTTGCTGGAAAATTAATTCATTGCAAGATTTAAAGACGATGGAAGCGCTTTATAAGGCGTCGCAAGCGGGTTTGCCAGTCCTTTTAATTGTACGTGGAATTTGTTGTTTGCGTCCACAAAGGAAGGGCTTATCAGAAAATATCTTTATCAAGTCGATTGTGGGAGAATATCTAGAGCATACACGACTTTATTACTTCCATAATGCCGGGGCTCCTACAATTTATGGTGGTAGTGCGGATGTGATGGTTCGAAGCTTTGATAGACGTATTGAGTCTCTTTTTGAATTAGTGAATACGCGCGCTAAAAACTTAGCTATCACCATCTTAGATTGGAATCTACGAGATACGAAGAATTCTTATGAGATGCAGGAGGATGGCACGTATTGGAAAATTGACAGTGATATTCCTTTTGATATACATACGAAATTTTTTGAAATCAAAGAAGAGGATTTGGTTGCCGAATTAGCATTTGATAAATTTACTGTTAGCCTAGAAACAAAACTAGAAAAAAAATAGGCTGATTACACCAACAAACAACACATGGAAAGATTTACTGGATTGCTCGGTATCGTATTGATTTTGGGCGTGGCATTTTTAATGTCAAATAACCGAAAAGCAATCAATTACCGGACGGTAGGGGTAGGTCTTTTAATGCAGGTGTTGTTAGCTGTGTTCATTTTGAAGACGGAAGTAGGCCGAAACCTATTTCAATGGTTAGGTGATGCCATCAATACACTCTTAGGGCAAGCGGATAAAGGGGCTCAATTTGTGTTCGGTTCCTTAGTGAATCGCGACATGATGATAAAAGCTTTTGGTCCAGGTAATGATTATATATTCTTCTTTAAAGTAGTTCCTACCATCATTTTTGTGGCCGTTCTAGTGAACATGTTTTATCATTTAGGCATACTACAACGTGTTGTTTCCTTTATTGGTAAGGGTGTTCACAGGTTAATGGGTGTGAGTGGGGCAGAAGCGCTTTCGAATGTGGCATCCACGTTTGTAGGTCAAGTAGAGGCCCAAATCATGATCAAACCTTATTTGAAAAATATGACGAACTCGGAGTTAATGGCTTCGATGACTGGCTCATTCGCTTGTATTGCAGGAGGAGTAATGGCCGTTTATATTTCCTTAGGTGTTCCCGCTGCGTATTTATTAGCGGCTAGTTTAATGGCGGCTCCAGGGGCTTTGGTTATTTCCAAAATCATGTTCCCTGAAACCGAGAAGTCGGAAACGCAAGGAGAAGTGAAATTAGAATTATCTAAAACACATGCTAATTTAGTGGATGCGATTGCTGCAGGAGCAAGCGAAGGATTAAAAGTAGGTTTAAACGTGATTGCCATGTTGATTGGTTTCATTGCCTTGATTGCTTTAGTGAATTTAGGTTTAGGCCACATTGGATCTTTGATTAATTACCCTGAGTTATCGATGAACACTATTTTAGGAAAAGTATTCTCCGTTTTCGCTTTTGCAATGGGCGTTCCAGCACAAGATATCGAGGTGGCTGGTGCTTTAATGGGTAAGAAAATGGTCGTGAATGAGTTTGTAGCGTATTTAGATATGGTGCATTTAAAAGCGACATTAGATCCTAAGACGATCGCGATTACGAGCTTTGCACTTTGTGGTTTTGCTAATTTTTCTTCTGTTGCGATCCAAATCGGGGGTATCGGAGAATTAGCTCCCTCACGTCGTTCAGATTTGGCGAAATTAGGCTTTAAGGCCTTGATCGCAGGAACTTTAGCCTCTTATTTATCTGCAACTCTAGCCGGTTTATTATTTTAATATGCGCATTGATCCCGAAACCGTCGAGCGAATTAAGCAAACGGCTGCGTTAGCAGACGTGATCGGGGATTATGTAACGATTAAGAAAAAAGGGGCGAATTATTGGGCTTGCTGTCCTTTTCACGGAGAGAAAACTCCGTCCTTTTCTATCTCGCCCGCGAAGGGAATTTATAAATGTTTTGGTTGTGGTAAGGCCGGCGATTCTGTTCGTTTCGTGATGGATATGGAAGGCCTAGGTTACGGAGAGGCTTTACGTCATTTGGCCAAAAAATACGGCATTGACATCCAAGAAGAGGAAATGACAGATGATCAGCTCGTACGTCAAAACGAACGAGAAAGTTTACTTATCATCCTCGAATACGCGAAAGAATTCTTCAAAAAACAATTATACGATACAGAAGAAGGAAAATCAATCGCCTTGCCTTATTTTAAGGAGCGTGGATTCTCAGATGCGACGCTTCAATCCTTTGATTTAGGCTATAGCCCAGAAGCCTGGGATGCATTCCTGAAGTCAGCGTTAAAACAGGGTTTTACTCAAGAAATAATCGAAAAAGCGGGACTAGTCACGCAAAAGAATGACGACGGAAAGGTCTACGATCGCTTCCGTAACCGTGTCATATTTCCGATTCATAATGTCTCTGGAAAGATTATTGCTTTTGGCGCGCGTATCCTCCGAAATGATGCGAAGAATCAGGCCAAATACCTTAATTCCCCCGAGACCGAAGTATACCATAAATCAGCGACGCTCTATGGCATCGCGCAAGCGAAGAATGAAATTCGCACAAAAGATGTTTGTTACCTGGTAGAAGGTTATACGGATGTTATTTCCTTACATCAGGCGGGCATTAAAAATGTGGTGGCCTCTTCTGGCACCTCTTTAACCATCGAGCAGATCAAATTAATTGGTCGTTTCACGCAACACGTGACAGTGCTATATGATGGGGATACGGCGGGTATTAAGGCCGCTTTGAGAGGAATGGATTTAATCCTCGAAGAAGGATTGCAAGTTAACTTAGTCGTTTTTCCGGAAGGAAATGATCCCGATTCATTCGTCAGAAAGATCGGTTCAGAGGCCTTCATTGAGTATATCAAAAAGGAAGCGAAGGATGTGATTTCTTTTCAAGCGAATCTCTTTAAAGAAGAAGCTGGGGACGATCCTTTCAAAAAAGCAGAAATGATAAAGGAAATGGTTCAATCCATTTCTAAAATTCCAGATGCCATTCAGCGTAGTCTTTTCATTCAAAAGACCGCGGCCATGATGCGGATGGACGAAGATGTCCTTTTAGCGGAATTGAATAAGATTCAGCTGAAGAAAATAAAGGGCGCCAGTTCTGATCCTCAACAAATCTCAGCGCTGCAATATGCGGAGGTACGGGATCTTATTGAACCGGTGGGAGCGGATCAGCCTTTAGAGGTTCAAAATTTAGCCTATTACCAAGAATTAGAATGTGTTCGATTGATGATCAATTACGGACACTTAGAAATTAATCCGGAGAAGGCACCCGGTTTAACAGTGGTACATTATCTCATCGATGAATTAGAAGGCACTGTTTTTCAAACGCCTTTATTTATTCGGATTTTGGACTTATGTAAAATGGAATTTGCTGCCAAAAGAGCTCCTCAAGCTGATTTCTTTCTGCATCATACCGACGAAGAAATTCAGTCTTTCTCCATCAATATCTCCTCCGATAAGCATTCTATTTCTTCTGAATGGAAGGATAAGCACGAGATTCGGGTGAATACGGATGAAGAAATGTTGGAGGATTTAGCCTATAAAAATGTCTTGCGCTTGAGAAAAGTGTATAACGATCAGCATTTGCAGGAAACACTTTCGCGTTTACAATCCTTGCAAGCAGATGCCTCAGAAATGGGGGAGGTCTTCAACGAATTCATCCGTTTGAAAGAAATTCAAAAAAATATTTCCCAGGAATTAGGCACAGTAATCGAAAAATAGCCTATTTTTGCCTTTGAATGAAAAAAATACTTGCCATAATGCTATTCGGAATTCTGCTTTATCAAGCAGGTGGATTTGCATTGCAGTATTTATCCGAAGGTAATAAGGTAGCGATTGATTCAGAGACGGAAGAAACGGTAGTCATTAAAATCCCTATTAATTTACCTTACCAAACGGATTGGGTTTCTTCAGAAGAAGTAGAGGGTTCCGTTCGTCAAGGCGATGAATTCTACGAAATGAAGGAGCGTAAGGTGGAAAATGATACCTTGGTGACGGTCATGGTAAAAGACCGAAATGCCCGCGAAAATTTCTTCGATTTAGCACAGCAAGTGAATGAGCATTTAACGGATGAGCCGGGTTCGACCCCAGCTAAATCGAAATTAATCAATACCCTAATAAAAGAATATTGTGCTCAGTCGTCTGGCTGGGTATTTTATATTATCGAATGGCCTGTTTCGATTGAGGCGCCCATTCATTCTATTTTATCTACCAAAGACTTCTCGTCTGATTTTTTCTCGCCGCCGCGGCAAGCTTAATTTTTTTTTGATTCCCTTTTTAGCCTAGGACAAATCTGTCCCAGGCGATGGTGTATTATTTTTAAAATGAAGCAAATGAAAAAGTTATGTACTCTTTTATTTTGTTTGCTAGGTTTCGTCGGATTAAAGGCACAAATGCCTCATGACGCGATCTATATGAACAAAAAACTAGCCTGTGGGGCTTTGGTCTATGGTACTAGTTCTTGGACTACTTATTGGGAAAATGGATTAAAACGGGATAATCCCAATATTGGTCGATTAACGACTCAATCGGCTATTGCGATGATTGCCTACGGCATTACACGGGACATTAATGTGATTGCGATGGTTCCTTACGTAAAGACAGATGCAAGTCAAGGCAATTTAATGGGTCAAGAAGGTTTGCAGGATGCCTCTGTGTTTGTTAAAACAAAAACGAAGGCATACCATGGTATCACGGCTCACGGTGTGGTGGGATTCAGCATCCCGGTAACGAATTATGTGCCGGATTTTATGCCTATGTCGATTGGATTAGGAGCAAAAACTATGGTGGTTCGTGGAATGCTTTCTTATGCTTTACCAAAGCATTTATATGTAAATTCCTCGATCGCTTATCAAGCGAGAAGTCAGGTAAAAGCAGATCGTGATTCCTATCTAGCGGGTTCTAAGTTGTACCAAACTAATCAGGTAGCCGTTCCGGATGCCTTTGATGCGGCTCTTCGTTTGGGCTATCTGAAAAAAGATAATCAACTAGAAGTATTTGCTGAACATTTTTCGTGTACAAAAGGTGATGACATTCGCCGGAATGATATGCCTTTCTTGACGAATGATATGACGATGACTACTGTGGGAATGTATGGAAAATACCAACCTAAGTCCATTGGGGTGAATGCGCGCGTTGCCTATGTAGTCGATGGCCAAAATGTGGGTCAAAGTACGACCGTTTCCATTGGTTTACTATACCTTTTTAAAATCAAATAAGATGAGATATATGTTAAGTTTATGGATGCTACTAGGTTTAGTATCCTGCGATAAATCGGTCTCTGAATCGATTATCGAACCCTATTCTCCAGCTAAAGTCGATGAAGCGGCCGGTAACTGGAAAACTTTTATTTTAACCAATTCTACGGAAGTGGTATTGCCTGGCTTAAATTCGGATGCTGCTTATAAGAAAGAAGTAGATTCGTTGAAGTCTATCGAAGTGACGGCTTCTCAAAAAGCAGCGGTACTCTATTGGGGTGCCGGAGCGGTATTGCGTTGGAATGAAATTGCTAGAGAATTAGCAGCTCGATATAACATTCCTCCGGCTGCAAATGCTGCGGGTGTTTATCCGGTGCCTAATGCAGCGGATCCTTTGGCAGATCCTAAATTTCCTTTTGCTAATCCGCCTTATACAGCTAGAGCTTTAGCTTATCTAAGTGTAGCGCAATACGATGCCTTAGTCAGCGCCTGGAAGTATAAATACCAATACAATCGCCCTGCACCATCTGTTTTGGATGCCTCTATTAAACCTTTGTTGCCGGTTTCGACTTTACCAGCCTATCCATCTGAAGATGCGGTGGTGGCTCAAGCAAGCTATGTGATTTTATTAGCGATGTTTCCAGGAGAGGGACCTTTTTTAGCGGCTAAACTAGCGGAAGCTAAAAATGTACCGCTTTGGGCTAAAACAAATGTGAATTCGGACGTGATTGCAGGGGCTAATTTAGGTGCTGCTGTAGCAGCTAAGGTAATGGCTAGAGCGAAAACGGATGGTATGAGCGCCTCAAATAACCAAGCGATCGTACCTGATTTGATTGCACATGCAAAATCAATCGGATTTACCACGGTTTGGGCGAGTCAAGAATTGCCCGCACGACCGCCGATGTTGCCAAACTATGGTGCGGTAAAAACGTGGAATTTTGACCGAACCACCTTAGAGTCGATTCGTCCAGCTATTCCTTATTTGCCAGGTTCCGAAGCATTTAATAAAGATTTGGCGGAATTGCAGACCATTAACAAAACCCAAACTAGAGAACAAGCAGCCATTGCTAATTACTGGGCAGATGGACCAGGCTCGTATACGCCACCAGGACACTGGCATCGCTATGCGTGTGAAGCGGGTGTAGACGCAAAATACTCAGAGGTTCGGATGGCGCGTATGTTAGCTTATGTAGGAACGGCTTTGATGGATGCAGGTGTGGCTTGTTGGGAAACAAAATATTTTTATTATAGTCCTCGTCCTCAACAGTTCGATTTGAAGACCTCTGTTGGGTTGCCTAATTTTCCTAGTTATACGTCAGGTCACTCGACCTTCTCATTTGCAGCAGCAGCTGTATTAGCAGACTTTTTTCCGGATAGGGCGAATACCTTTATGGCGAATGCACAACAGGCCTCTGATTCTCGCGTCTATGGGTTGATTCACTTCCGAGTGGATTGTACGATGGGTGGAAAACACGGAAAGATAATTGGTGATTACGCCGTGCAACGAGCGAAATCAGAGGGGGCTAATTAACTATAAACACGATGGTAACTATTAGCAAAACACGCCTCCAAGCCCTTGTTACGGCAGCTTGGTTAAACCGCGCGATGATCGCGGTGGTGTATATTTGGTTTGGATTTTTAAAGGTTTTGGGCACTTCTCCGGCAGAAGGAATTGTGTCTAAGCTTTTTAATATCACGTTAGAGCCCTTCATGGGCATTCAGACGTTTCTGTTGATTTTAGGAATAGGGGAGTGTGCGATTGGAATGTTGTGGTTGTCTCCTCGTTTGACTAAAATCGCGTTTTGGGTGATGACAGGGCATTTATTTACTACTTTTTTACCGGTATTGTTTTTGGTAGAAGATACGTGGCAATCCTTTTTCTCATTGACTCTGACAGGGCAATACATTATCAAGAATGTGGTTTTGTTGTCTGCCGCCTGGTTTGTTTATATATTCTGGGAGAAAGAATAAAGAAAAAAAGCCCCCGACACGTCGGGGGCTTTTTACTTATAGACCTAAAATCTTCTTATTAAACTCTTCGTCAGCTCCGGTTCCAGCGAAATCATCGAAGACCTTTTCGGTTGCCTTGATGATGTGGCTCGAGATAAATGGTGCTCCTTCCGTAGCTCCTTGAACAGGATCTTTAATACAGCATTCCCATTCTAAAACCGCCCATCCGTCGTATCCGTATTGGGTTAATTTAGAGAAGATACTTTTGAAATCTACTTGTCCGTCGCCTAAAGAGCGGAAACGGCCTGCGCGGTTAATCCAAGATTGGTAGCCACCGTAAACCCCTTGTTTTCCCGTTGGATTGAATTCGGCGTCTTTTACGTGGAACATCTTGATGCGCTCGTGGTAGAAGTCGATGTATTGTTTGTAGTCCAAAGCCTGTAACACAAAGTGCGATGGATCGTATAATATATTCGCGCGCTTGTGGCCTTTTACTTCGTCTAAGAACATTTCGAACGTCACTCCATCGTGCAAATCTTCGCCTGGATGAATCTCGTAGCATAAATCCACGCCACAATCATCAAACGTATTTAAGATGGGTAACCAACGGCGACCTAATTCTTTAAAACCTTGCTCCACTAACCCAGCGGGACGTTGTGGCCAAGGATAAACCGTGTGCCACATCAAAGCGCCAGAGAACGTGGCGTGGGCATTTAAACCAAGGTTTTGAGATGCTTTGGCAGCATATTTCAATTGTTGGATCGCCCATTCAGTGCGTGCTTTCGGATTCCCTTTTACGGAATCTGGAGCAAAAGCGTCGAAACCTAGGTCGTAAGCTGGGTTAACCGCTACTAATTGACCTTGAAGGTGGGTTGATAATTCGGTGATTTGTAAGCCTTTAGCAGCTAACATCCCTACGATTTCATCGCAATAGGTCTTAGATTCTGCCGCTTTCTGCAAGTCAATGCAGCGGGAATCCCAAGACGGAATTTGAACTCCTTTGTAACCTAAAGAGGCTACCCAAGTCGTGATGCTGTCTAAAGAATTAAAAGGGGCTTCGTCGCCCATAAATTGTGCCAAAAATATCGCTGGCCCTTGAATCGTTTTCATATTTTTTAAAGGTTTAGATTTTAACCCATTTTTGAGACCTTGTTGAATCTAAAATGCGCTCGCAAATTAATAACTCTCGGTATCCATCTGCAAAAGTAGGGTACATTGGATTCTCTGGTTGCTTACCAGCTTCTACAGCTGCATACACCTCTTTGAATAATTGCTTCGAAGTATCAGAGAAGCCTTCGTTATGTCCTCCAGGGAAAGTCATTAAGGCAGTTGCCTCTGGATAAGCTAAAGATGGATCACGCATCAAAACTTGGTTTGCTTGATCACGGTTACCGATCCACATTTCGTTCGGGGACTCCGAGTTAAATGCAAATGTCTTTTTGGATCCTGAAATCTCTAATTTCAATTGGTTCTTACGACCTGCTGAAACCTGTGATACTGTTACAGAACCACGGTTTCCATTGTCAAAACGTAATAAAACGTTCGCGTGGTCTTCCGTGTTAATTAGCACATCTGCATAATCTTCTGGTTGCAACATTTTGCCTGAATAAGTCTCTACGGGCTTCAAAGGCTTCTTACGCACTTTGTGAACCGTATTAAAATCAGCCATTACTTCGACCGTTTTCAAACCAGTGATGTATTCAATAATATCTAATAGGTGAGATCCGATATCTGCGATAGCACGTGAATCCCCCGATTTGTCCGGCTCTAAACGCCAGTTATAATCCGTATTGTAGAATAACCAGTCTTGTAAATAACTACCGATAATCGAATAAATCTCGCCTAAATCACCTTTCTCGCGCATCGTCTTCATTTGACGTACGAGAGGATAGTAGCGCAGATTGAAGTGAACGGCATTCACTAAGCCAGTTTTAGCAGCTAACGCGACTAATTCCTCCGCTTCGTGTAGGTCTTTTGCTAAAGGTTTCTCGCACACGACATGTTTTCCAGCTAATAAAGCCGCTTTCGACTGTGAATAATGTAAGAAGTTAGGCGTGCAAATATGCACACACTGAATGTCGTCTTGTTTTAATAGGTCTTCGAAGGTATACCAACGGCTGATGCCTAATTGCTTTGCTTTCGCCTCAGCTAGTTCGATAGTCACCTCGCAAAGCGCAGCGACATCAATATTAGGTAAACGGCGTAAAGCCTCGATATGAGCGGGTCCGATAAATCCGGTTCCTACGATTCCAACTTTGATTTTAGTCATGGTTATATTATAGTTCAAATTTTGTCCACTTGTTTGTATTGTCTTGGGCTGATCTCACCACATTTTCGATGAAGGCCATTCCCATAATTCCTTCGTCGATTCCAGGGAAATCGTACAAAGGATCTTGTGCTTTTCCTTCCCATCTCGCTCTTAAAGCAAAGGCAAAATTGCGGTAAATGTTCGCGAAAGTCTCTACGTAGCCTTCCGGGTGTCCAGCAGGCTGACGCGTATGCGCATTAGCGGCAGGAGATAGCTGGCCTACGGCCGTACGAATAATCCGCGCTCCGTCGTCGCGCGTCCTAAACACCATCGTATTCGGCTCCATTTGGTGCCACGTAATTCCCGCTTTGCTTCCATAGATACGGAAGTTGAAGTCATTTTCTTCGCCATTACAGATTTGAGAGCAATGCAAAACACCTTTTGCTCCATTATCATAATGGATTAAAATATTGCCATCATCATCTAATAAGCGTCCCTCCACGAAGATGGTTAGATCTGCGCAAAGTTCTTTTATATGTAATCCCGTGATGTATTCGATCAAATTCTCGCAGTGCGTACCGATGTCGCCGATGGCACCTGCGGCACCACAACGAGCTGGATCGGTTCTCCAAGCGGCTTGTTTTTGGCCGGTTGCTTCTACTAAGTCGATTAACCACCCTTGAGGATATTCCACGATGATTTTGCGAATTTCGCCTAATTGTCCGGAGTCCACGAGGTGTTTCGCCTCTTTGACCATCGGATAGGCCGTATAATTATGGGTCAAAGCAAAAATCAACCCCGATTTATCGATGATTTGCTTCAATACTTTTGCCTCAGCTAAATTCAACGTAGCCGGCTTATCGCAAACCACGTGGAATCCATTTTCTAAGGCCATTTTAGCCGCCGGAAAATGCACGTGGTTAGGGGTAACGATGGAAACGAAATCCATTCTTTCGCCTTCAGGCAATTCTTTTTCTTTCAGAATCATCTCCTCATAAGATCCGTAAACACGGTTTTCTGGAAGATATAAAGCGTTTCCTGTGGCTTTAGATTTCTCCGCGCTGGAACTAAATGCGCCGCAAACTAATTCGATTTCTCCGTCTAGTTGGGAACCGCGACGGTGAACTGCACCGATGAAAGCCTCTTGACTTCCTCCGATCATTCCCATTCTGATTTTCCTGCTTTGGCGTGATTTTGCCTGTGTAGCAGAACCTCCTTGAATCATAAGTATTATAGATTTAGATATCTCACAAAAATAGAGCAAAATTTGGTTTTATAGCCTCTAAATAGCTCTTTTTTTAAAATTTTATCAAAAATAATTGCCTCTGCATGCCATTATCCCAAAAACTTTTTGTTTTTTTGTTACGATTTTTCTAATGAAGAATTTAATTTTTTAAAGATTAACCAAATCATAATCTATTATCTAAACCCCAAACAATTATGAATCAAACTGTTAATGCCAATCGATTATTTTTGGCGTCCTGTTTTGCCCTCATTACGACTGCCTTCTCTTTTAGTATCCGTGCAGGTATTTTACCGCAATTAGGACTAGAATTAAATTTGTCGAATGAACAATTAGGTCATATAAATCAAATGTGGTTTCTAGGCTTTCCTATTTCCATGATCTTGGGGGGTGTTTTTTACACGTCCATCGGGCCAAAGTTGATTATGCAAATTGCTTTAGTAGCACATGCTGCTGGTATTTTATTGACCATTTATGCAGTTGACTATAATACCCTATTAATTTCTACTCTTTTAATTGGATTAGGAAATGGTTGCACAGAAGCAGCTTGTAATCCGATGATTGCTGATGCCTACACGGGTAACGAGATGAGTAGTAAGCTGAATCGTTTTCACATGTGGTTCCCAGGTGGAATTGTGGTAGGTTCTTTAATCTCTAAGTTCATGACGGATGCAGGAATGGCTTGGCAAACACAAGTTTGGGTAATTATTATCCCAACTGTCATTTATGCAGTCTTGTTCTTTGGTCAAGCTTTCCCTAAACCAAAGGCTGATGCTAGTTCGACTTTGGATAGTTTTAAGGCTATGCTTAATCCATTGTATTTATTTATGGCGGCTTGTATGGCGTTAACAGCTATTTCAGAATTTGGTCCTCAGCAATGGGTAGGGCCGATTTTAGCAAAAGCGGGTGCTAGTCCGATGTTAATATTAGCCTTGGTGACAGGTTTGATGGCCGTGGGTCGTTATTTCGCTGGTTCCATTATTGCTAAGATTAATACAGTAGGTGTTTTATTAGCTTCTGCGGTATTTGCATTAGCCGGATTATATATGATGAGTACGATGTCAGGAACTACCTTGTACTTCGCTGCCTTCATCTATGCCTTAGGTATTTGTTATTTCTGGCCAAACATGTTAGGTTATGTCGCGGAAGCGATGCCTAAAACAGGTGCTTTGGGTCTTTCCATTATGGGTGGAATCGGGATGTTTTCGTCTTCTATGTTCCAGCCAATTATTGGTGGATGGATTGATAAAAATAAAGTGGTGGCAGTTAGCAATGGCTTAACGGGTGATGTAGCTGATTTAGCGGCAGGCCAAGCAACCTTGTCAAATATGTTATTATTTCCAGCCATCTTAATTGTAGCATTTGCGATTCTTTATTTCTCCGGAAAGAAAACATCAAACGCTTAATCTAGAATTTTAATTAATTTAGGGGGCTCGAAAGGCCCCCTTTTTTTATGCGTTATCTGTTTTTGATTCCCTTCTTGTTATTTGCGTGTAAGCCTAATTGGCGCATTGATCCTGCCAAAGTACAGGAGGAATTACAGGCGCAATCAGCGCAAAATATGGAGCGTCGGATTCAGGTAAGTACCCATCTAGGTGATTTTGAACTAGAGTTAGATGCTAGAACACCTCTACATTCGGTGAACTTTATTCGACTGGTAAAGATGGGTTATTTCGAAGACCGTTATTTCTATCGTAATGTGTATGAAATAGGAATTCAAGGAGGAGGAGAGTACTTTGATCGCTTAAATTTCTTAGTTCCAGCAGAATATTACGATGAATTGAGGCCGGTACGGGGTTCGATTGCGATGGCTCGTTATGACGAAGGAAATCCCCTGCAATCATCTTCGCCCACAGAATTTTTTATTGTGACGGACACAGAGCAGGCGAGTCGCTTTTATCGTAAATATGTGGTTTTTGGAAAAGTCACTAAAGGCATGGCCGTTGTGGATTCAATTAAAAAAGAACGCTCCTTCGATGAGAAACCGGTTATTCCGGTGAAGTTTTCGATGTCTGTTTTGGCCCCATAAAAAGACTCAAAAGTAAGGCAATCGCCATCACTAATAAACAGCCTAAGACATTAAGCCAAAGGAAGGCCATCCAGTCCATTTTCCACGCATAAATCACAAAGGCTTCAGCAATCAATGCTGCGATAAACACTTGATTTCCTGTCGTTCTAGGTAAATAAAAGGCACACAAGAAGATACCTAAGATCGTACCATAAAACCAAGAACCTAAAATATTGACGACTTCAATTAAACTTCCCAT
This sequence comes from Aquirufa sp. A-Brett2-W8, assembly GCF_054558755.1. Classification (NCBI taxonomy): domain Bacteria; kingdom Pseudomonadati; phylum Bacteroidota; class Cytophagia; order Cytophagales; family Flectobacillaceae; genus Aquirufa; species Aquirufa sp. A-Brett2-W8. Next base: position 169,827 of record NZ_JBPXKS010000002.1, read on the forward strand.
ATTGACGGCAAACTGAGCTACCACTAAACAGAGAATTCCCCAGCCTAGTGTGATGATTTTAGATATCCACCAATAATGCTGATTTCCACGATCAGGTGCTATAAATCGCTGATAGATGTCCACCATGGAGATGGAGGTCAAAGAACCAAATGCCGATGCCATCGAGCCCATGGAGGAAAGTAAAATCATCGCGATGAGGAATCCTATGAATCCAATCGGTAAATGATCGATGATGTAGCGTAAGAAAATGTAATTAGTGTCTTGCGCGTCGGTGTTTGGTTTGGCCGTTTTTAGGAGCTCCACCGCCTTTTCTTGGTTCTTCGTAGCTTGTTTATTCAAACCATCAAGTCGATCAAAATCCTGCTGTAAAATAGCTGATTTCTTCGCCTCAAAAATAGCTCCCTTTTCTTGGTCAATGGCTTTATGTCCTGGAATAGTGCTAAACACGGCCTCCGTATTTTTATTGAAAAAAGTAGGAGGGGCGTTAAACTGGTAAAAAGTGAATACCAAAATCCCTACGAGCAAAATGAAAAACTGCATGGGGATTTTCAGAAATCCATTCATTAAAAGACCTTTCTTAATCTCTGAAGCTGAAACGCCTGAAAGGTAACGGCCTACCTGGCTTTGGTCAGTACCGAAATAAGAGAGTTGCAAAAAGAACCCACCGATAATTCCAGACCATATATTGTATCGATTATTCAAATCAAACTTCCAATCAATCAAATTGACTTTCCCCATCTTGCCCGCAATCTGCAAGGATTCTTTCACTCCAATCCCATCTGGCAAAGAGGAAACAGCATAAAAGCCTACGAAAATCATGCCGACTAACACCACCGCCATCTGTAGCATTTGTGTATAGGATATAGCTTTTGATCCGCCTAGCATACAATAAGTAGTCACAATCGCAGCGGTCACGGCGTTTGTCCACGTCAAATCCCATCCCAATAAAGTGGAAAGAATTATGGAGGGGGCTGCAATAGTGACCCCAGTAGACAAGGCCCGTGGGATTAAAAACAGCAAGGAAGTGAGCACCCGGGTTTTGGCATCAAAACGATTCTCCAAAAACTCATACGCGGTAAACACTTTCAACGAAAAATAGTGGGGAATAAAGGTCACCGATAGGATAATCATGGCGATCGGTAAACCTAAATAGAACTGGACGAAACGCATTCCATCGTGGTAAGCCTGACCCGGAACTGATAAAAAGGTGATCGCAGAGGCCTGAGTGGCCATCACAGAAAGTAAAATGTGGTACCAAGGAAGTTCCCGGTCAGCTAATAAAAATCCCTGCAAAGAATGCTTCGTTTTCTTCCCTTTCCAGCTTCCATAAGCCACAATTCCACCAATCGTGCACAATAAAACAATCCAATCTAGTCCTTGCATTTTAGTTAAATGTTTCAGTCAGGTAGATAAACAAAAGAATGATCCCTCCTAAGAAGGCGAGCAAGGTTCCGTACCAGCGATTGAAATTCATAGCACTACAATTTTGTCCAAAGTTAATCCAATATTTATATTTAAAAGCTTTTGAAATTTTAAAATTGCTGACTACCTTTGCACTCCAAATTACGCGGGTGTGGTGGAATTGGTAGACATACCAGACTTAGGATCTGGCGCCGCGAGGCATGGGGGTTCGAGTCCCTTCACCCGTACCAATAGCAAGCCCTCAACACCAAAAAGGTTTTGAGGGTTTTATTTTAATAGCTAATTATAAATAAGAACAAATGAACATTTCACTTAACAAGGCAGGGGATTTAGAAGGTCGTTTGACCGTTGCAGTTTCACCGGCAGATTACGCGGAAAAAGTAGAGGCTAAATTGAAGGATTATCGCAAAAAAGCATCCATCAAAGGATTTCGTCCGGGTATGGTTCCAGTAGCGTTAGTAAAGAAATTATATGGTCAATCTGCTTTAGTAGACGAGATAAATCACTTGTTAGGCCATGCCGTTTCTGATTATATTAAGGAGAATAAATTGAACCTAGTAGGGGAGCCTTTGCCAGCAGTAGATGAGGCAGATGCGATCGATTGGGAAAAAGATACAGAATTTACGTTCCATTATGATTTAGGTTTTCACGGAGATTTCACGGTGGATTTGGCCAAAATCAAATCAATCAACTCCTACGAAATCAAAGCAGACAAGAAGGAAATCGAAGAAACGATCGAAAACTTGAAGAAGCAATTTGGCGATCAAACTCATCCAGATTCAGTAGAAGACCGTGATTTAGTATTCGGAACTTTCACACAAGGTGACTGGGTAGAGAAATCGGCTATTCCAATGCACGCTATCAATGACAAATCAAAAAAGGTTTTCATCGGCGCTAAAAAAGAGGATACCTTGAAATTTGCGATTGATAAAGTGTTCGTAGATGCGAAAGCTTTAGCCTTAGCAACAGGTAAAAAAGAAGACGAAGTAGCTGATTTAACTGGCGAGGTTTCTTTCGTAGTGGAAGATATCACACGTCAAGTGCCATCAGAATTGAATGTGGCTTTTTATGACAAAGTGTTAGGTGCTGGAAAAGCGACAGATGAGAAATCATTCCGCGAGCAAGTAGAAACAATTGTCACAGAGAACTACAAGCGTGAGGCAGACTATTTATTACGTATTGATGCAGAAAAGGCAATTTTAGAGCAAGTAAAAATCGCTCTACCAGAAGCATTTTTACGTACTTGGTTGATTCGTATCAACGAAGGTAAATTTACGGCAGAGCAAATTGATCAAGACTTTGATAATGTGAAGAAAGACATGCGTTGGAACTTGATTAAAAATGAAATCGCTGAGAAATTCGACGTCAAAGTAGAATATGCCGAGGTGGTAGAGAAGGCAAAAGAAATGGTGCGTGGGCAATTTGGCGGATATTTATCGTCTAATGAGCCAGGTATCGAAGAAATGATTGAAAAAATTGCGATGGGTTATTTGAGTGATAAATCGAAATCAGATAACTTCATGAATTTGTATAATCAAGCTTTCGCGGATAAAGTTTCTACTGCAATCGTAGAAAATATCCCTCATAAAGTAACGAAAATAGAAGTTGACAAATTTAAGGCGATCGCTGCGGCGCTTTAATCCTAGAATTGTCATTATTTTTTGAAAGCCCCGCATACCGCGGGGTTTTCTGTGAACTAAGGTTCGTATATTTGTGTTTTGCTTATTAATTGCAGAAATATTTTAATTTTGATTTTTAAACATTGAGACCTATGTATCCAAAGGAGTTGTCATCAGAAGAGTTTCGCAAATATGCGGTTCACCATAGAGGTTTGAACGGTCTTGCGGTAGATCAGTATATGAATAACGTCGGAAGTCGTCCGATGCATCAAATTGATGATATGACGCAATATATCATTGAGGAACGCCCCATGCGTTTTGCTCAGATCGATGTATTTTCTCGTCTAATCATGGATCGCATCATCTTTATGGGTGTTCCAGTAGATGATTATATGGCAAATATCATCGTGGCTCAATTATTATTCATGGAGTCAACGGATGCGAAAAAAGATATCGTGATGTACATCAATAGCCCAGGAGGTTCTGTTTATGCAGGTTTGGGTATTTATGATACGATGAATTATATCCGTCCTGAGGTAGCGACTGTTTGTACTTCTCTAGCAGCCTCTATGGGTGCAGTTTTGCTAGCAGGTGGCGCAGCAGGTAAGCGTTCTGCTTTAGAGCATGCACGCGTTATGATTCACCAACCTTCAGGAGGTGCGCAAGGCCAATCCCGCGATATCGAAATTACGGCGCGTGAAATCGTTAAAATTCGTCAAGAATTATATGAAATTTTATCGAAACACTCCGGTAAATCGTTTGAAGACATTGAACGCGATTCAGATCGTGATTATTGGATGAAGGCAGCTGAGGCGAAGGAATATGGTTTAATTGATGAGATCTTAACAAGAAAAGTCTAGTGGCTAGTAATAAAAAAACAAGTTGTTCTTTCTGTGGTCGTCCTAAAAATGAGGTAGGCTTATTGCTTTCTGGAATTGATGGCCACATTTGTAATAACTGCTTGCAGCAAGGGTATGAAGTGGTGAAAGAGGAGTTAGGAGAAGCAGCGAAGGCGAAAGCGGGTACCAAGCATTCCTTTGAATTAGTGAAGCCTAAGGATTTGAAAGAATTCTTAGACGAATATGTAATAGGCCAGGAAGAAGCTAAAAAGCACCTTTCTGTGGCGGTTTACAACCATTACAAACGTCTGATGCAGGCACCTGCTATGGACGATGTGAAGATTGAAAAATCAAATATCTTGATGGTAGGGGAAACAGGAACGGGAAAAACCTATTTAGCTCGGACTTTAGCCCAAAAATTACAAGTTCCCTTCTGTATCGCTGATGCTACCGTTATAACCGAAGCAGGTTACGTGGGAGAGGATGTGGAAACTATTTTAACGCGTCTTTTGCAAGCGGCTAATTATGACGTGGAGAAGGCAGAATGTGGGATTGTTTTCATTGATGAAATAGATAAAATTGCCCGAAAGTCGGATAATCCATCCATCACGCGTGATGTTTCAGGCGAGGGTGTTCAGCAAGCGCTTTTAAAATTATTAGAAGGTTCGATTGTGAACGTTCCTCCGCAAGGTGGTCGTAAACACCCAGACCAAAAAATGATCGCCGTTAACACGGAGAACATTTTATTTATTTGTGGTGGTGCTTTTGACGGCATTGGTCGCCATATCGCTAAGCGATTAAATTCCCGTCCGATTGGTTTCTCCGGCGATGATACTTTTCATGAATCTTTCGAGAAGGATCAGATCATGAAATATGTGACGGCGCAGGATTTGAAGTCTTTTGGTCTAATTCCAGAATTATTAGGTCGCCTTCCGGTGGTAACTTACTTGAATCCATTAGATGAAAAGGCCTTATTATCGATTTTGACGGAGCCTAAAAATGCGCTCGTAAAGCAATATGAGAAGCTTTTCGATATGGAAAGTGTTAAATTAACCTTCAAAAAGGATGCACTCGTTTACATGGTAGAACAAGCCATGCAATTTAAATTAGGTGCGCGTGGTTTGCGTTCAATCATGGAAGCTGTGATGATAGATGCCATGTATGAGATTCCGTCACAATCAGAAATTAAGCAATTCGAGGTGGATTTAAATTATGCCAAATCCAAGTTTGAAAAGACCGTTTTTCATCAAATGAAAGTAGTCGCTTAGCATCATGAAAAAAATCATAGTACTATTTTTTATTTTCTCTTCCGCTTTTGCAGGGGAGGAAAATAACAAAGCCACGGCCATTCAAATGGCTCCTGTGGAGGTCCTTGAGACGGTAAAAGTTAAAAAACACATAAAGGAAGTAAAATCCCTTGCGAAGCCTGAGATAAAAACAACAAAAAGACCCGTAGAACCACGTGGTTGGCATCCCAAAATAAAAATAGGCTTTACCTTAATTGCATTGGGAGTCGTTTTAGCCATCGTAGGTTTAGGATTCGTAGGTGGTTTGTCTGCCTTTATTGGCTTGATATTCACTATTGCGGGATTACTACACACGTATTAATCTGGCATCATCGACTGAGCTCGTTTTTTAATTATTTAGTAGAGATTAATGTGCCGAAGCCAGTATAATTTTTATTCATGTCTGATATTATCATTGCCTTAGATGGCTTCTCTTCATGCGGAAAAAGTACCACTGCGCGTCACGTAGCTGCGTCTTTGCATTATGCTTTTTTAGATACAGGGGCCATGTACCGTGCGGTGGCACTCTATTTTCATCGTCAAAAGGTTGATTTAGCCCATCTTGAAGCAGTGAAAGAAGCTCTAGCACATGTGGAAATAACGTTTCAGTTTAATCCTTCGAAGCAAGCATCGGATACCATTTTAAATGGCGAAAATGTCGAAGCAGAGATTCGCAAAATGTATATTTCTGATTTAGTTAGTCAAGTGGCTGCCATTCCGGAAGTACGGCATGCGATGGTAGCTCAACAACAACGATTAGGTGAAATGAAAGGGATTGTGATGGATGGTCGAGATATTGGGACGGTTGTTTTCCCTCAGGCAGAATTGAAAATTTTCATGACTGCAGAACCGCATATTCGGGCGCAGCGAAGAAAATTAGAGCTTTTGCAAAAAGGGGAGGACTTACCTTTAGATGAGATCATAGAAAATTTACGTAAGCGGGATGAAATTGATTCAAATCGTAGCGAAGGGCCATTGAAGCGTGCGGCAGATGCCATCGATTTAGATACATCCTATCGTTCGATGGATGAACAAGTAGAATTTGTTTTAGATCAAGTTCGACGCGTGCAAGGTGAAAAGCGCTAATCCTTTCATCATTATAGGCCAGGGTTTAGCTGGTACGATTTTAGCTCACCATTTTTTGGAGGCTGAGATTCCGTTTGAGATTTGGGATTCTCCTGAAACTCATTTTAATTCATCACAAGCCGCTGGGGGTATATTTAATCCCGTAACAGGTCGCAAGCTGGAGCAAACCTGGTTAGCTGATGAATTATTCAATTATCTATTTGAATTTTATCCCCGAATAGAAGCAACTTTAGGAACGCAGTTTTTTCATCCAATGCCCTTATTTAGGCCCTTTGCAAATGAAGAAATGAAGACTTGGTTAGTCGAGCGAAAAAACGAAATTCACCATGAATATTTAAGGTGGGAGTCCGAGGGTGTTTGGGTAAATAAGGCAGGTTGGGTAGATGTGGTTAAGCTTTTACGCGTTTCTCGCGATTATTTCGAGGCAAAAAGCCTATTGAAGATTGGGGTATGTGCAGAACCTAAGGGAATCTATTGCGAAGGATTTCATGGTCAGCAAAATCCTTTGTGGTCTTGTTTGCCATTCTTGCCTGCGAAGGGGGAATTAATGGAAATACAATCTTCTCAGCCTTCTCAGGAGTATATTTTGAACAAAAATGGATTTGTCTTGCCTCTAGGAAATCAACATTTTAAGGTAGGTGCGACGTATAGTTGGAAGGAGTATTCGAATGAAACTACGCCGGAGGCATTAGCTGATTTGCAAGCTAAATTGCAAGTTATGGGGGTGGATTCTTACGAGGTACTTGTTCAAAAAACTGGTATACGACCAGCTACTCAGGATCGCCGACCTTTTGTGGGATTCCATCCATCTCTGGAGGCGGGTATTTTTAATGGATTTGGTTCGAAAGGGGTTTCTTTAATGCCCTATTTTGCCAAACAATGGACGGACGAAATCCTAGGTAGATCAAGTGTTCATTCTGAAGTATCAATTCGTCGATTTTATCATTTATTTTCCGTTTAAATCTGTAAATTTGGTTTTAAAGTCTTTGGGCCAAATGAGAATTTATCTTTCCCTACTTCTTGCGCTTCTTTTGTGGTTCTCTGCTTGCACGCAGCTGGAAGCTCAAAGCTCTCAATGGCTTCCCGAAAATCACCGGATTCAATACCAGAAATTTCAGTGGAAATTTGTGGCCAGCTCTAATTTTGAAATATACTATTTAGAGAAAAATGAGCCGATGGCTAAATCAACTTTGGCCTTTTTAGAAGCTGATTTTGTACGCGTGACGGAGTTAATTTCTTATTCTCCAGTCCAAAAAGTAAAGATCTTTATTTACCCTAATCACGAATCTTGGCTACAAAGCAATAGTGGAATTTCTTTAGCTAATGCGAAAGATGTAGAGGAAGAGAATTTATCTAAATTTCGAGTTGAAATAGCCTTTAAAGATAATTTGGGCGCATTTAAACAAGAATTAACCAAGCAAGTTGCACGTGTCTATTTACAAGATCTCTTATATGGAGGCAGTGTAAAAGATGTGTTACAAAACTCCTTGTTATTGAACGTATCAGAATGGTATGTGCTCGGCATGGCTGCCTATATTGCGTCCGGTGATTCGCCTGATATGAGACGTTTTACCTACCAAATCATTAGTGAAAATAAAATTCGAAAACTTCCTTTAGCACGTGGAAAAGAAGCAGAATTATTAGGACAATCAATCTGGTTCTACATTGCGTCCACCTATGGAAAACAGGCCGTAGGAAATATCTTGAATTTGACTCGAATCATTCGTAGTGAGCAATCAAGCATTTCAAGCACAATTCGCAAACCATTTTCGAAGTTTTTGAAGGATTGGTTTGATTATTATTTGAATGATGCGAAACAGTTAGAAGTTAATTCTCAAAAAGTTTTCTCTACCGATGAATTTAAGGCATCCCAAACCAAAATGAGTACCTATCGACTTAGTCCAGATGGCTTACATGAGGTTTGGGTGACGGACGAAGCAGGTCGATTCAGTGTTAATCTACATACCATTGGCCTAAATAAGTCCCAGGTTATTTTACAGTCGGGTTTAAAAGATGTCAATCGAATTACTTCAGGCAAGGGTCCTTTGTTGTCTTGGAGTGCTAAAAATCAATTAGCCGTGTTATATTCAGATCAGGGGTATAGCTGGTTCAAGACTTTTCAAATTGATAAATCTGGAAAAGCCAAAGGGGAGGATAAAAAGAAGATAGCCAATCTGTCTTATTTGGATATGGAAATGTCAGCGAGCGGCACTAAAATGCTAGTTCGAGTGATTGAGAAAGGTCAAGTGGATGTGGGAATCTATGATTTAAAACGAAATCGGTTGAACCCCGTGACAAAAGATGCTTTCGATGAAACGGAGGCGCACTTCTTACCAGATAATCGAATTTTGTATTTAACTGATCGTTATATTGATTCTTTGCCTGCACGTGCAGCTCCTTTTACGTCTGCCTTTATTTGGAGTCCAGAGGAACCAGAAAATCCAACTCGGTTGTTTTCCACTTCTGGTAGGGTTTTTAATTTTCAATTCCGATCTGATTCAATAGCCTATTTTTTACAAGCCCAAAATCAAGGTAATAGACTTATTCGATTGCAATTAGCTGATACCACTTTTCAACAAATGGCCGTGCGCTCTGTAGCTTGGGATAATTTCGAGGTTTCACCTAGCGGCATTTCGAGTATCGAAAATACCATACTTGTGGATAAAATTGCGCGCTACAACTGGGCAAGCCTCGATGAATTAACTAACTCTAGTTGGATACCCACTATCGTGGATCCTGTTGTTTTGAATTCCATTGAACCGGTGCTTAGCGAAACGACTGATCTAGCCAAAAAATCAAGGAGGGCACGTTTAGAACGTCAACAAACTATTCGATTAAAAAGAGAGCCAGGAAAATTAATCGGTCCTTTGGATTATGAAAATTCCTTTGTGATGAATACTTCGGAAGGACTTTTTAAGTCAGATCCAATAAGAGGACTTGGATATGCTTATGAGGCGAAAGCAAATGATCTTTTAGAAAATCATCTATTTAAAGCGGGGGTATTTTTAACGGCAAATCTTCGTAATTCTGACATTTGGGGAGAATATAGTTATTTAGCCAATAAACTGGATTGGACATTTAGGTATGATCGTAAAATTCTGGGGCAAGATACGGAAGCGGATGCTCAGAAGATTCGCTTTAATCGTTTTGCCTTGAGTGCGACTTATCCATTTAGTTTATTAAGTAGATTAACTGTCACTGGCACCTATTCCACTAACCGATTATTTAGTCAGTATTCTTTAAATAATCAGGAAAATTATTCCGGTTATGCTGGCACCCAATTGAATTATGTATTTGATAATACGGTTCCTATGGGCGAAAATCTACGAACAGGAGTTAAATTCAGCCTAGTAGCAGAAGCTCACAAAGACCTAGTTAATACCGGCGATTTTGTTCGACTAGGATTAGATGCGCGCTATTATAAGAAGCTTTCGAACACTTTTTATTTAGCCACCCGCTTTTCAGCTTCACATCAAATGGGCTCGAAAACACAGGCTTCTATGTTAGGAGGGATGGATAATTGGTTGTTTAATAAATCAGAAACTCGTAATCAAGAAACTCCACTTGGCTTAGGTGGTTTAGCAAATCGAGATGTATTTATGAGTCAATTTATTTCTCCACTGCGCGGGTTCGCATTAAATAAATTAAGCGGGAATAGTCATTTATTATTTAATGCCGAATTAAGGATACCGGTGAAATCTTTATTTTCTATTGAGTCCTCCTCTATAGTAAATTCGGTTCAATTAGTCGGTTTTTCAGATGTAGGAACTGCCTGGTCAGGCTCTAGTCCATTTGCGAAATCGAATGGATTTAATACGAATATTTATGGGGGCAATACCAATCCATTCCAAGCTACTGTAACCGATTACCGCAACCCCTTTTTAGTAGGATATGGTTTCGGAGCTCGTGCGACGGTTTTTGGTTACTTTGTTAAGTTTGATTACGCCTATGGCCTAGAAAACAAGGAAGTAAAATCCCCAGTGACTTACCTAACTCTCGGTTACGATTTTTAGATGAAGAAAAGCCTATTTGTTCTTCTACTTTTGCCTTGGGCACTTTATTCCCAAAGTCTTAGCGTTTCAAACCTCCCCATCATCCGGATAAATACGAAAACTCGAGTTATTCAGGATGAACCAAAAATTCCAGTGACCATGGAGATTTTTGATAAAGGCGCAGGGCAATTAAATCAATTATCTGCTTCGCCTACCATCACCACGGTGGCGGGCATTGAATTTCGTGGATCCACTTCGCAAGCCGATTTTTATTTTCTTCCAGGCTATGTTAAAAAGCCCTACGGAATTGAATTATGGACCGATACCACTGGGGTAAAAGATAAAAAATTGTCTTTGGTTCAGATGCCGGAGGAATCGGATTGGGTGCTAAATGCCTCCTATAACGATCGTTCCTTTATGCGTGATTTTCTAGCGCAGATGATCGCTGGTCGTTTAGGTGTTCTCAATAGTAAGACGAAATTCATCGAGCTAATTATCAATGATGAATACAGAGGGGTATATGTCTTAATGGAGAAAATTAAGCAAGGTAAAAACCGTGTACCCATTTCTGATTTATACCCTACTGAAAATTCGGGAGATAATGTAACTGGTGGCTATCTATTGAAAATTGATAAGACGAGTGGTTCCCCGTCCACCACCTTTAAGAGTAATTATACGTCAGGTATACTTGCGACTCAAAAATGCGAATTTCAAATAGAATACCCGAAATACGGCATCATCACCCAGCAACAATTGATCTATATTCGGGATTATATCAATAAATGGGAACAGAAATTGATGACGGAGGATATGAATGATCCGAAGGCTAGTTTTAGGGATATGATGGATATGCCCTCCTTTGTTAATTATTTCATTTTGAATGAGGTAACCCGGAATGTGGATGGCTATCGATTGAGCACCTATTTGTATAAGGACAAAGAGTCATTAGGTGGAAAGATAAAGATGGGGCCGGCATGGGATTTTAATATTGCTTTTGGTAATGCAGATTATTTAAATGGTTGGAAAACGGATGGCTTTGTCTATAAAGCAATGGAGACTGATGCGGGTTCTAAAGATTACTGGCAAGTGCCTTTTTGGTGGAATAAATTGATTCAAGATGCGAGTTTTCGTAAGGCTTTAGCTACTCGCTGGAAGGCTGTTCGATCTACTTTTTTGAATACCAACGCAATCAATGCCTCGATCGATTCGACACAGATATCTTTAAAGGATCCATTAACACGTAATTTTCAGAAATACCCTTTGATGGGCAAAAAAATATGGCCTAATTATTATGTGGGCTCTAGTTTAACAGATGAAGTAAATTGGTTGAAAAACTGGATTCAAGGTCGACTAACGTGGTTGGATGCCCAAATGACTCTTTTCGGCAGCCCTATTCTGGGTAATGAATTAGAGGAAACGCAGGCCATGGTATATCCGAATCCCTCCAGAGGCTTATTTTATTGGAAATTTAGTTTAGAAAAATCTTCGACGGTGAATTATCAGATTATTGATAACCAAGGGCGGGTGTTAATTTCCTCGAAAAGCCTTAATTTTGAAGCAGGAGAGCAAATTTATCCTTTGGATTTATCTAGCTTACCTTCTAGTGCTTATATTCTTCAATGGACCACTGGAGAAGGATCCTACCAAAAAATCAGATTAAATATTTCGAATTAATATGTCTACTATACTAGATCAATTTCAGCGCACTCGTACAGCTGCATCCTCTTTAGCGATGGCAAGCGGGGAGTCCCGAAATGCGGTCCTTTTAAGTTTAGCCACATTAATTCGAGAAAATTCTGCCGCGATTCTTCTAGAGAATCAAAAGGATTTAGATCTTATGCCTTTCGATCATCCGATGCGCGATCGCCTTCAATTAACGGAGGAGAGACTTGAAAATCTAGCTGATAGTGTGATTTCCGTAACGCAATTACCTAATCCAACGGGGCAAACATTAGTAAAAAAAACACACCCTAATGGATTAGAACTGACTAAAGTCACTGTCCCTTTGGGGGTGGTGGGAGTTATTTTCGAATCTCGTCCTAATGTCACAATTGATGTGGCCGCTTTGTGTATCCGATCTGGAAATGCGGCCGTATTACGAGGCGGAACGGATGCGCTGCATACGAACACTATTTTAGTGGATTTGATTCATCAGGCATTAACTCAGCAGGGAATTTCAACGGATGTAGTATATTTAATGCCTACGGATCGGGAACTGGTGACTACGCTCTTGACCGCAGTGAAATATATAGATGTGATTATTCCCCGTGGTTCGGAGGCCTTAATTCAGCGAGTTCGAAAGGAATCCCTCGTTCCTACGATCGAAACAGGTGCTGGAGTTTGCCATACCTATGTGGCGTCCTCAGCAGATATAAATATGGCGGTAGAGGTTGTGGTGAATGCCAAAGTATCTCGACCTGCAGTCTGTAATTCTCTAGATACTATTATCATTCATCAGTCGATTGCAAGTCAATTCTTGACTCAGGTGCTTGAACCCTTAAAGGCTTATTTGGTAAAGATTTTTGCAGATGAGCTATCCTATACAATTCTTGAAAAGCTATCGTATCCTTTTTTAGAAAAGGCTAGCGAAGCTGATTTTGGACGGGAATTCTTGGATTTTGCTTGTTCTATTAAAGTTGTTAGCGATTCTCAAGAGGCGCTTACTCATATTGCATCCTATTCATCTCGTCATTCCGAAGCGATTGTGACATCGGACGATGCTGAGGCTCAGTATTTTCTTTCAGCGGTGGACGCTGCGGCCGTTTATTGGAATGCGTCTACTCGATTTACGGATGGGGGGGAATTTGGATTAGGTGCTGAAATAGGTATTTCTACCCAAAAATTACACGCCCGAGGCCCCTTCGCTTTGGAGAAATTAGTCACCGAAAAATGGATCGGTATAGGACAAGGCCAAATTCGTTAAAATTCGTGATCTAATCCCATTCTTTGCTTCATTTCCACTAGAATTGGGTGTTTTTGGGAAAGGAAATCGTATTTATCCGACTGCGTATAAATCAATTTTTTATCAGAAACCTCGCCATCAATTATATCTAGACTGAGGTCAATTGTATCATTATTAAGTCTTTCTCTTAATTGCGTGATTAATTCCAATTTTAGGGAATCATTGAATTGCTGTATTTGCGCTTCCCCTTCCAGCTTCATGTGAATGACAGAATCTACCAAACTAAATTCTCGATTCATCATCACATACTTGTTGATGAAATTGCTCTTTTTAAATCCTTGAGCAATATTAGTCCAAACTAATTTAAGTTTCTCGAAGGTAAATGGCTCATTCTGAGCTGCTCCTTGGTTATTAGCTTCGCTATTCTCTTCACTTTGATTAGAGCTTGCCACTTTCTTCGCACTGCGTAAACCATGACTGCTTGGTCTTGCAACGGGTGTTTCGCTAGCCACCGTTGGAGTTGCTGGTACAGGGGCAGGAACATCTGTTTTTAAGGCTATCTCTGCGGCTTCTGTAGCTACCGCAATGGTATTATCAGCAATAACAGGAGTGACGGGCTCTGGGACTGCAGGAGCTACCGCAGCCGGGGCTATTGGTTTACTCTCAGACTTTTTTCCGGCGCCACCCTCCACCGCAGGTTGTGCTACTGGCTGATAGACCGACGGCAAATAAGTAATTTTTAATAAGGTCAGCTCTACGTGCAAACGGGAATTTTTAGCCGCTTTGTAGTGAATCTCACATTGAGAGCAAATATTCATCGCCGATAATAAGAAAGAGGCTGAGGTTGATCCGCTTTGCGCTTGGAATTTACCGCGATTTTCTTCGCTCAATTCCATTAAGGCAAGTGTCTTCGGATCTTTAGCAAACAATAAATTACGGAAGTGCTCAGATAGGCCAGCGATAAATTGTTGGCCATCGAATCCTTTGCGCATAATTTCGTCTAATAGAACGAGAGCGTCTGTATGATTTTGATGTATGAAGAAATCCGTTAGTTGGAAGTAATAGTCACTGTCCAAAATATGTAAATTCTCCAGCACATCCGCATATCTTAGCGAATTGTCGGTCGAATAGGTGACATTTAGGTCAAACATCGAAAGTGCATCTCTTAGCCCTCCGTCTGCTTTGATAGAAATCAACTCTAAGGCAGCGGGTTCCGCTGTGATACCTTCTTTTTCAGCTATAGCAGATAGGTGTGACGCCATATCTTTCCATTGGATGCGATTGAAATCAAAGATTTGGCAGCGCGATAGAATCGTAGGCAAAATCTTATGTTTCTCCGTGGTCGCAAGGATGAAAATCGCGTAGGATGGTGGCTCTTCTAAGGTCTTTAAAAAGGCATTGAAGGCGGAAGCCGAAAGCATATGAACCTCATCGATGATGTAGATCTTGTATTTTCCACTTTGAGGAGGATAACGAACTTGATCGATCAGGTTACGAATGTCTTCTACGGAATTATTCGACGCTGCATCTAATTCATGTATGGTTAACGAGGTATTTTCTTGGAAGGAATGACAAGAGGAACATTTTCCACACGCTTCTCCATCTGCTCCTAATTCCTGGCAATTAATGGTCTTCGCTAAAATACGCGCACAAGTTGTTTTCCCCACTCCCCTAGGACCACAAAACAAGAAGGCTTGCGCTAAGTGATTTGACTTAATCGCATTCTTAAGGGTAGTTGTGATGTGACTTTGGCCTACCACAGAATCGAATTGGGTAGGGCGGTATTTACGTGCTGAAACGACAAAATTTTCCATAATCAAATTTACTTTTTATAGCCTTAATTCCCAAATACCTCCATAATATTCATCACTTGCGGCCAAACACGGTCATTTTTACCATTTGCAATCACGAAATCGGCCCCCCAAAGGTAGTTTTTAGGTTGCGGCTGTAAATCGATCATTTGCATCGTTTCCATATAACTCATTTGACTTCTTTTTTGAATATGTTGAATACGCTCGCTCAATGGGCAATCCACCGTAATCATCTGCGTAATATGTTCCGGTTTAGTGCGCGGAGTAATCAAGGCGGATTCGTAAAGGTAAAAGGGAGCTGAAGGAGTAGATGAGATCCATTCTACCGCCTGGCGACGAACTGCTGGATGGATGATGGAATTCAGTTGAGCGATATCACCTGGATATTTTTGAAGTAATCCTTTCATCCAAGCGCGATTATAGCTGCCATCTGGAAGATAAGATTTAGGGCCAAATTCAGCGATGATAGCCTCCTTTACTGCGTCATCCTTCTCGCATATTTCTCTAGCCACTTTATCGGCCTCAAAAACCGGAATGCCTAGACATGAAAAAATCCGGCAAATGGTTGATTTGCCGGATCCTATTCCGCCTGTAATTCCAATGAAAGGTTTCAGGCCTATGGTCATATTTTATTCTTCTGTTAAACGAGATGACGCATCTTTAGAGACCGCTGTCTTTTCGAATACCATACGAACTCCTTTGCTTGAATCAACTTCTACTACGATAGTTTTTTCGCGGATTGTCACAATAGTTCCGTGTGCCCCCCCGATGGTAACCACTTTATCGCCTGTCTTTAATTCTTCGATGAATTTTTTCGCCTCTTTTGCTTTTTGTTGTTGTGGACGAATCATGAAGAAATAAAATACGACAAAAATACCTCCAAAAAGGATGATTTGTATGTACGCTGGACTCTGTGCTTGTAGTAATAACATGAGATTATTTTTTAGGTAAGACTTCTACTTTAAATGCCATTCTGTTCTCCGCGGGCAGCGTATTACAGTAGGCGGTAATGGTTTTTTGCAATTTGCCTTCTTTTCCTTTAGAATCAAATTTCACTCGGATGAAACCTTTTTCCCCCGGTTGAATAATATCAGTACTCCATTTAGGTGTAGTACATCCGCAGGATGCATTCACAGAGATAATTTTCAAAGGCAGATTTCCTGTATTTCTAAAATTGAACGTATGAAAAACACTATCTCCTTCGACTAATCGCCCTAAAGAGACAAAAGGTTTATCTACTTTCAGGATGGGGTATTTTTCTGCACTCGGTTTTAAGGCTGCCGGTATGGCATTTTCTGTTGCATTGTTGGCCTCTTTTTGCTGGTTCGTACAGGAAAAAATCCCGATTAGACAGAAAAATAGGAGGGTGGAACGCATCTTATTTGGCCTTAATTTGAGTCATCATTCTTTCCACGTCCTCAAGCAATTTCTCTGCTTTGATTTTCGCGTCTTGAACGACTTTTTTGCCTTCTGATTTCGCTGTGGTTTCGATTACCTCTTTACCATCTACAATATCGTTGATTAATTGCTTTAATTGATCACGGTATTTATTCAATTGGTAATACAATTTGTTGCGGGTATTTTCTCCTTTATCTGGAGCATATAAAATTCCTACAATGGCACCTGCAGCAGCTCCTACTACGAAGGCCCAAAAAGATCTAGATGATTTGCTCATTTTTATTTATTAGCTATGTCGATTAATCCTCGACCCGATTTATTAATCACTTTTTCGTGAACTAAGCGGCTCGAAACCACGTCTAAAATACCATTAATAAATTGGCCAGACTTAGGTGTCGAATAGTTTTTCGCCAGTTCGATATATTCATTTATACTTACTTTAACCGGAATACTTGAGAATTTAACCATCTCGGCTAAGGCCATTTTTAAGATGATAAAATCTGAAACTGCTAGGCGATCAGATTCCCAGTTTTTAGTTTGGTCACCGATCCACGTGCTTAGTTGCTTGTCTTCAGTCACGCTGTAATCAAACAATTCCTCAAAGAATAATTTATCGTCCTCCCATTGGATTGCGAGTGGCTGTAAACTCATGTCCTCCAAAGCCTCTATTTTAAAGGTTTTGTTTGCCATGCTTTTTACTACATCCTTATTCAAAGACCAATTTAAATCTTTTTCCTCAAAATACTCTGTCATCGACTCGTGTTTTAGAAGGAAATTTTTCAATACATGTTTGACGAATTCTAAATCATCTTCAAACTTCTTGCCTGAGTTAGGAAGGTAAGTTAAGAAGGTTTCATCCGTCAGGATGTTCTCGATAAATAATTTCTTGATTAAATTTTCTTCATCTTCCGACCAACCAATGCGATTTTTATCAAAGGCACGTTGTAAATCACCCCATTTGGAAAGAATATAAAGCACTTTGTTTTTTGCTAATAAGGACGTCTTCGTCGAATTTTCTAAAAGACGCCTGTTTTCATCCCAAAGCGCAATTAATGGTAATTGCTGTAAATAAAATAGAATTTTCAGGTACTGCTTATTGATGGATTCTACTTCTAAAACCATATCCTTTTTCAGCTTTTCCGCGATTTGCTTAACATTAGCGTGGTAAGTTTGGAAAACCGAATGAGCGGCATCTTGCGCTTCAACGGGAATTGTTTCTTCCGAAGTGATTTCTTGGAAATGCTCTTTTAATTGAATTTCGGCTAGTTGTCTTAGACCCTCTAAGCGAGGCATTTGATCCTCTTTCGAGACCATCAAGGATAAATCAGGCTGAAAAATGGTCGCTAAACCATCAAAAGCTAATTGATACTGGGCACGTTCTTGGGTATAGTAAGCATACAATTGTTGAAATGCTTTAACCCGTAGTAATCTCCTGTTAACCATCCGAAAAAAAAGAGCGTCTTGTTTTGAATCTCAAAATTAAGAATTTTAATTGATAAAGGTCCTATCTTTGTACTCAATTAATCTTTATATGGGCGCATTAAGTCATATCAATCAGTATTTTTGGAAGTACAAATGGCTGTTAGTCCTTGGAATTATCTTCACTTTATTCTCTAATTTTTTCGGAGTTTTTCCAGCACAATTAGTTCGTTACGCGCTCGATTTAGTGACGGAAACCATCGATATTTATTTTCTCTTCAAAGGATTTACCCTCCAAAAAGCTTTCTACGAAATCTTCGGATTTACCCTTTTTTTCTATGGTGGCTTGATTATTTTGATGGCTATCATGAAGGGCGTATTCCTGTTTTTAGTTCGCCAAACCCTCATTGTCATGTCCCGTCATATTGAGTATGAATTAAAAAATGAGATCTATACACATTACCAAACTTTGCCATTGTCCTTTTATCGTCAACAAAATACGGGTGATTTAATGGCTCGAATTTCCGAAGACGTAGGTAAAGTGCGCATGTATGTAGGGCCCAGTATGATGTATGGACTTAATTTAATTGCTGTCTTTATATTGGTCATCTATTTTATGTGGCAGGTGAATCAAAAATTAATGTGGTATGTATTAATGCCCCTGCCCATTTTATCGATTAGTATTTATTATGTGAATTCGGTGATTATAAAAAAATCCGAAGAGATTCAAGGTGCTTTATCGCAAATTTCTACTTTTGTTCAAGAGGCTTTTTCGGGTATTCGCGTATTAAAATCATTTGTAAGGGAGAAAAAATCCTTGGATTCATTTGCATCAGCGTCGAATGATTACCGAGCAAAGTCTCTCGGTTTAGTCAAGGTGGATTCGCTTTTCACCCCTTTGATTGCTTTATTGGTCGGGTTTTCGACGATTTTAGTCGTGTACATAGGTTCGCGGGAAGTGATTGCCGGACGGATGACCGTGGGTAATATTACGGAGTTCATTATGTACGTGTTTATGTTGACTTGGCCGGTGACTGCTTTAGGTTGGACGAGTTCACAGATACAAAGAGCAGCTGCTTCTCAGAAGCGGATTAACGAGTTTTTAGATGCCAAATCTGAATTAACAATTGGAAAACAAATTCGACAGGAGATCATTGGAAACTGGGAGTTCAAGGAAGTGAGTTTTACCTATCCTGGATCTGATCGTCCCATTTTAGAAAAGCTGAGTTTCAAGATTGAGTGTGGAGAGTCTGTTGCCTTATTAGGCCAAACAGGTTCTGGTAAATCTACCGTTGCGTTATTAATGGCTCGTTTTTATGATCCTATTTCAGGGGAAATTTTACTGGATGGCATTTCTTTGAAGGATTGGGATATAGCCTGGGTTCGTTCTTTTGTAGGATTTGTGCCGCAAGATGTATTTTTGTTTTCGACGAGTATTTCGGATAATATTCGCTTCGGGAATGATACACTAACACAAGAAGCGATTGAAGTGGCAGCGAAACAAGCGGACGTTTATGATAATATTATGGAGTTTCCTGATCAATTCGAAACCATTTTAGGGGAACGAGGAATTACACTTTCAGGTGGCCAAAAGCAGCGTGTGTCGATCGCTCGTGCTTTGGTTAAAAATCCCAAAATGCTCGTATTAGATGATTGCCTCTCCGCCGTAGATACACATACCGAGCATACGATTTTAGAAAATTTAAAGCAGGTAACA
Organism: Aquirufa sp. A-Brett2-W8; assembly: GCF_054558755.1. NCBI lineage: Bacteria > Pseudomonadati > Bacteroidota > Cytophagia > Cytophagales > Flectobacillaceae > Aquirufa > Aquirufa sp. A-Brett2-W8. Next base: position 189,318 of record NZ_JBPXKS010000002.1, read on the forward strand.
GTAGGAAAATCTTCCTTGATTATCTCTCACCGCGTTTCCTCTGCTCGCTTAGCGAACCGAATCTTTGTTTTATCAGATGGCACAATCTTTGAAAGCGGAAGCCACAAGGAGCTAATGAAGACAAAATCCTTGTATTATGAGTTGTATCAACAACAATTAAACGAGGAATTACAACAAGTTTCCGCTCAATCGAATTAATTCAATTTCTGCTGATTTAGCAGCGAATTTTGCCTCAATTAAACGGGTTTCTGCTGCTACCGCATTGCGTTGCACCTCACGTAATTCGTATGAGGTGGCAATCCCTACTTTGAAACGATCAAAAGCGATTTCAATATTTTGCTTAGCAATCGTGTAGTTTTCTGTTTCTAATTGAATCAAATTCATCGAATTCTCATAGGTAACATAGGTTCTTTCTAAAGACGATAATAAGGCATTTTTCAAGTCATCGATTTGTATAGCGGCAATTTCTGCGTTTATTTTCGCATTTTGAATTCGGCGTTTTTGGTTATACCCATCAAAAATATTGATAGTTGCTCTCAGACCATAGTTGAATACATCACTACTTCCTTTTTCCACTCCAAAACCCGCCCCATTTGCTACATTATTCATCGCATATCCTGCGAGTAAATCGATTTGCGGTTTTTGTTGGCTCTGTAAACTTTTAGTATCTAAATCACTGATTTTTTTCGATAAAATAGCGCTAATTAGGTTTGGGTTTTGAGATAAGGCACTCATTTTCAATTCCCCCAACTTTAGTTTGGGCAGCAAGTCGATGTTAGTGTTGATTTGAAAATCAGATTTGTAGTCTTTAATTAGAATCGTATTAAATCCAATTTTAGTATTGGTGAAGGATTGTTCCTGAGCGATTAATAGGGCTTTGTCCTCATTATAATCTACTTGAGCGGAGTAATAATCCACTTTAGAGCCTTGTCCTACCTCGTAGCGATCCTTGGCTAGTTTTAATCGGTCATTTGAAATTTCGAGGCCTTTTTTGAAGTTATTTACCCGCAAATTTTGTCGAATTAAATCATAATAGGTAGAGGAGATTAGCGCAATTAAGTTTTCAATATTTGTCTCTGTTTGCTTAGCTCCTAAATTTTGTAATTCTTTAAAGCGATCACGCAGTATAAACATTCCTTGTCCATCATAAAGTGTCCAAGCCATCACGACACCAGCATTTCCAGAATTTGAATTAACACCCGATTGTACTAATGGTGGGCGTAAACCACCAAAAAATGATTGATCTAGTCCCGAAATCGTATAATTCTTAGAAGCTGTACCCGTAACAGTAGGTAAAAATCCGGCATTCCCTAAGGTATTTTCATTGGCTGCAATACGTTCTCTTTGTCTTGAAATTTGAATCGAATATTGCTTTGAAATTCCTTGTTGGATCGCGTCCTCTAATGTTAAAACTTGTTGCGCTTCTACAACTAAAGGACATAAAATGGCGAATAAGGCTAAGCGAAAATGTTTCATAGGTATAGGTTGAATACAATCAATAAAACAAACTTAGGAAAATCTTGCCATATTAAGAAGGCGAAAGCCTATAAGTACTCATAGGGCTTTTTTCATAGAATAGCTTACATTTGTTCTATGATTTCGCATCTCTTTATCTATCCCATCAAGTCCTTAGGGGCAATTTCGTTACAAAAAGCAGTCGTAGAGCGAGAAGGTTTACGTGGCGATCGTCGATTTATGTTAGTAGATGCTGCAGGTAAATTTATTACTCAGCGGACGCGGCCTGAATTGACTCGCTTTATCCTAGCTGAATCCGATCATGGATTTATGGTGAAGGATTCTGTTGCTGGCTTAGAGAAGGAACTTATTTGGAATCCTACCTTAGGTGCTTGGATTCCCGTAGAGATTTGGGACGATCACTTATTAGCTCAGGAAGTTCTAGATGGTTGGTCGTTGTGGTTTTCAGAGGCTTTAAAAGAGGATGTTAAATTAGTGCGTATTTCAGCTGAAAATCCTCGTGAAATGAAGCCAAAGCACCAAACGTCTTTGGCTAAAAACACCTCATTTGCTGATTCTTTGCCACTTTTAGTCATAGGGTCAGCCTCTTACCAGGCATTGGAAGATCGCTTAAATGAACCGGTTGATCACCTACGATTTCGCCCTAATATTATTGTAAATTCTACTGAACCATTTGTGGAAGATACTTGGGCTGAGATAAAAATGGGAGAGGTTCGTTTGTATGGTGCCAAACCTTGTGCCCGATGTTCCTTAGTAAATGTAAATCCACTCTCAGGCGAATCAGATTTGGAAACCTTAAAAACACTATCCTCTTTTCGGACGATTAATCACAAAGTCTATTTTGGTCAGCAATTTGTACCTATTTCCTTAGGAACAATTCAGGTAGGTTCTGCCTTAGAGACAATTGAAACAAAAGATGCGATTTATTAAGCATAGCTCTCGTGAGGTAGTTTTCGGAGCCTTTTTTGGTTACATTTGGGTTAACGTTCATTTTGTCCCCTTTGTCTTTTTCTGAGGATAAGCGACTTTGGGCAGATTAAGCATTTTGGAGTCCACTATTTTATCTTTTGCATGGGATTTTTTCAACATAAAGAAGCTTATAAAGCATTGCAATTTCCAGAGTTTAGAGCGTATGTGACAGGGAACACGCTTTTTACCATTGCCTTGTTGATTCAAGAAGTAGTTTTAGCTTACGAGATTTATAAGATTACCCATAATCCTTTGGCATTGGGTCTGATTGGCTTAGCAGAAGCCGTACCTTTTATTTCTTTGGTCTTGTTTGGCGGGCATTTTGCCGATAACCGAGATAAGAAAAAAATCATGCAGGTGACGCTTTCCCTCATCATTGCCGCCTCCATCTTTTTATTATATTCGAGTTCGCAGCTTCGATCTGCAGATCCAGATTTTCATATTTATTCGATCTATGCGGTTATTTTTATTATAGGTCTTTCCAAAGGTTTTTTCAGCCCCGCAGCATCCTCATTAAATCCCTTTTTAGTGCCTAAAGAAGTGTTTGCAAATGCCGCAACGTGGAATAGCTCTTTTTGGCAATTAGGTTCTATTTTAGGGCCAGGTGTGGCCGGATTCTTGTATGCTTATGCAGGTTTATCGGGTTCATTGATAACGGTTATTGCCTTATTGCTCGGTGTCATGGTGTGTATTTTTCAAATAGAAAATCGACCCGTACCCGTAAAGACAGTACACCACGAATCGATTTGGCATAGTTTACGCGAAGGGATTGCCTACGTTTTTAAGACCAAAATTATCCTCTATTCAATCTCCTTGGATTTGTTCTCAGTGCTTTTTGGCGGCGTTATAGCCATCTTGCCCATTTTTGCGGAGGATATTTTGAAAGTAGGAGCGGAGGGTTTGGGTATTTTAAGGGCTGCGCCTTCTGTAGGAGCCGTGGTAACGATGGTTACGTTAGTTTATTTCCCGCCTTTAAAACATGCTTGGAGAAATTTAATTTTGGCGATTGCCGGATTCGGAATAGCCACTTTCGTATTCGGTCTTTCGACTAATTTTTGGCTCTCAGTCACAGCTCTTTTCTTTACTGGGGCTTTTGATTCGATCAGCGTTGTGATTCGCCAAACAGTTCTACGATTCTATACTCCTGATGAAATGCGAGGCCGCGTTTCTTCCGTAAATGGTGTTTTTGTGAGTACTTCGAACGAGATGGGAGCCTTTGAATCGGGAGTTGCTGCTAAGTTCTTTGGAACCGTTCCATCCGTTTTAATAGGTGCAGGGGTGACGATGGTACTCGTTAGTCTCGTGGCGCTAACCTCGAAAGAATTATTCGACTTAAATGTAGACCAAAAAATAAAGGAATAATTATTCTTTAGCAGCTTTAGCTGCCTCTTCTTCTGCTGCTTTCAGGGCCGCTGCTTCCTCTTCTGCAGCTTTCAAAGCCGCAGCTTCTTCAGCAGCGATTTTTGCTTTATGTTTTTCAATTCGTTCTGGCCATGTCTTCAAGATATCAATGATTGATTTCTTGGATTCTTGTGCCCATTGAATGGTTTGGATTACCTGAATATTGGACGCATTTTCACCTAAAAGGCAAGGAAGGATTTTTATGTGCACATCCTCCGTTTTCTTTTTAGATTTTATGATGGTCGCATCACAGGATAAGTGGTGTATAATTCCATCCGGAGTTTGACCTTCTGATACATAAAAATGGTCTAATTGCTCTATTTGGATTGTTTTTTCAGCGATCAAATCAGTCCCTTGAAAATGCATTTGATGAATAAAGTCGTCTCCCACAGCTATATAGGATACTCTTTTATTACCCGATTTTTCCGCAAAAAAATCACCGATGGACTGAAATAGGTTACGCTTTGATAAAGTCGTAATACCCATTCCTTTGGTATTAGCTGGAAGATAAGATTGTATAAATTGAAAAGTACTGGGCAGGTGAAAATTCATGTTAATACAGATTAAATTTCGATTCTAATTTTAGGTTTAGGGAATTCAAAATACTTAGAGAAGGACTGAAACCAGGCATGTATAACTTCAAAGCCTGTTTTGTCTAGTTTATATACAATAAATTGTCCCTTTTTATCAGCTTGGATTAGATTTGCTTGCTTTAGCAGATCCAAGTGATGTGAAATGCTAGGTTTGCTCATATCAAACTGAGAGGCAATTTGTCCTGCATTTTGTGGGCCATTCACTAAGAAATGCAATATTTCTCTCCGGGTAGGATCGTTGATTGCTTTGAATTTTGCGTCCATCTTAATTAGATAATTAAGCGAATGTCTAAATTAAATTTAATTTTAGCAAATAAAAGAGGCAATAATTAGACGTCTGATTTGCGATAAGCTTCAATTAAAGCTATTTCTCCTTCCTTACCCGGTTTAGAATTTCCATGTTCCATGCCTAAAACGCCGGTAAATCCTTTTTGTTTTAAGTGCCTGAAAATATTTTGATAATTTACTTCTCCCGTGGTAGGTTCTTTACGGCCTGGATTGTCCCCTATTTGAAGATAGGCGATTTCATCCCAGCATTTATCCATGTTTGCAATGAGATTTCCTTCATTTCGTTGCATATGATACATGTCAAAAAGAATTTTGCAAGAGGGGGAGCCTACCGCTCTGCATATACTATAGGTTTGGTCGGAATAGCGTAAAAATAAGTCTGAGTTATCGCTTAGTGGTTCTAAAACCATAGTTAGTCCAGCAGGCTCTAAGATTTCTGCCGCACGTTTTAAATTATCTATCACGTGGCCTGTTTGGATGCCCATGGGCAGATCTCTCGTGAAATTACCAGGAACCACGGTGGCCCATTTCGCATTTATACGCTTCGAGGTGTCTACCGCTTTTCGGCAAGAATCAAGGAATAAATCGGTCCACTCTTTCTTGCCGGTAGTCATGGTTTGCTTGTCAAAAAATCCATCGAATTTGATGACAAACACACCCATTTTCATATTTAGCTTAGCTAACTTTTCTCCGATTTTTTCCTGTAGCGCAACCGGTCTTCCCATGAGCTCATTGTCTTCTAAGGCAGTAAATCCTTGATCATACATAAACTGTAGCTGATCTAATTCAGACGGCCCTGCGTGGTTTTTAAACATGCCAAAATGCGGAGCATAATTTAATTCAAATGGCTTCTCCCGCGCAATGCTAGACCCTTTCGAAAAGGAAGGAATTAATAAACTGGCACCCAAAATGGAGGCAAAGTCACGACGATTCATCTTATTTTTTCTTTAAAGTGAATAAATATTCCATTAGATCAACTAATTCAGTCGCGCTCATAGCATCGGCTAAACCCTCAGGCATGAGCGATTCAGGTAATTGCTTGACTGTTTTTAAGGCGGATGTCTTGAAGCTTTTCACCATTCCTCCAGGAATGCGTAATACGATATCCGTTTCGTTTTTAGAAACAACAATACCCTGATACGTATCCCCTGATTTAGTATTTACCTCAAAAGTCTCATAGCCAAAACCAATACCCGCATTGGGATGTAGAACGGACATATACATCCCTTCTTTTGATAATTTGGTGCCGATTTCGGTCAGCTTTGGTCCAAAATCAATTCCCTCATTATTCACAACGTGACACATAGCGCAGGAATTAGAGAATGCTATTTTACCTTTCACAGCATCCCCTGACATTTTAACTAAATCAGCCATCGCTGGATGCGATTTCTTAGTTTCAGTTTGATGTTTGTCTAAATAACTATTTGCTCTTGTTCGGATGGATTTTCTCCATGCTTTTTGTAGACTTTCTACCACTAAGGGAACATAGGCAGCGGGGAATTTCTTTTTATCTAGTAAATCCAGGACAAATTCTTCGGTCGGATAGGCATTACCTATCACGCGGGCAGCTTGCATCTGTACGGATTTACTAAATTTAGGATCTGTTGTTGCTTCAAATAACAATTGTGCAGATTCATTCTTTCCTTGGTAACGCAGCGATTCGATAAGGGCTAATTGATCAGCTTCTTTGCCTGCAAAGAAAGTCGACCGAATGAGTTCTGCTCCTCCCGCTAAATTGTATAAAACTTGACCAGATTTTGTTCTTTCGTTTCCAGAGATAATCATGTCTAATATGCGGGAACTTTCCTCCTTTAATTGATAGTAATCTACTAATTCAAGGTATTGTTTACCGTTTATTTGCTTTAATAGACTAGATAGCACTTGTTTAGCTTCTGGGTGAACGGCAATATAGTCAGGCTTAACATGGCGAACTGCCTCGATCTGTACCGTTATATCCGACGCAAATTTTCCACTAATTAGGCCAAATAAAGCCTCTGATTTTTTCTCCCCCGGCATAAAATCCAAAGCGCGGAAATAGGCTAACGATTTCGTATTTCCAATCATTTCAATTAATGCGGGGAGGGCCTTTTCGGTTCTAGCTCTCCACACCATATCGGCATAGCCTTTTGAATTTTCTGGCTTTAAAGCCATATATGCCTCAAATCGTTCATCCCAATTACCATCAGCACCGATGCCTAAGGCTTCTAAATACCAGCGATCTTGCCCGTTATGGCGCATGGCTAAAGTAGCCCATAGTTTATTCACTTCGTCACCGGAAAGATGGCGCAAGGCAATTGCTAATTCTCTTCTGACTGACGCATGCTGATCTTTTACCGCCTTAGTAGCTAGTGAAGCCCATTCTGCAAAAGGCTTCTGCTTAGCAGCTCGAATTGCCATCATTTTAAGGCTCGGATTAGCTTGCTCGTAGGCTTTTTGAATAAATTCATTTGAACGTGGGCCTTGGTTTAATACCCAAAACGCTCTTGCCCTAAAACGTGGATTTTCGTTCGTGTAGAAGGCTTTTTCTAACACAGCGTCTGCTCTAGACCCCATTTTTTTCAAGGCTTGAAAAGCGAGAAAACGAGTTTCTAAATTAGGATTCTCTAAGACTTTAAAGGCTGATTCAGGGGTACTTAGATCTATGGCAGCTGTTTTATACGCATGACCTTTGGGTGCAATGCGGTAAATACGTCCTTTAGCTTGATCGCCAGCTTGGTGTCCACCTACGCCTGGATCGTACCAATCAGCTACAAATAGTGAACCATCTGGTGCAGCAGCGACATCGGCAGGTCTAAACCATTGATCTCTAGAGCTAATTAGATTATTAATGCGAGCTTCGTATCCGGCACCCCAAGGTGTCGTGGCATAGGAGCGAACGACATTAGGGCCCGCATCCGTATGAATCATTTGATTTTGGAAGATAGAAGGCAATAAATTCCCTTCATAAATAATCATCCCTGTAGGAGAACCTGCACCGGTTTGCAATAAATTAGGCATCACCCCTGGATCATTTAAATGCCAGTGACGTAAAGGAATCTCTTTTTCGATATTAGTTCGATTTACATTCCAACCTTCACCGGTCATTTCATCCACATAACCGTAGTTTCCATGCTCGAAAACGGCATTTATTCGTACCCCTTTGTTGCCATCATCATCATTATCTGATTGCCAAAGCCCCCCATAAGAGTCTACAGCCACCTCGTAATTATTTCTGAAATTATGTCCTAATACCTCCACCTGACTTCCGTCTAGGTTACAGCGGAAAACCATTCCTTGACGGTATTTTTTAGGACCTATCGGATCTCCATCTTGATCTAAAACAGGATTGCCTTTCCCATCTAATAATTGCTTTCCTTCGTTTCCTAGATTAAAATAAAGTTTTCCATCTGGACCAAAAGTAAAGGCATGCGCCCCATGGTCATGCTGATCTCCTCCAATTCCGGAAAACATAACTTCCTTGCGATCTGCCTTTCCATCCCGTTTATCATCGAACATTTTCCAGATATAGGGACTTTGGGATACAATCACCATCGAATCTAAAACGGCAATGCCTAAAGGGGCATTAATTTCAGGTGATTGATAAAACACTTTACGAGAATCCGCTAGACCATCGCCGTTAGTATCCTCTAAAATCAAAATCCGATCCCCTTGTGGGTTAGTAGGATTCCCATTAATACCAGGACGATAATTATATGCTTCTAACACCCAAACGCGTCCTTTAGAATCCACGTCAATATTAGTGGGATTAATTAACATCGGTTCTGAAGCGAAAGGTTTCACCTCTAAACCTTCAGGTACTTGAAGCGTGGATACCTTTAATTGAATAGAATCAGAAATTATTTTCTTCGTCTGAATCAATTTAGGGATACCTAAGCTCACGAGACTAATCATCCCACCTAGGAATAGGAGCGGAGCATTTTTGGCTATTTTCATCGTATTATCGAATAGTTGAGAAGGTAGTAGGGGTCATAAACACAGACTCTATTTTTTCCAAGATTTTACCGTCTTTTTCAGAGTCTGCGGCTACTTTTTTCCATTTAGGATCGTTGCTAAAGCCAGCCCAATTCTCCTTTGCTGCCTCTTGCGAAGCATGGGAGATCAAATAAACTAATTTGCTTTGTACCGCTGGATCTTTCTCAATAGTCGTGAAATAGGCGATATTCTTCATGCCATGTTGCTTGAAAATTTTCACTGTATGATCTCTGAAACGAGCTAAAATAGCTGGATTTCTGCCTGGCAATTGAGTATAGGTTCGCAACTCAAACGTTTGATCGATAGCACCTCCTGAAGGTTTGATTTTAGGGCTAAAATCTGTCGCATTCATGAAAATGCTTTTCACTTTAGCCACAATTTTCCCTGTTTCTTCTGATTTTTTAGATACGACCTTCCATTCTGGATCACTGCTAAAATGCTTCCAAGAGGAATCGCGCGCAGCTTGAGATGGATAGGCTAAAATATAGTAAAGGGCATTTTCCGTATTATTAGTGGGTATCCAATAACCCACATTTGTCATGCCATGCTTTTCAAAAATTTTCGTTGTATGATTCGTGAATCTTTCTAATAAAGCGTCTAGTCTGCCTGGATGGCAATAGTAGATGCGCATTTCGAAATAACGATTGTCAGTTTTTTTTGCTTCCACAGCAAAATTGAACAGACCTGCAAAAAGCAAGGTCAAAAGGAATACTTTTTTCATAGTTATAAATTAGGTTTGGACGAATTTACGGATTTAATCGTCTTTTCATCAATTTTTCAATCATAAAAAAGATCATTTCCGGTTTCAAAGTTCTCCAATTTGGAATTTGTAAATTTCCGCCAAAATTAAGGTAATAATCAAGCTTATATTTGGCCCATTCCTCCTCCACAAATGGTGCAAAATGCATAGCCGCAATCCAGCCATCTTCCACATCCTCAAACCATTCGGCATAATAATCATCTTCCCACGAACCATGGAAATTCAAGACATTTTCACCCACTAATATAAAATGTTTGATACCCGCATCTACGAAATGATCTACGACGATACGCTTTAAATGCATCACATCGTTGTGAAGGGTATCATTCCATTCTCCGAACAATTCGATAATCGTGTATTTGGCCTGATAATCAGTATACAGAATCTTGCAAAATAGGGTCTCTGAGCCTATATCATCCCAAAGTGGATGAATATAATAGCCATAAATATCATTTTCATAAGTAGTTTCTGAATAATGTCTACCAAAAAAGGGGGACTTTTTATCTCGTGCGGCGTTGTAAATGGATTCCCACTGGAACGATGGTTCAATGTTTTGCATACTCTAATTAAATAAAAAAGGCCTGCAAACGCAAGCCTTTTTTCGAACCTCAAATAATATAATCTTATAAAGCTATGGCCTTTTTAAAGGCGCCATTTCCTTCGAATTCAAGTAGGTATTTTTTAGCCGAAACTTCAATCACTACATGGAAGTGCAAAATGGTTGAATCTCTAAATGCAATCGTCCCTTTTACAAGTACCCAACCAGGATAGTTTGTAGTTAAATAGGACGTAATGGCTGAAGTTAAATCAGTTAATTTAAGCTCTTTAATTGTTAAAGAGGGAGGATTATGTCCCGTTTTTGCATGTGGGTTAGCTACAGGTTGGAATTTAGCATCTAAGTGAAACTCTTTTTTAGTAGTACCTATTGTAACTCCCACATGGTATTCTACAATAACAGAATCCTTTGTAATAGTTACAGCATAGTCAAGAATGAATCCCGCCGCGTTTGCATTTAAGAAGGCAGTCAATCCTGCCGGTAAGGTTGTTAACTCAATTTTAGTGAAGTTAGGAGCCTTCGTATTCACCTCTTTCGATTTTAATATTTTACCAATTGCATCAATGGCTAAATCATAAGGTACACCTGCTTTTTCAATGCGAATGTGGTAGATTTCAACGCCGGCAGGATCTTTAACTAAAATGGCTCTTTTGAAAGTATAACTTGAAATAGCAGATTTTACTGCTGCTGGTAGGTCAGCTAGCGCAATTTCAGTAGCGGCTGGAGCTGGACCTTTCTTGCCAGGCTTACCTTGCAAACCAGTAATTTGATGTATGAAGGCTCCTGTTGCATCAAAGAAAACAGAATAGTGTTCTTTATTAAAAATAAGCTCCACGCGGTAGCCCAGTTTATCGCCTTTCGTTTTTTTCGAGGCATGCTCGATAGTAGCAGCCGGAAAATTTGAATCGAGGTAGGTCAAAACGGCAGCGGGTAAGTCCGTTTTTGCAATTTTAATCGCCTCCTCTTTGATAATTCCTTTGTTTGATAAAACCATCTGCGCTTCCGTTGTGGCCGTAGTTACATTAGCTACATAGATCGCATTGGTTTGCAAGGAGGAATAATCGATAGTCGCTGCTTTCGGGTAAACCGTATTAACGGCTTGAGTCACTAAAACGGGGACATCTTGCGGCGCAAGAGTTTCCTTGTTTTGAGGGTCTACATTTTGATTTTCTGTACACGCACTAAATGCAAGCACAGAAACCAGGGCAATTAGAGATATTTTCGTTTTCATATTAAAAGAATTTGATTCGGTTATCAAACGGTATTAACATTACAATAATATGTAACAGATTTCAAAAATGGAAGAAAGGATGCAACCAATCGACGAACGGGCGCATCTAGTCTACAAAATTATCAGCTAATTGATAATTTATAGTACCTTGTATTGCAAAGTACTAAATTGATTGTATATTTGCATTCTATTCATCAAACCCTATGAAAAAACGTATTGTAATCTTTTTCTTATTCATTTTCTGTAGTTTTCAAGCCATATCTTTAGGCTTCCCTCATCGCTTATATCCCGCGAAGTTTATTAAAAAGACTATCCAAGTATTTGTTAAAAACTCAAAGAAATAATGTTTAATTTTGGTTCAAATACTTGAGCTATATGAACTTATTATTTATTGAGTGGAATACAGATCCTACGATTATTACCTTATTAGGTTTTTCCATACGTTGGTACGGGTTGTGTTTTGCTTTTGCCTTTTTAGCAGGTTTTCAGGTTGTGAGCTATATTTTTAAAAAAGAGGGCAGGTCTGTCGATCAAGCTGATCAGTTATTGCTTTACACGATGGTGGGTACGGTAGTGGGAGCTAGAATGGGACATTATTTCTTCTATGAATTTCCCTTACTTTTAGCTGATCCCGTTCGGTTTTTTATCCAAATGATTACCCCTCCATTTTCGGGCTTAGCCTCTCATGGTGCAGCCATAGGTCTTTTTACAGCCTTTTATTCATACACGAAAAAAAACAAAGGCCAATCCTATTTATATGTCACCGATCGTATAGTTATTGTCGCGGCCTTAGCGGGGTTCTTTATTCGTTTTGGCAATTTGATGAATTCGGAAATCATCGGAAAACCAACGGATATGCCGTGGGGGTTTAAGTTTTTACGTGACTATGAGTTCAATCCGACCGGTTTAGCTGCTTTTGTGGTGCCTCGTCACCCCTCTCAGTTGTATGAGGCGCTTTCTTGCTTGCTTTTGTTTTTCATTTTACTGTATCTGTGGAATCTGAAAAAAGAAAAGACACAAGAGGGTTTATTGACGGGTATTTTTATGATTTTCGTCTTTACTCTGCGCTTTTTCTACGAATTTCTGAAAGAAAACCAGAGTTCATTTGAAAATGGTTTGTCGCTAAATATGGGGCAAATTCTTTCTATTCCTGCCGTTCTTTTTGGCTTGGGGGTACTTTGGTACGCAAAACGAAAAGCTTAGTTGGAGTAGTCGAATCTAAGGTGCTCAAGATTGGGTAAATAATTTTTTGGGCGTTTTACCTCGTAATCATACATGACCTGTCCTAGGTTTTTGTAGAAAGGAAATCCGATCGTATCATAATCGTATTTCTCGTCATTGAAAATTTCGTCCTCATTGCACAGCAAAACGGCCGTTACGATAAACTCTACCTTTTTTTCGAAGTCGACTATATAGGCGTTGTCTAATAGGAATCCATAGGCATCCCCCACCTTATTGAAAATACGTATTTTGGAGTTTAATGCCGCATTTTTCTCCGAACCGTAATATAGAAATTTGCAATAAGTTGCAAATTCATTTTTGTAGGCTGGGTTCTTCGATTCAGTCGGATACATGGACATATAACGGTATAGGAATGAATAGTCTGCTTGGCTGATTTGGAAACGATCTTTTAGGGGGAATGCTTCAGGAAGCATTAGTCGTTGCAAAAATACATGTTGTGCCTCTAAGGGGTAGGCATTTTTTAAGCTGAAGTCTAAAGGATGATCTTCCACCACGGCCGCATCGTTCATCGTACCTTTTCCTATTAAAATGGGGGAGGAGGAACTATAGGGTTGATTATTATATGCTTCTTTTTGGGAATAAAGGATTTTTCCAGAGGCATTTAGCAAAGTTATGGGGTTAGTATATTGATTTTCAAGGCGTGGTAAAGGTGTTTGGAGACGATGGGTGAGACGGACTCCTGTGAAGCCTTTTGAAAGCATTGTTTCGTTGAAGGGTTTTTGGCCTAAAAATTCATACAGCCGATTATATGCTTCATTATCTGAAACTAATAAAATCTTTTTGATGTAATGTTCCACGCTAGGTAAGCCAGATGAAGATGAAGTATCATATAAGATTTCTAACTGTGACGGTCTATTCTTTAAGGTTTGAAAGGTAGAAGACTTGTCGATTTTTAAGGCTTGCAATTTCTCTAAGGCTAAAACACTCGCGGCTAATTTTACCGTACTAGCTGGGTAAAAGTATTCTGCTGAATCAGAGCGATAGGAATAGGTCGTTAAATGAGGCTTGTTTTTCGCATCCCTATCAATCTGAGTATAGAGGATTTGAAGGCGGTATTTTTCCGGATGATCCGTTAATTTCTTGAATTTTTCTGGATTAGAAAGCAATAATTGATCCAGGATGTTCAAGGGCTTTTGAGCGAATGTACTCATGCTGATCAGAAGAAATAAAAGTTTACGCATAGCTTAAAATGGCTGCTGTGATTTTATCAATATCTGCTAGGGTGAGGCATGTCGGTAATATGGCACGGCAAACGGGGGGTGCGGTAATATCTGGATAGGCAAAATGGTTCACTAAGATGCCAGCTGATTTTAGGTGCTCGAATAAGCCTAGGGCTTTGGAGCAGAAGGCAGGATAGCCAGCCTCGTATGTTACAGCGATTTCAAAACCTTGTAAATTAGCCGCGAACCGATCGGCTAAGGATTTACTTTTTCTGCTTTGTTCTTTGTAGGCTTCCATCGAATGTAATCCAGCATAGCAAAAGGCTGGATTGGGAGGGGATGACCCCACCCAAAAAGAGTCTTTCTTAATTTCCTCGATGTCTGCTGAAGTACCTAAAATAACGCCTGCAGGAATGCCAAATGCCTTTGAAAGGGAAACGGTTTGTACTAAATGACCAGAACAGGAAATAGAGATGTCTTGGACTCCCGCTCGATGCGATTCATCCACGATGAGAAAATTAGATGTATCCATTTTCGAAGCAAAAGAAAAGTCAAAGCTTGTAATCCATGGAGACCCAATGCCATCAGAGGCTAAAATTTGGCCTTTTTGGTGGCTAGCTATCCATTCTGCATAAGTTCCCGTAAAGGGCAAATAGGGGTGTCGCCATAAGGCTGGATGTGCTTGAGGTGCGAGGTTTAAGGCTAAACCTTTCTGCTGCGCGTATTGAATGGCGATTTGGGCGGCGGCTAAGCCGGAGGAACATAAGGCTGCAGACTCTACACTAAAGTGAGAGGCTAAGGCCTGTTCGAATTCGTCCCAAATCGAGAATTGTAAGTTGTTGCGACGTGAGCTGCCGAAGTTTTGGGAAAATTGCTTAATTCCTTCTGATAATGCCCCTTGAAAGGTCGGGTGAGATCCAATATTCAGGTAATTTGTACCTCCTAACCAAAGGTAATTCGTTCCTTCGAAACTAATTTCCCTTCCTGGAATGTGATGTTCTGTCAAACTATAACTCATATTAATTCAGCTCCGGTTCCAGGTAATTTAGCATACTTAACAACTCCAAAATCGATCGTGATTCCTCTAGATATCGTATCATCTACCAATAAACAGCCATCCATGTCCACGTAATCCAGCAAGGGTAACAGGTGCGCAATAGCTGAGCAGCCGATGGTCGATTCCGTCATACAGCCCACCATGACTTTCAAGCCTAAGGTTCTCGCCCTTTTGATCATCCGCAAGGCCGGCGTGAGTCCACCGCATTTCATCAGTTTGATGTTGATACCGTGAAAATATCCGGCACATTTTTCTACATCGGATTCTAAAATACAGCTTTCGTCTGCAATAATAGGTAAAGTGGATTCCTTGTACACCCGCTTCATTCCGTCCCAATTGTCCGCTTTCAAGGGTTGTTCGATGAACTCGACTCCTAATTTTTGCAGTTCAGGGGCGAAGTAAATGGTTTGTTCGGGTGTCCAGGCGGTGTTTGCGTCGACCCGGAAAATGGCATTTGTTTCCTGGCGCAGCGCTTCCACGATTTCTAAATCGTCGTCCGTGCCTAATTTGATTTTATAGAGAGGGAAGGGGGTCTCCTGCATTTTGGCCACCATCTTTTCTAATTTATCGATTCCGATTGTGTAGTCCGTGATGGGGTTATTGGAGATATCTAAATCCCAAATTTCATACAAGGGCTTGTTATGTGTCTTTCCCCACAGGTCCCAATAGGCCACATCCAGCGCACAAAGTGCAAAAGGATGCTCGTCTAATAGGGTTTTAGACATCATCGCCCAAAAATCATGCGGATGAGGTAAAATATCGTGTGGCAACAAATCGATAATCGACTCAATTTGCGCCTTCATTTTTTCCATCGTCACCCCGTAATAGGGGGTCTCGGTAGCTTCCCCAAAACCACTTTTTCCATGCAAACCTAATTCCACAATCAACGTGGGTTGCACATCTCTCGATTCATGTGTAATCGTGAATGTGTGCTTTAGTGGCAGATTGAAAGTATGTAGTTTCAGTTCCATACAGGCTTATTTGAGTGGAATATAGGGCAATTTCTTTGATTTATCACCCGCTTTTTGCCAAACCAAACCATCCGCTCTCGACCAAGAAATAAGGTCACTTGAGCCATTGTGCGCCAATACCTCACCATTTTCAACCGGAATCCACTGATCTAATTCTGCCGATGGTTTAGGCAAGAATTTAATTTCTTTAACGGAGTATTCAGCCCATTCACCCGATACCCAAGGAAGGAAATAGACCCAGAAACAAGTGAGGGTTGAAATGGGATTGCCTGGGAAGGCAAACACTACTTTTCCGTCATGACGCGTGGCCACTAATAAAGGTTTTCCTGGTTTTTGGGAAATTTTATGAAATACGGTTTCGAATCCAGCTTCCGCTAAAACACTCGGAACGAAATCTTTTTTACCCGCAGACACACCTCCAGATAATAAAATGATATCATTTGATTCGAGGGCTTTGTCGATACTCGACTTTATTTTTTCTGCGGAATCCGCTAAATGGCTCGAATTAGCTTTAAAGCCTTTGGACAATAAAACTGACTTCAACATCATCACATTTGAACTGCGAATTTGGTGATCAGCGGGAGTTTCGTGTAATCCCACAATTTCATCCCCAGTAGAGAAAATATGAACGTGAGGCTTTGATTCCACTTCAATATGAGCTTTTCCGACCGTCGCAGCAATAGCAATTTCGACTGGACCGATTTTCGTTCTTTTCTTTACTAAAATGCTTCCTGCTTCTGCGTCAGCGCCTTGCAAGTGAATGAATTGTCCTTTTTCTAACGGAGTTTTACCGATATAGCTAGCAATTTTTTTCTCTATTTTAAGGTCTTCGATTTTGATAATCGCTTCTGTACCCCGAGGAGCCGTAGCACCTGTCATGATTTCCAAAGCCCCATCCATCTTTTTAATCGCTTTCGCAGGTTCTCCAGCAAATAAAATACCTTCGATTTTCCAGGTAGGAGCACTAATATCCTTTACGGCGATTCCGTCCATCATGACGCGATCAAAAGGAGGGAAGTCACGATCTGCCACTATTTTCTCGGCGATATTCATTCCCAAAGTCTTAGCCAATGGCATTTTCTCTGTTCGGAATGGGATAGTGATGTTTTTAAGGAGTTCAATCGCTTCAAGTGGGCTGATCATGTGTAGGGTTTTATCGTATTTGTTAAATTTCGCTATTTTTTGCTAATTCTCCCGTATTTTTGTCTTCTAAATTTCAAATCAGCTATGTCAATTGACTTTTCTCACTTGCAGTCGGATGGTACTCCAGGAATGGTGGATGTTAGTGCAAAAACGGATACGGTCCGTGAAGCGAAGGCACAATCCATCGTTTTTTTAGGAGCAGAAATAGTGCAACATTTTGAGGCTGCTGGCTGGCAAAATAAGAAAGGGAGCATTCTGCAAACCGCGGTTATTGCCGGTACGATGGCAGCTAAAAAGACGTCTGATTTGATTCCGCTTTGTCATCCACTTGGTTTAGATTCCTGTAAATTTGAGACAGAGGTTTTAGCGGATCAAATTGTAATCACCTGTATTTGTCGTCTAGAAGCAAAGACTGGAGTCGAAATGGAGGCCCTAGTAGGAGCGTCTATAGCCGCATTAACCATTTACGATATGTGTAAATCGGTCTCCAAGGGTATCGTAATTAAAGAGACCAAATTGATTTCTAAATCCGGCGGAAAGTCCGATTTCAAAGCCTAAAATGTCCTCACACCATATCATTCGTGACAAACAAGAACCCGCGCTCATTATAGCGAATGGGGAGGAGTGCGCGATGGATATGTTGGAACAATTATTAGAATGGTCTCCTACCGTGGTGGTGTTAGACGGTGCCATTGCGCGCGTGATTTCTTTAGGGATCAAAGTGGATGTTTGGTTAGGCGATTTTGATCATGCGCTCGAGAATGAATACAGTGACTATCCCTTGAAAAAAATCCATACGCCGGATCAAAATTTAACCGATCTAGAAAAGGCTTTCGAATACTTGCTTGCCGAAGGATATCCTGCAGTAAATGTCGTTTGGGCTTCCGGTAGGCGAATGGATCATACTTTGAATAATTTTCATTCGATGGTGCGCTATGGCCGCTCGCTAAAAATTGTATTTTTTGACAATTATTCAACATCCTATTTATTACCCTATACGTTCGAGAAATGGTATCCAGCTAAATCGCCTATTTCTTTACTGCCTTATGGTGAGGCAATTCAAGTGAAGTCGTCTGGTTTATTATACGATTTAAACCATCCGGTTTTGAAACTGGGGATACAAACGAGTTCAAGTAATGAAACCCGAGAAGATGGAATCGTGAAAATTACCTATGAAGATGGGGCGCTTATTTTGATGGAGTGCCACGATTAATTTTGTCCTGCTCTGATGGTTTATAAAAGACCGGTCGATTAGGCACCTCTGGAAAGTAATTCTGTTCCACCCAATTGCCTGGAAAATCATGCGGATATTTATAATCAGCACCATAATTCAAATCTTTCATCATTCTGGTGGGCGCATTGCGTAAATGCAAAGGCACGGGCAAATCCCCCGTTTGTTCTACATAGGCCATGGCTTTGTTGATGGCATTGTAGGCCGAATTACTTTTAGGGGAGGTAGCAAGATAAATTACTGTTTGAGATAAAATAATCCGGGATTCTGGATTGCCAATCACCCGAATCGAATCGAAACAAGATTGTGCTAATAAAAGGGCATTTGGATTCGCTAATCCAATATCTTCCGAGGCTAAAATCAACAGTCGACGACCGATAAATTCCAAAGATTCTCCACCCGCTAACATTCGAGCTAACCAATAGACTGCCGCATCTGGATCTGATCCGCGAATCGATTTAATGAAAGCTGAAATGATATCATAATGCTGCTCACCGTCCTTGTCGTATTGTGCTAGATTTTTCTGTAAACGTTCGGTGACTAATGCATTAGTGACCTCCAGAGAGTTACCTCCTTCCGTGGTGACTAATAATTCGAACAGATTCAAAAGTTTCCGACCATCGCCTCCTGAAAAATGGAATAAAGCATCTGTTTCTTTGAGCGTTATAGTTTTGTTTGCAAATAGAGAATCGGTGGCGATGGCTTTTAGGAGCATTTGGTCTAAATGCTCATTCGAAAGGGATTCTAAGACGTAAACTTGGCAACGGGATAATAGGGCGGAGATAACTTCAAAGGACGGATTTTCTGTGGTAGCACCCACTAAAGTGACGATTCCTTTTTCAACGGCATTTAACAAGGAATCCTGCTGCGATTTAGAGAAACGGTGAATCTCATCGATGAAAAGAATAGGGGATTGCGCCTCGAACATGCGATTTTTCTTAGCTAATTCGAGTGTTTCTCGGACGTCTTTTACGCCTGATTGGACTGCTGAAAGCGAATACATCGTTCGCTTTAATGCCCCTGATAATAAAGTAGCTAGCGTTGTTTTTCCGACCCCCGGTGGCCCCCAAAGAATGCAAGATGGTAAATGACCTGCCTCAATGGCCTTTCGAAGGGGCGCGTTAGATCCCACGACCTTTTCTTGGCCGATGTATTCATCTAAAGTAGTGGGGCGCATTCGTTCTGCGAGGGGCTGCATCATGATTCGAAGTTACGGGATTTTTGTAAATTAGAAATAGAATTTGTAGCTTGAACAACTAATTAAACCTATCAAATATGAATCATTCAAGACGTTCCTTTTTGCGCAATTCGGCCATGGGGCTGGGTGCCATTGCGTTTGCTTCTCCTGCCATGCAGGCTTTAGCAGCTGCTAAATACAAGAAATTAGTGGGAGTTCAGTTATACTCGGTAAGAGATGATATGAAACGTGACCCACAATCCACCTTAACTGCTTTAGCAGAAATGGGGTATAAATATGTTGAACATGCGAATTACATCGACCGTAAATTTTACGGATGGGAGGCTAAAGAATTCAAAAAACGCCTAGATGATTTAGGGCTTAAAATGCCTTCAGGTCACACCGTGATGGGTAAAAAGCACTGGGATGAAGGGAAAAATGAATTCACCGATCTTTGGAAATATACCGTAGATGATGCCGCTATTTTAGGACAGGAATTAGTGATTAGTCCGTCCATCGATATGGCAATTCGCAAGGATAAAAATCTATTATTGAAGTACATGGATATTTTTAATAAGTCAGGGGAGTTATGCCAAAAATCAGGCATGAGATTCGGCTACCACAACCATGATTTCGAATTCTCTGAGAAATTAGAGGGGGAATTATTATATGATATCATGTTAAATAACACGGATCCAACTTTAGTAGCTCAACAATTAGACATAGGTAATATGATCAACGGTGGTGGAGTTCCTGCTGAAGTAATGAAGAAATTCCCGGGTCGTTTTGTGTCGATGCACGTGAAGGATGAAGTTCCATCATCAGCTGGACATGAGAAATTCGAATCCACTGTTTTAGGTAAAGGTTCCGGCCAAATCGATGTTCAAGCCTTAGTTAAATTAGGGGACAAAGAAGGAGGGACGAAACACTTTATTATCGAACAAGAATCATACCAAGGATTAAAACCATTGGATTGCATGAGAGAAGATTTAGCGATCATGCGTGGATGGGGTTATAAATAAAAAATACAAATGAAAAAACTAGCTTTAATCACCTTATTAGCTGCGCCCTTTTTCGCGGACGCACAATCTTCGTTGAAACCAGTTATTGCGCAAAAAGCAGATGCTTTGAAAGACAAGGTAATCGCTTGGCGTCGTGATTTTCATGAGCATCCTGAATTAGGTAATCAAGAAGTCCGCACAGCGGGCATCGTTGCCGCACATTTACGTTCCTTAGGGATCGAGGTACAAGAAAAGGTCGCTTATACGGGAGTGGTAGGAATCCTGAGAGGAGGAAAGCCTGGACCAGTAGTGGCATTGCGTGCCGATATGGATGGATTACCTGTTACAGAGCGAGTGGATGTGCCATTTAAATCGAAAGTCGTTACCGAATTCAATGGCCAAAAAACGGGCGTTATGCACGCCTGCGGACATGATTCGCATGTGGCAATTTTGATGGCAGTAGCTGAAATTTTGGCGTCTGAAAAGGCAAATTTAGCGGGTACCGTAAAATTCATATTCCAACCTGCAGAGGAGGGCGTTTACAATGACAAAGGAGAGATTATACTTGCTGGAGCCCAATTAATGGTAAAAGAGGGAGTTTTAGAAAACCCAAAAGTGGATGTGATATTTGGTTTACACATTGGCGCAGGAAATGACAACGGGGTGATTGAATACAAGCCAGGTGCAACGATGGCGGCAGTGGACCAATTAGACATTAATGTTAAAGGAAAACAAGCGCATGGCGCTAGTCCTTGGACCGGAATTGACCCGATTGTGATTTCATCTCAAATCATTATGGGTTTGCAAACAATTGTATCTCGTTCAGTTAACATAACAGAAGATCCTGCGATTGTCACCGTGGGTGCGATTCACAGTGGTATTCGCCAAAATATCATTCCGGAATCTTCTCATATGATCGGTACCATTCGGACTTTTGGTACAGCTCAACGGGAATTAGTGCACCAACGTATCAAAGATATCGCAACGAATATTGCCGAAAGTGGTGGTGGAAAAGCGGATGTGACGATTGGAACAGGATATCCCATGACTTACAACAACCCTGAATTAGTAGAGAAAATGTTGCCTACCTTGCAAGGTGTGAATGGTAAAGATCGAGTAAGAACAGTTCCAGCACACACCGGTGCAGAGGACTTCTCCTTCTTCCAACAGAAAGTTCCTGGGTTCTTCTTCTTTTTAGGCGCAAGACCAGATAATAAAAAAGCGAACGAAGTAGCAGGTCACCACACACCCGACTTTTACTTAGATGAAAGTCAATTCCAAGTGGGGGTTAAAGCCCTAGGTAGTTTAGTGGTAGACTACATGGACATGGCGCAACCAAAGAAAAAGAAATAAGTTTAGAGACGCGAAAATCGCGTCTCTTTTTTTATGTTATTTTCTATAAATCTGATTAATGCTAAAAAATAATTCGAACTACCCTAGGTAGACTAGGGCGATTGAGCCCTTTTACCATTGTAATTATAAGAAAAAAATAAAACCATGTACAAACACGTATCGTATCTCTGGGATGACGCTAAAGTAGCGGCGCTTGCCGGAAATGAAGTCGACCTTTTCATCTACCGTTCCAATATTTTAGGAGCGGATTTACGCATTACCAATTATGGCGGGGGAAATACCTCGGTAAAAATACAAGACAAGGATCCTTTAACGGGATCTGAGACGGAAGTAATGTGGATCAAAGGCTCGGGCGGAGATATCGGAACCTTGAAAAAATCGGGTTGCGCGGCTTTGTACATGGATCGTTTACTTTCATTGACTTCTGTATACCGTGGTTTGGAACACGAAGATGAAATGGTAGAATTGTTTAATCATTGCATTTTTGATTTATCGTCCAAAGCTCCATCCATCGACACGCCTTTGCATGGTTTTTTACCTTTCAAACACATCGACCACTTACATCCGGATGCGGCGATTGCGATTGCGGCTTCGAAAGATGGCGAGCAAATCACGAGAGATTTATTTGGTGGATTAATCGGTTGGGTAGGTTGGCAGCGTCCAGGTTTCGATCTAGGCTTGCAATTAAAAACTTGTTTAGAGGAGGCAGCTTCACGGGGTGTCCAATTGCGTGGCATCATGTTAGGTTCCCATGGATTATTTACTTGGGGCGATACGTCCTACGAATGTTATCTGAATACATTAGAAGTCATCGAGAAATGTGCGGAATACATTGAATCGAAGACGAGTACTGTTTTTGGTGGTGCGCGACTGTCGTCTTTCCCTGCGGAGGAACGTTCGGCGAAGGCAGCTGCTTTAGCTCCGGTTCTTCGTGGATTTTGTTCCTCCCATGTGCAAATGGTGGGTCATTTCTCCGACGATGAGCGCGTGATGCAATTCATTAATTCGAACGATTTAGACCGTTTAGCTCCATTAGGAACTTCTTGCCCGGATCACTTCCTGAGGACGAAAATTTCGCCATTGGTATTGGGTTCGGATGTTTCCGTGGAGGCTTTGACGCCTTTGTTTGCCGATTACCGTCAGATGTATGGATCCTATTATGATTCTTGCAAGCATGCGAATTCGCCAGCGATGCGTGACCCAAACCCAGTGGTGATTTTATACCCAGGTGTGGGAATGTTTACGTTTGCTAAAGACAAGCAAACAGCTCGCGTGGCCGCCGAATTTTACACCAATGCCATTAATGTAATGCGTGGTGCGGAGGCCATTTCGTCTTATACCTCTTTACCTCGTCAGGAGGCTTTTAATATCGAATATTGGTTATTGGAAGAAGCGAAACTTCAACGCATGCCGAAGCCGAAAGCTTTGTCAGGACGTGTGGCGTTTGTCACAGGATCCGGAGGTGGAATCGGTAAAGCGATTGCCAAAAAGATGGCTCAAGAGGGCGCTTGCGTGATTCTAAATGATGTGAATGCAGACCGTTTAGCAGAGGCGAAAGCAGAGTTTATTGGTTTATTCGGGAAGGACGTCGTTTCGACAGTGATTGCTGATGTGACCAATCAGGAATCCATAGAGGAGGCGATGAAGCAAGCAGCATTGGATTTTGGTGGGGTAGATATCATCGTTAATAATGCGGGTATCTCGATTTCCAAAGGAATCCTAGAGCACACGCAGGCCGACTGGGACAAATTATATGATATCTTAGTGAAAGGACAATACTTGGTTTCTCAAGCGGCAATTGCCGTGATGCGCAAGCAAGGATTAGGTGGAGACATTGTGAATATTGTGTCGAAGAATGCCTTTGTGGCGGGACCGAATAACGTAGGTTATGGCTCAGCGAAAGCAGCGCAGGCACACATGACACGCTTATTAGCTGCCGAATTAGGACCGGATCACATTCGGGTGAATACGGTGAATCCAGATGCGGTAATCGCTGATTCCAATATCTGGGCAGGCGGTTGGGCAGAGGGTCGTGCCAAAGCCTATGGAATCACGGTGGCTGAATTACCAGCCTATTACGCGAAAAGAACGCTATTAAATGAGTCTATATTACCGGATGATATAGCGAATGCGTGTTTTGCATTCGTGGGAGGCTTATTGAATAAGTCCACAGGAAATGCCTTGAACGTAGATGGCGGTGTAGCCGCAGGATTTTTAAGATAGAAGGATGAATATTTCGAATCATAATAATGCTTTATTGGCGGGGCACAACCGCCGCCTAGATTTCTTGAAATCCGAGGTGAATTTGCCCGCAGGCATTTTACAGAAATTAAAAGATTTCCAAATTGCCATTCCTTCTTGGGCCTTAGGTACCGGAGGAACACGTTTCGGTCGGTTCTCCGGCGGAGGCGAACCGCGTAATTTGGAAGAAAAAATAGCAGATGTCGGTTTATTGCATGCATTAAATCAATCCTCTGGTGCGATCTCCGTGCATATTCCTTGGGATATCCCCACAGACCCTGCTGCGATTCGTACGCTAGCTGCTCAATATGGTTTGGCTTTCGATGCGGTGAATTCGAATACCTTTCAAGACCAGGCGGATCAAGCACATTCGTATAAGTTCGGATCCTTGCAACACGTTTCTGCGATAACTCGGAAACAAGCGATTGATCACAATATCGAGGTAATTAAGCACGGGGTCTCTCTTGGATCTAAGGCATTAACTGTTTGGCTTTCCGACGGATCTTGTTTTCCGGGACAATTGAATTTCCGTAAGGCCTATGAGCGTACGGTGGATAGTTTGCGGGAGATTTATGCAGCTTTGCCGGCAGACTGGTCTTTGTATTTGGAATATAAAGCCTACGAGCCGAATTTCTATTCGACGACTGTGGGAGACTGGGGTGCGTCGTATTCGATGGTGAATAAATTAGGATCGCAAGCGAAGACATTGGTTGATTTAGGGCACCATTTGCCGAATGCCAACATCGAGCAAATCGTTTCGGTCTTATTGATGGAAGGCAAATTAGGAGGTTTCCACTTCAACGATTCGAAATACGGCGACGATGATTTAACTGCAGGTTCCATCAAACCCTACCAATTGTTCTTGATTTTCAACGAATTAGTCGATGGAATGGATGCGAAGGGTATGAATCATGCTAAAGATGTAGGTTGGATGATCGATGCCTCACACAACGTCAAAGATCCATTAGAAGATTTAATGCAATCGGTGGAGGCAATTCAAATCGCTTATGCGCAGGCCTTATTAGTGGATAGAAAAGCTTTGGAAGCAGCACGTGAAGCGAATGATGTAGTGCGTTGTCAAGAGATTTTGCAAGCGGTTTTCCGTACGGATGTGCGTGCCTTAGTAGCTCAAGCGCGTCTAGAATTAGGAGGCGCTTTGGATCCGATTGCTTTGTTCCGTGAGGAGAAAATGCGCGATCAATTAATTAAATCACGTGGAGCTAAAACGGTAGCGACTGGATTATAATCTATGAGTATTAAAACACCTGTCATCGCTGTATTTGACATAGGGAAGACCAATAAAAAGGTTTTTCTCTGGTCGACTGCGTTTGAGGTGGTGTTCGAAAAGCAGCAGCATTTCACCGAGATCGTAGATGAGGATGGTTTTGCGTGCGAGGATCTTGCTGCTTTGCAGCAATGGATTGTGTCCACTTTTACGGAGCTCTGCCAAATGCCCGAATTCGAACTAATCGGCTTGAATTTCTCGGCTTATGGTGCCTCTTTTGTCTATGTCGATCGCATGGGAGAGCCTGTGGCTCCTTTATATAATTATTTAAAGCCGGTTTTAACGCCTTTTCCTTATGCAGATTATGGGGGAGAAGGGGAATTTGCTCGCAAGACCGCATCACCTATTTTAGGTAATCTAAATTCGGGATTGCAAGTTTATGCTGCTTCATTCCAGGCTTTCTGGCCGGAGGTTTTTAAAGCTTTACATTTTCCTAATTACCTAGCGTCCTTATTTACGGGAAAACTTTTTTCTGAAATAACATCCATTGGATGCCATACGGCACTTTGGGATTTTGATTTAGGTCAATACCATCCTTGGGTGTCTGCGATGGAAGATCGCTTAGCACCCATTTCAACGGAAACATGTATTGAAATAGATGGAATACATTATGGCTTAGGGCTGCATGATTCTTCGGCGGCTTTAGTACCTTATTTGCGCGGCATGTCAGCCGGTTTTGTGCTTTTGTCAACTGGTACCTGGTGCATTGCGATGCATCCGTTTAATGAATTTCCATTAACAGCTCACGAATTAGCGAACGATGTCTTGTGTTATCTGCAGCCAAACGGCAAAGCAGTGAAGTCCTCTCGATTATTCGGTGGACACTTTCATGATGAGCAAGTGGCGCGAATGGAGGGTTATTTTGGAGGTTCTTTCCAGGATTTGCGGTTTTCGGAGCGCGTTTTTTCTTTATCTAGTTCTTTTTCGACCGTTTTTGAATCTGGTTTCGCAGCGCGCGATTTGAATGATTTTTCTGATTTAGCTTCGGCCTATGATCAATTCATGGTAGATTTGGTAGGTCAACAAATCTTTAGCTTAAACCTGCTTTTTAAAGACGCCCCTGTCAAACAATTACTTGTGGATGGCGGTTTTAGTAAAAATGAATGGTATATGCGTTTATTAGCGCATGCTTTTCCAGAGATGGAGATTTATGCTGCTGAGGTGGCGCAAGCCAGTGCTTTAGGTGCTGCCTTACTGGTTTATCAGGGAGATGTGCCAAACAATTTAATTCAACTGAAAAGATATTAACATGCGCGTAGCCTTGTTTGTCCCTTGCTATATTGATCAATTCTATCCACAGGTAGCAGTGGCGAGTTTGGAATTATTAGAGAAGCTTGGGTGCGAAGTGGTGGTTCCTACAGATCAAACCTGTTGCGGTCAACCGATGGCTAATTCCGGATTTGCGTCTTCGACGGAGGGTTGTGACGCTAATTTTAGCCAAAATTTCGAAGGATTTGATTATATCGTGGGACCATCAGGATCTTGCGTTTTACATGTAAAGGAGCATCATCCCTCGGAGAAAATAAGGAATTCAGTCTATGAAATTTGTGAGTTTTTGACGGATGTATTGAAATTATCTTCGCTGAATGCCCATTTCCCTCATCGCGTGGGATTGCACCAAAGTTGCCACGGTCAGCGCGGTCTGCATTTAAGTTCGATGTCAGAACGCAACGAAAAGCACTTTTCTAAAATCGAGGATTTACTTGCTTTAGTGGGCGGGATTGAGGTAGTTTTGCCTGTACGTGTGGATGAGTGCTGTGGTTTTGGCGGCACCTTTTGCGTGACAGAAGAAGCTGTTTCGGTGAAGATGGGACAAGACAGAATTAAGGAACATAACGCAAATGCGGTCTCTTATATAGTGGGGGTGGATACCTCCTGTTTGATGCACATGGAAGGTATTTTGAGACGTCAAGGATCGAAAGTTCAAGTGAAACATATTGTCGAAATTTTGAATCATGCTTAGTCACGCGGAAGCTTCGGAGAATTTTATTGCGGATGCAGACCGGACCGACTGGCATGATGAAACTTTATGGTTTGTACGGGAGAAACGAGATAAAGTTTCGAAGGTTTTGCCAGAATGGGAAGCTTTAAGGGAACATGCCTCGCAGATTAAAGATCATACCTTAGCGAATTTAGGAGAGTATTTACAGGCTTTTGAGGCCAAAGCTCAAGCAAACGGAATCACCGTCCACTGGGCCGCTGATGCAGCAGAGCATAATGCAATTGTACACGACATTATCGCCGCGCAAGGCTCGAAAATTCTTGTCAAAAGCAAATCAATGTTAACAGAAGAATGCCATCTAAATGATTATTTGGCATCGAAAGGAATAGAAGTCGTAGATACCGATTTAGGTGAACGCATTGTACAGTTTCGAAATGAAGCACCTAGCCACATTGTATTGCCGGCGATTCACCTAAAGAAGGAGGATGTGGGGGAGACCTTTCATCAATTTTTGGGAACACCTAAAGGGAATAAAGATCCACAGTTTTTAACGGAGGCAGCACGCCAACATTTAAGAGGTCATTTTTTGGCTTCCGAAGTAGCCATTACGGGTGTGAATTTTGCCGTTGCAGAAACGGGGGAGTTTGTGGTCTGTACGAATGAGGGTAATGCGGATATGGGTGCGCATTTAGCCAAAGTCCACATTGCCTGCATGGGGATCGAAAAAATTATCCCGAAAAGGGCAGATTTAGCTTCTTTTCTACGTTTGCTGGCGCGCAGTGCGACCGGTCAATTAATTACTACTTATACGTCGCATTTTCATAAACCGCGCGAAGGACAAGAAATACATATTGTGCTATTAGACAATGGTCGGACGCGCCAGTTAGCCGACCCGAAATACAAGAATTCCCTGAAATGCATCCGCTGCGCGGCGTGTTTTAATACCTGTCCGGTTTACAGAAGGAGTGGGGGTCATAGCTATCACCAACCCGTTGCCGGACCCATTGGATCTATTTTAGCACCCAATATCGATAAGAAAGCGAACGTAGATTTGCCTTTTGCAAGTACGCTTTGCGGGTCCTGTTCGAATGTTTGTCCAGTGAAGATTAATATTCATGAGCAATTATGGTTTTGGCGCCAAGATTTGATGGAGGCAGGATTAGCTCCTGTGGGAAAAACGATTGGTATGAAATTGATGGCATTCACGTTAGCAAATCCGGTGATTTATCGAATAGGTGGATCGCTACTGCGTAGATTTGCGGGTTTGTTAAATACGCGTTTGAATCCTTGGTATAAGCAAAGGGAAATGCCAGTGGCACCTCAAGAGAGTTTTCAAGAATGGTACAAGAAACGATGAGCGCAAGGGAACAAATTTTAGGAAAAATCGAACCTCTCGCTGAGTCGAAACACCCTGGTGCTTTTCAAGGTGCTTCGGAAGAGTTTGATTTTCGAGCTTCTTTAGCAGTGGTCGGTGCGCGTGTTATGACAATGGCGGAATTAGAAACCGAATTTCCTGGTAGACGTCGCTATGACAAAACCTTGGACGGCTTGAGTTTAGCGGGAATAGAGGTATTGGAAATTGATGGAGAATTTGGCGTGGCGGAAAATGGGGCCATTTGGTTATTAGAGGAAGCTTTACCACACCGGGTAGCACCTTTCATTTGTCAACATTTAGTGATAAACGTAAAAAAAATAGTTCCTCACATGCATGCCGCTTATGAGGAGCTGGGAAAAGTTAATTCAGGTTTTGGCTTATTTTTATCGGGCCCTTCTAAGACCGCCGATATTGAACAATCGCTCGTGATTGGTGCGCACGGCGCACGGAGTTTGACCGTGGTAATCCACGCTTAATTTTGTAATTTTGCTTCTTATGAAGCACCTAATCCTCTTTTTATTTTTATTAATTCTGTGGCCAGCAGCTGCTTTTCAGGGAACTCAAGAAAAGATTCAATACTATAAACCTTACATTGATTCCTTGTCAATGGTCTATGGTATACCCTCTAAATTAATCATTGGGGTAGGGATTTGTGAGTCAGGTTTTGGCCAATCAAAACAATCCAACAAACAGAATAATTATTTCGGTTTGCGCGGTAAATATTCCCAAAAAAATAAATCAAGTTATAAGTACTACGCGCGTCCCGAGGAAAGTATGGTAGATTTTTGTGAGGTACAGGCTCGCAAGAAATACTATGAGAAATTAAAAGGGGATGCAGATGTGATGAAATGGACGCGAGCGATGGCTAAGGCACATTATGCGGCTAATGCAAAACGTTGGATTCGATTAATGAAAAATTCTTTTGCCCTGATTAAGTAGAATAAACCTCACAGAATCAGCGTAGGAATTCCTAAATAATTCCTATATTTAGAGCAAAACCTGTTTAATCATGTCAGTTTCAAGAAGAAAATTTTTAGGACAATCTGTTCTAGGTTTGGCTGCGTTTAGCATTGTGCCACGCCATGTATTAGGAAAGGGCTTTTTAGCTCCATCTGATCAATTAACAAAAGCAATTATCGGTACCGGAGGAATGGGTCGAGGACATATTCCTTACGCTGGTACTCGTGTCGTTGCGATGTGTGATGTCGATAAGAAAAACCTGCAACTTGGTTTAGATAAAGTAGAAAAGGGTGTTAAATCTTTCCACGATTACCGGGAGATGATTCAATTACCCGAAGTGGATATTGTGCACGTCGCTACTCCGCCACATTGGCATGGAATAATGGCTGCAGATGCCGCTAGAGCAGGAAAAGATATTTGGTGTGAAAAGCCAATGACCCGAACCATCGGGGAGGGAAAACGCTTAAAAGAGGCGGTGCAGCAGCATGGACGTATTTTTAGACTAAATACTTGGTTCCGTTTTGAAGGCAATTTTTATGGAATGAATACCACGGTTAAGCCGATGAAAAA
Source organism: Aquirufa sp. A-Brett2-W8 (assembly GCF_054558755.1). Taxonomy (NCBI): domain Bacteria; kingdom Pseudomonadati; phylum Bacteroidota; class Cytophagia; order Cytophagales; family Flectobacillaceae; genus Aquirufa; species Aquirufa sp. A-Brett2-W8. Next base: position 219,272 of record NZ_JBPXKS010000002.1, read on the forward strand.
GGTGGTGGATTCGGGCTTATTAGGCTGGCCATTAAAGTTTACGGTAAGTAAGCATACTGGTTTTGATTGGAAGTTTTATTGGGTAGGGAAGACGGATTTGACTCCGCAGCCGGTGCCTTTGGAATTAGATTATGAAAGCTGGTTAGGACCTGCTCCGTATAAACCTTATAATGTGCATCGTACGCATCAAACATTCCGGGGCTATTGGGATTATGATGGTGGTGCTTTGGGCGATATGGGACAACACTATATGGACCCGATTCAATATATGTTAGGTAAGGATAATGAGTCCCCGGTGTACATCGAGGTAGATGCTCCAGTGCAAGATAAAGATGCAGTGGGTATTTTTAATCGCATTACGTATACTTATGCTGATGGATGCCAAATCGTTTTAGACGGCGAGGCGAAAGACGAAAAAGTGGCCTATATAGAGGGTCCTAAAGGAAAACTTTACCGCAATATGCAATCAGATATTCCTGATTTAATGAAAAAATTAGCGGAGTTTCCGGATCCGGTTATGCAACAAACTGATTTTGTCGATTCAGTGAAGAATCGCAAGAAATTTGCCTTGAATGAGGAGAATGGATACCGTTCTTGTACCCTAATCAACCTGGGTTTAATCGCGATGCGCGTACATAGAAATTTGAAATTTGACCCAATAAATCAAGTGATCGTAGGGGATGATGAGGCAAATCGCCTACTGGATCAACCCATGCGTGCACCTTATATTCTGTAAAATAATGAGATATATAATCCTATTTTTATTGATCAGTTCTACTTTATTCTCGCAAGATCCGGGCCGAGTAGAACAAAATCGTTTGCGTGCATTAGGACAAAAAGGTGATTTCAATAGCCTTAAATCTGCTGCTTATGCACTAAAAGGGGTCTATGACCCTACACAAGTGACGGAATCTTATATCCTGGCTATTGCTAAAAATCGGGCAGAATTGATAGCCTACCTTGCTGTAGGTTTGACAGAAAATGCTGAAATGAATACCTTGAGTCATTTAGATGCAGCTGTTTGGTTACAGCGGTATTCGGCAGCAAGACCACAGGTTTCGGCCTTTATTCTGCGAAATTATTTGAGTGCACCGCGTGATTTAATCGCTTTGAAAGCCGCAGCAAAAACATGGGATGCGAGTCACGCACGCGCTTTTGTAAAAGCGGTGGGAACTTATAAAGCATCTTGGGCAATTTCTGCCATGCCAGCTGGTTTTTCATCAGAAAAAGTCTTGGCTATATTGCAGTCAGAGGGTCTAAAAGGTATAGATGTTGTTTGGAATATGTTAGCCTCTGAAAAAGAGTCTAACCTAGAGATCGCTGATTTTTGTACTTCTTTAAAATCGAATGATTTCTTCAGAAAAGTAGTAGTCACTTATGATAATCTTTCCTTAGCTCAAAAGACGGTATTATTGGTGTATGGTTCCACAAGGCAATGGGCTGAGGTGAAGCCTTTGGTTTGGAGCTCGGTTCAATCAAATTTACCAACCCGTGCTGCCGCCTTTTATGCCTTGACTTACTGGGTGAGTGTAGCTGATTTTGATATTATCGCTGGTAAATTATCGCAAGCATCTTTAGCCTCTGAGATTAAATCATTGCAGCAAGCGATGACTTCGATTACCAAGCAAGATGGAACATTAAACAGTAAAATTACTGCTTTCGCTTTGCAGGCTTCTCAAAAATCGAATTGGATTCCTTTCGTTCAAGAAGTAGAAAACATGGCTTGGTTGTATGCTGAAGTTAAAAAGACAAAAAACGAAGACGCTATTCGCGCCTACGCTCGCATTAACGCGAAACTGTTCAAGAATGTAGATCAGCAAGTGTTGAATTACCGGAATGCCTTAGATTTAACAACGAATTTAGAAACTCGGGAGCAGATCTTTAAAGGTTTAGCGAAATGTAATTCGTTGTCAGCTATGCGGACGCTATATCTGGGATTGCAAGATCCGAATGTTCGTCAGGTCGCTGCAGATGGGTTGGCGTCGTTGTTTGTATCGAACCCCGAATACCAGGGTCAAATGACGAAAGATTGGGTTCAAGAATCATTTAATCAAATTTCAAACTCAGAATTAAAGGAAAAGACGTCTGAGGTTTTACTCAAGTTTACCTCAAGAATTGCCACTAGTGAGCGAGGTTTTTACACTATGTACAATGGATCTGATCTACGTGGTTGGAAGGGCCTTGTAACTAATCCAGTGAAGCGCAGATTATTATCAGCGGATACGTTGGCCTTATTACAGGTAAAAGCAGATAAAATAATGAATGCAGGATGGGAGGCAAAAGGAGAAGAACTGCATTTTACAGGTCATGGAGATAACTTGTGTTCGGGGAAGGATTACCAAGATTTTGAAATGTATGTGGACTGGAAAATCGAGAAAGCTGGCGATGCTGGTATCTATTTGAGGGGATCACCACAGGTTCAGATTTGGGATATATCCCTGACAAAAGTAGGTGCTCAAGTGGGTTCTGGGGGATTATACAATAACCAAATCAACCCAAAGAACCCGTTGAAAGTAGCTGATAACCCAATAGATGAATGGAATACCTTCCGAATTATCATGAAAGGGGAGCGAGTAACGGTTTACTTAAATGGCGAATTAGTGGTGGATAATGTGCTTTTAGAGAATTTTTGGGATCGCAAAATTCCTATTTTCGTGAAAGATGCGATCGAATTGCAGGCACATGGCAATCACATCGTTTATCGCAATATTTATGTCAAGGAATTAAAGACAGATCCGATTTATGTGGCACCAGAAGCTGATTTTACGGCTTTATTCGATGGCACATCCATGTTCAATTGGACGGGGAATACCACGGATTATTTTCCATTGAACGGTGAATTAGTTATTGATCCTAAACGAGGCGGTAAAGGTAATTTGTATACCAAAAAAGAATATGGAGATTTCCACCTAAAATTTGATTTTCAATTAACTCCAGGCGCAAACAATGGTCTAGGTATTCGGGCTCCTTTAGAGGGGGATGCGGCTTATGTGGGGATGGAATTGCAGATTATGGATAATGGCGCACCTATTTATGCAAAATTACAGCCTTACCAATACCATGGTTCTGTTTACGGAATCATCCCGGCTAAACTAGGTTTCTTAAAACCGCTAGGGGAGTGGAATGAACAAGAGGTAATTGCCCAAGGGAATAAAATTAAAGTGATTTTGAATGGCGAGGTTATCGTTGATGGCGATATTGCCCTAGCAACGAAAGAGGGGACGGCGGATCACAGAGAACATCCTGGACTTTTTAACAAAACAGGTCATATCGGGTTTTTAGGACACGGTTCACCTTTGAAATTTAGAAATTTACGTATTAAAGAATTGATAAAGAAAAAATAAAATTATGGCGATCAATTGCACAGTTAACAAGAAAAAGGTTTCTCTGGATATCGATCCTAACACGCCCTTATTATGGGCTTTGAGAGACCATCTGTCCTTATTAGGGACTAAATATGGTTGTGGTATCGCGCAATGCGGTGCTTGCACTGTTTGGGTAAATGGGGAACCTACGCGTTCGTGTGTTTTACCTATTTCAGCGGTATCCAATGCTCAAATCACGACGATAGAAGGATTAGATCCAGCTGGAAAGCATCCCGTACAAGTTGCTTGGGACGAATTAGATGTACCACAATGTGGGTATTGCCAAGCTGGCCAAATCATGACAGCCGCCGGTTTACTAAAAAAGAATCCACATCCGTCAGATCAAGAAATTGTGGATGGAATGTCAGGAAATATTTGCCGCTGCGGGACCTATCACCGAATTCAAGAAGCCGTTAAACTAGCCTCTAAAAAAATAAAGAAATGAAAACTTCCAGAAGAGATTTTATACAAAAAACCGCCCTTTTTACAGGTGTATTTACCTTAGGTTTTGATTGGTTTTCAGCGGACGCCTCTGCAATGGAGGTCGTTGCTTCAGCTGGACGATTTAATGCCTTTTTATCAATTGATAGCTTAGGTAAAATCACGTTGTTTTCACCTAATCCAGAAATTGGACAGGGTATTAAAACAGCTTTTCCTGTGGTGGTGGCAGAAGAATTAGATGTCGATTGGTCGCAAGTTCAAGTAGAGCAGGCCAATCTAGACACTAAACTATTTGAACGTCAATTAACTGGAGGAAGCGGAGCCTTGAAGCACTCTTGGGAGCGTTTAAGAAAGGCGGGAGCAACCGTGAGGAAAATGATGATGCAAGCCGCTGCCGATCAATGGAAGGTAGATGTTAATTCTTGTAAAACCTCGAAAGGGGTAGTTTTAGGGCCTTCAGGCCAAAAAGCAACTTATGGCTCTTTAGCAGAGGCAGCTTCTAAATTACCTATTCCTGCGGAGGTCTCGTTTAAAGATCGCAAGGATTATAAAATTATTGGTACGCGGGTAAAAGGCGTAGATAATAAAAATGTCGTTACGGGTAAGCCCCTTTTTGGTATTGATATTAGAAAACCAGGGATGGTATTTGCACAAATCATTCGACCACCTTTTGGAGCAACGTTAAAATCATTTTCAGCTGAAGATGTGAAGAAAATGCCAGGCATACTTGATGTAGTTTCATTCAAAAATAAAGTGGCTATTGTAGGTTCATCCACTTATGAAATCTTGCAGGCTCGCGCTAGCTTGACGTGTGATTACGGCTCAGATGGGCCTCTTGAAAGCAATAGTACGCATGCAAAGTGGTTTGATGAAGGAATGAAATCCGACAAGGCTCAGGTGATGCGTAAAGACGGCGATTTTGCCGCTGCTTTAGCTAAGGCAGTAAAAGTAGTAGAGGCGACATATGAATGCCCCTTTATTTCACATAGCCCCATGGAACCGATGAATTTCTTTGCTGATGTAAAGAAGGATTCAGCTTTATTAGCTGGCCCCACACAGGTTCCTCAACCCGCTCAAAAAGCGGTATCTGATCTTTTGAAAATTCCGGTTGATAAAATTCAACTAGAAATTTCCAAAATGGGTGGAGGATTTGGTCGTCGCCTAAATAATGACTTTGTGCTAGAAGCTGCTGAATTATCTAGTATTATTCAGAAGCCTGTTTTAGTTATGTGGACGAGAGAAGATGACATGTCAGGAGGAATTTATCGCCCAGCAGCTCGCTACCATTTTAAAGCAGGTATAGATGCTAATGGGGAGATAACAGCCTTTTATTTACGTGGAGTAGGATTGAATGCAGGTAATTCGACTCGCCAGGATAATTTCCCAGTGGGGGCTATCGAAAATGTGTTGATTGAATCTTTTGACCAAAAATCTGCCGTGACAACCGGACCATGGCGCGCACCTATTACCAATTTCTTAGGTTTTGCAGAACAAGCCTTCTTAGATGAAGTGGCAGAAGCAGCTGGAAAAGATCCAGTACAAATGCGTCTACAACTTTTGGCAAAAGTTATATCCAACCCGGTAGGAAAAATCACCTATGAGCCTGCTCGGTTCGAAGAAGTGATTAAACGAGTGGCTGAAAAAGCACAGTGGAAGAAGAAACCAGGCGTGCATCAAGGCTTTAGTGTGTATTATTCTCACCTCTCGTATGTTGCCCAAATTGCAGAAGTCAAAGTAGAGAATAGTAAACCTAAAGTGACGAAAGTAACCGCTGTGACTGACTGCGGTGAAGTAATCAATTTAAGTGGCGCCGAAAATCAAGTAAAAGGCGCTATAATAGATGGTATGGGTCATGCTTTGTACGCTAAATTGAATTTTCAAGCAGGAGTTGCCAGTCCTCAAAATTTCAACGCGTATCGCCTGATCAGAGGAAATGAAGTGCCAGTAATTGATGCTCATTTTGTGAATAATGGTATTGCGCCTACTGGATTAGGTGAGCCAGCTTTGCCACCTACGGGTGGCTCCATTGCGAATGCTATTTATGCAGCTACTAAAAAGCGCCATTACAAACAGCCATTCAGCTAAATGAAAATAAGTTGGCTAGATAATCTTCGGGTAAATGCGACCATCGGTGTGATTTTAATTCATGCCTCGGCGACGATTTTGTTTCGTTTTACTAAAGTTCCAGCGGATTATTGGTGGATAGCCAATCTGTACAATGGAGGTTATCGCTATGTAGTGCCTATTTTTGTGATGTTATCCGGCGCCTTACTTTTGCCTCGAGAGGAAGCCATTGGGGCTTTTTTGAAAAAAAGTTTTATGCGGATAGTGCTGCCGTTCCTGTTTTACAATTTGATTTTTTCCCTCTTTAATTGGCAAGTTCGATTACGCGGGAAGGCCTTTGGCTTTTCTGATGGATTAGCTTGGTTAGGGGAACAGTATTTCCATGGGGCATCTTACCATTTTTGGTATATCTACATGATTATAGGAATCTATTTATTTATTCCTATCATCGGGAGGTGGATTAGATCTGCTCCGGAGACTCATATTCAGTATTTTTTAGGCATTTGGGGGCTGACGATTTTGTTTAATAATTCTCATTTTCCCTATTTGAAATTGCCGATTGCATTGACAGATTTCACAGGATATGTAGGTTATCTCGTTTTAGGCTATTACTTAAGCACGAAGGAGTTTACATCAGAGGTGAAATGGAAGGCATTGGCAATTTTTCTATTCGGTACGCTATGGACGATGGTCGGTTCTTATTATTTCACCGCGGAGAGTGGTAAATTTTACGGATTATTATATGCCAATTTTTCGCCTAGTGTGGTTTTGGCTTCAGCAGGTTTGTTTTTGTTTTTCAGGTACCAAAACCTTGATATTCCTTTCCTTTCTCCTTTTCGGGATTGGGTAAGTTCTCACAGTTACGGCATTTATTTACTGCATATACTGGTTCTTTTTTATTTAGCTAAAGCAGGCATATACGGTGAAATGCTACACCCAAGCATTGGTGTACCATTAACTGCATTTACTTGCCTTGTCATCTCTGGCGGAATCGTGTGGTTATTGCGTAAAATCCCACTGATTAAATACGTGGCGGGTTGATTTATTGTGGGGGTATTGTTGTACATTCGTTAGAATACCTGTAACCACTCATACCTAACCATTTAATGCAAGAAATTTATAAGTTTGGACATAGCCTCGCTGTGTTCATGAGCTTTTTCATAATCCTGCTTTTACTGTTAAAATCCTCTGGCCTTTTCTTTAAGAGTCCGAAGCGTTTCCTTTTTTTCTATTTCCTGATTTTCGGATTATTTACCCTACTTCATTATTGTTTATTTGTTGACTTTCACCTCGAAATCGTAGCTGTCTTATTCGGGAATTTTGATGCGTTTTTCTATTTGCTATATCCTCTTGCCTATTTCTATGTTCGTGGGATGCTTAAAGAAAATTCCACGTTAAAGATAAAAGACCTATTCCACTTCATTCCATTTCTGATTCAGCTTTTGGATATGCTACCCTATTCATTAACGTCTTTCGCGCATAAAATAATGATAGCGGAATTAGTGAAATTTGACATTCATGAATTGGTTAAGCAACAGCTTGGTTTTTTCTTTAGTGCTCGTTTTCATTTTTATTTGAAATTAATTTTAAGCAGTGGATATATTTTTTTCAGCAGCCAAATGTACCTGCGCTTTCGCCCTAAAAATGAGAGCAGTTTCATCCTTCAATATTGGATTCCAGGTTTTCTCTTTTTGCAGGTATTTTTAGTTATTTTCTTAACCTATTTCTTTTTAATTCTGCCTAGTGGGAATCATTTTAAATTAAACTACCAAGGAAATACGTCATGGAATTATGTGGGTCTAGGTTCTTATTTAGTACTATCCCTTAGTGTATTCTATTTCCCCGAATTCCTATATGCTCCTTATATCAATGCTGAACGGGAGGCGAAATTAAAAATACCTAATTACGAATTGTCTCCTGATAAAATCATTGAAATTGAGACTAAATTAGATCTCTATCTAGAGGAGTTTAAGCCCTTTTTAAAAGCGTCTTTTTCATTAGCTCAATTATCTGCAGCTTTGGATATACCAGTGCACCATTTTAATTTCTATTTCAGAAAGACCCATCAGACAAATTTTTTAGAGCAGCGCATGCGTTGGCGAATTCAACATGCGCAAGAATTAATTGATGTGGGCAAAGATAAGATTATCACCTTAGAAGCGATTGGTTTAGAATCTGGATTTCAATCAAGGACAACCTTTTTCGTAAACTTCAAAGAATTAGTAGGGGAGTCGCCCTCTGCTTATGCTGAACGAAAAAATAAATTTCCAACCTGATTTCCAGCTTTTTGACAGTTGTTTGTTCGGATTTTCGAAAATGGAACATACACTTGGATTTATATTCCATTCCTCTTTCTTTATTTCCTACTATTGTTAAAGCGAGTTTGATACCGCCTAACCACTAGGAATAATAATAGAACAGATGAATGCAGGGAGCGAGGGTTTATAACCCTTTGCTCCTTTTTTTATTTGATATGTCCGTCCTCCATCTCGATAATTCGAGTAGTTCTAGCAGCGAACTCATTATCATGCGTTACGATCAATAATGTTTGCTTATACTCTTCCGCTAATTCTTGGAAGATATTAAATACGATTTCTGAATTCTTTTTGTCTAGGTTTCCAGTTGGCTCGTCTCCCATAATTAATAAGGGATCATTGATAAGCGCGCGGGCGATGGCTACCCGTTGCTTTTGCCCACCAGATAATTGATTCGGATCTTTCAACGCTTCCTTCTCAATGCCTAAAATCTTCAATTTTTCGTAGGCTCGATGTTCGATTTCTTTTTCTGAATATTTACCCAGTTTTAATCCGGGGAGCATCACATTTTTTAGTACAGAGAATTCATTAAGTAAATAATGGAACTGAAATACAAATCCTATTTTTTCGTTTCGAACAATAGCTAGATCACCTTCCTTTTTATCCCGCATTGATTGTCCATCAATCATTAAATCTCCTTCATAATCTGTATCCATCGTTGAAAGGATATAGAGTAAAGTAGATTTACCGCAACCAGATCGACCGATTACAGAAACAAACTCACTTTGATTAAGTTGGAAGCTGACTTTATCTAATATTTTTACCGTCACGGGATCGTGAAAGTATTTCGTTATTTCTTTTGCTTCTAATACAATCTTGCTCATCTTATTTTCCTCTAATAATGATGACAGGATCTATTCCGCTCGCTTTTCTTGAAGGAAAGAATCCAGCAAAATAGGTTGTAATAATTGCAAAAGTTCCACCTATCAAATAGAATTTTGGATTATAATTAATGGGGTAGGTTTTAATTGTAGGAAGTGATTCTGTATTAAATGGAATTTGATCGATGATCGATGATAAACTAAAGCCCATTAATAGACCCATTAGGCCTCCAAAAATTCCAATACTCAAAGCAATGGATAGGAAAATTTTATTCACATCATTACCCGAAAATCCAACCGCTTTCAATATGGCAATAGAATCCATTTTTTCGTAAATCATCATATTGAGAATATTGTATATTCCGAATCCTGCCACTAATAAAAGTGTAATACCCACGGCATAGGAGATGAGTGTTCTGACAGAGCTGCCAGTTTCAAATTGTGAATTTGCGGATTGAATATCCACGGCATTTAATTCGTACACTTTTCGATACTCTTTAGCCACTTCAGAAGCCCAAAGAATGTCTTTCAGCTTCACTTGTATATCTGTTATGTAGTTACTGGGTTTACCGACTAATTTTTGAGTTGTTGTTAAAGAGCAATAGCTCTGCACATTATCAAATTCTTGAATGCCAGATTGAAAAATACCCACCACTCGAAGCGCGACTATTTCCCCTTTACTAGTGGTGACTTGAATGACATCACCTATGTTTGCCATCATTTTTGTTGCTACGCCTTTACCAAGAATAATACTGTTAGGGATATTTTTTAGGTCTATATAATTCCCGGCGGTGACATAATCACTAAAATGAAATAGTCGATTTTCTTCGACTGGATCTATCCCCAATATAGCTCCTGTCAAATCAACAGCTCCTACATTATAAAATACTTGTGCATTGATTTTAGGCGCGACACCTAAAACACGTTTATCTTTTTGGAGGGAAGCAATGATCGTCTTACTATTATTGATACCTAATAATTCATTTTTAGGTTTAATAGAGGAGACGAAATTATGTCCCTTAGAGTTAACATAATCCGCTGGCTGGGTTTCTGAAATTTTAATTTCCTTATAAATACGTATGTGAGCCGTTCTATTTGTAATCAAGCCATCTAACATGTCATTTAACCCAGACATGAAGCTTAGAACCGTAATAAACATGGTTATACTGATGGTCACGCCTATAGCCGCGACAAGCGTTTGTTTCCATCTAGCAATCAGTAGAGATAAGGCGACCTGATAGACGAGTTTAAACTTCATTATTTCGGCTTTACGATTTCATCTTTCGCTTGAAGGCCGGACAGAATCTCTGCTTTTTGGAAATCTTTTAATCCAATTTTTACAATTCTCTCTTCACCGCTAGCTAGAATCACGATTGAATCATTTTTCAGGTAATTTCTCGGAATTAAGAGTGCATTGTCTTTTTTACTTATCATGATATTAGCTTCCAAATTGATGTTCGGAAATAATTTAGGAGGTGCCTTGATGAATTTAGCCTCTACTAAAAACGTTTTGCTTCGTTCATTCATTATTTCAGAAATCTTAGCTACTTCCGCCTCAAATACTTGTTTTTTATAACTGTCCAGTGTAATCAATACTATTTGTCCTTTTTGAACTCTTAAAATATCATTTTCATCCACCTGTAATTCTAAAATAAAGTCTCTGTAGTTTCCGATTACAGCAATAGGGGTTTGAGGATTGACTATTTCCCCTTTTGATTTTAACAGACTATAAACTATTCCATTCGTTTTAGATTTCAGGGTAAAATCTTGTGCTAGATTCGAAGAGATTTGCAAGTTTTTCTTCGCTTGAGAGGAACTAAATTCAAGTACTCGTTTTAAATCTCTATACTTCTGAATGGAAGATAAATAGTTGGCCTTGGATGTTTTATAGGCTAATTCTTTTAGCTCTAAATCCACTTTAGTCCCAATTTGTTGGTCCCATAGATTTTTTTGACGAAAATAGAGTGAAGAGTCAACATGTAATTTATTCTTAGCCGTTTCAATTAGCAGTTTAGCGTCATCTAATTTTCCTTGATTAGCAGAATAATCATTAAAATTAACGGCTAAGGCTGCATTTTCAGTGCCGAAACGTTGAGTTTCATTTGTAATAGTTAACAGTGGTGTACCTATGTGCACTGAATCCCCCTCTTGAACTAAAAGCTCATTAATAATACCGTTCACCGTTACGAAAGCTTGGTATTGATCTGAAGTTTTTAAGACCCCTGATGCATAAATAGATTCAGTGATGGGGCCTAGGGCAGGAAAGCTAGTTTCTTGTTTGTTTTCACATGAAATAAGAAGGATTCCTAAAGCAAAAAGTACTACATGTTTCATGATTGTAAATTAGCCAAAAAAGAGATATATCAGAATGATAAAAGTCATTTTATTCTAAAATAGAAGTTCGAATTCTTTTATTTCAGACAGATTTTCTGGAATGGCTCTAATTTGTTTACTTTTTGTGTTGACTAAATACAGGCTAGGGGTGGAGAATACCCCATAGTCTTTTCTGATTTTTGCATCGGCTTTTAGTAAGGTCCAAAACTCAGGAAAATGCCAAGGGTTCATTTCGTCATCTATCTGCAACGCAATCACAGGCAGTTTTATTTTTTCTGAATAATGGATTAAATCAATGAGTAATTCGGTGCAATGAAAGCAGGATGGGCTGTAAAATAAAAGTAAAAAGTATTCTTGATCTGGTTGATACGTACTTAATTGAAAATCGTCTATCCTGATTTCTGGTACTTTTTCTCCTATTTGTAAGGTTCGAATCTTTTCAATTTGAGCATTGATTTTATCCTTCAGTTTCGCGGGACAAGTAGGATCCATGCTGAATTCTTCTAGCTTTTCGATCCACTGATTTTTGCCTGAAGAGGCTATTTTTAGGTAATAAAAATCAACAGCCTCTCCATAGGAAATGGAGGATTTTGTTTTTAATTCTCTGATTAGAATAATAACGCTATCAATTGAAATATTCTTAGCTTTAGGGTTTTCAAAAACAGGAAATGATTCGGTCGATTTTTGCGCTGATAGTACGAAAGAGAGAAGGAGATAAAGGATAATTTTCATGTCCATTTAATCTCGAATACAACGAACCGAAAATCCTGCATCCTTATCATTGTTTGTAATTTGATTATAAGTCTGCGTGGTTTGAATAGTTAGTGCTTTTGCGTAATTAACATCACTATAATTGGTGCTCCAATAGGTGAAAAAAGTTCCTCTGCTCGTTAATAGGCCACTTCCTTGCATGAGGTATCCAGCAGCGTGCATTTTTAGCGCACCCGCATAAGCTTGCGCCCTCAAATTTGTGTTATTTACGTTTGTCCATTCCGTTACGGTCGGAATTCTCCAGCCAGTGCCTAGTTCAATTGTATAGGGATCAGTCGTAGCTTTCCAATTTATGGTTTCTGTATTTGAGTTCGTTGTAGGGAAAGCAGGAGATGTGGACGTTCCATTATTTTTATAGCCTCTTTTCTTATTGAATTGCCAATACCATCCGGCTGAAGCTTCCGTAGCATCGGTCTCAGATGTAGCTTGATTTGCAGAACCTAAGTTTTGGGTAATCCAGCATTTTTCTGACCCACTGAGTGATGATTTAACCGTTCCGTAGGTTATGGTTTTATTTTCTGCGGCCACCCCATTTGCTGCTACATGTACTATGGTAAGTGTATTTCCACAAATAAATGTGTATGTTTTTTTTCCAAACCGCTCTAAACCTTTACCGCTACCCATTTTTCCACTAAAATCTATATAAAGAGTAGGATTCGTATTCCTAAAACCAGATTTAGTCAATTGAGAAAACTCAAAAACGGAATAAAAAGAAGAAAGAATAAAATTCTCATCGCTTTAGTAGAAGTAATCAATTTGAACACGATCTCCTGCAATTAACGCATAGGCCTCATTATTTGCAGGAACGTAGGTGAATGTTGTTCCCGAAAGACTAAAAGCTGTCTTTGGTATTCTAACTCCATTTATATAGAGTTTTAGAAGGGAAGTGCTCGATTTAGTTTGAGTTAAGTTAAATACTGTTTGGCCTACCGTTGCGGCATACTCATCTGATACATCCCTTACTAAACTATAGTCTGTGCCGATTACGGCAGCCGTCATGGCTAATGATCCATTGCCTTTTAGGATTCCCGTTAAGGTCGAAAACCCTGTTCCTCCATTAGCCACGGCTAAGGTTCCTGTAACACCTGATGATAAGGGCAATCCGGTTAAATTAGTGGCTAATCCAGAGGCAGGAGTTCCTAGCACTGGCGCTGTTAAGGTAGGAGAGGTTAAGGTTTTATTTGTCATTGTCTCAATACCAGTAAAACTAACTTTCAAGTTTAAGGCAGTCTGTGTTTCTGTACTTATTGGTTTTAATAAATCCGTTGTATTGTCAACATTTCCAAGACCGACCATTGTTTTCGAGATCCCTGACACCGTCCCCGTGAAAGTAGGGGAAGCAATAGGCGCTTTTAAATTCATATCGGTGATATCCGCTTTTAAGGCAACATCAGTTGAATTTGCTTTTAAATTCAGAGCGGTAATGGTCGCTTTTAAATCAAGCGCTGCTTGAGTTGCCGTACTAATGGGTTTCAATAAATCCGTTGTATTATCTGCATTTCCAAGACCGACCATTGTTTTCGAGATTCCAGAAACCGTGCCTGTGAAAGTAGGGGAGTCGATCGGTGCCTTTAAAGCTAAAGAAGTATTACTTGCTTTCGTATCTAAGGCAGTTTGAGTAGCGGAACTGATGGGTTTATTCGCATCGCTCGTGTTATTGACATTCCCTAAACCTACTTTAGTTGGGCTGATTCCGGAGGCAACTTTAGCATCGGTAATAGCAGCGCTAGCAATTTCAGGACTCGTCGCCGTTCCAGTTAAATCACCTGCTAATCTAATTTTTCCAGTCAAAAGAGTGGTGGCATCTAGCGTTTTTGAGTCATCAACATAAGCCTTGTTAGCCGCATCTGTGGATAAACTAGGTTGATCAGTTAACGTGATATTCTTTCCCGTTGGAAAAATTAAATTTCCTTGGAGAGTACTGCCCGCTAATTGCACATATCGAGCATCTGTGGTGCCTATATTATTTGTAATCTCATTCCAACTAGTACTTACAAAAATAAAGGTACGTCCATTATTGGAGCCAGTGGGGTCGCCGGACACGATAAAAATATCCCCTTCTACCGGTGTACTACTGGTAGTAAATGTTCCAGCATTATATAACCCTGTATAATTTCGTCCAAGTGAAATAGCAATCTCTCCGGCAGCATTAGGCGATACGCCGTTCACTTTTTTAACGGTGCCTTTCAAGTTTAAGGCAGTTTGGGTGGCCGTACTGATCGGCTTATTTGCATCTGTGGTATTGTTTACATTGCCTAAGCCCACCATTGTTGCTGTTATTCCGCTTACGGTTCCTGTGAAGGTTGGCGATAAAATAGGTGCCTTTAGTGCTAAACTAGTACTTACATCCGAGGCATTGGCCTTTAGGTCTAAAGCTGTTTGAGTAGCTGAACTAATGGGTTTATTCGCGTCACTTGTATTATTGACATTAGCAAGACCCACCATTGTTCCATTGATACCTGAAACAATACCCGTGAAAGTGGGGGATGCAATCGCTGCTTTTAAATTCAAATCAGTATTGTCTGCTTTTAAGGCGAGATCGGTGGAATTTGCTTTTAGATTAAGAGCTGAAATAGACGCTTTAAAATCTAGTGCTGTTTGTGTAACTGTGCTGATTGGTTTAGAAAGATCAGCGGTGTTATTTATAAAGCCTAGTCCTACCATCGCTGCGCTAATACCAGAAACAGTACCTGTAAAAGTGGGAGAGGCGATGGGTGCTTTTAAATTTAAATCCGTCAGGTTCGCTTTCAACGCAAGATCACTTGTGTTCGCTTTCAGGTTCACTGAAGCAATGCTAGCCTTTAAATCTAGGGCAGTTTGTGTAGCAGCGCTGATGGGTTTCGCGGCATCAGACGTATTATCTACATTAGCTAATCCCACCTTAGAAGCGCTGATTCCAGAGGTAATTTTGGTATTTGTGATAACTCCTACTGCAATTTCAGGACTTGCTGCGGTTCCTGTTAAGTCACCTGAAAGTCTAATTTTACCATTGATTAATGAAGTTGCATCCAATGTCTTTGCTGCATCCACATAGTCTTTATTCGCCGCATCAGTGGAAGAGGTAGGTAAGTCAGTGAGCGTTACTTTTTTACCAGAAGGGAAAATTAAATTGCCTTGCATCGTATTACCTGCTAATTGTACATACCTCGCATCAGTCGTACCGATATTGTTTGTTATTTCATTCCAAACCGTATCAATATTGATAAATGTTCGACCATTATTAGCCCCATCTGGATCAGCAGATACAATGAAAATATCCCCATCCACAGGAGTCGCTTTAGTTATAAAAACTCCCGCATTATACACTCCTGTGTAATTTTTACCTAGCGTAATCGTGACCTCTCCATTAGCGTCAGGCGAAATACCATTGACTTTTTTAACGGTTCCTTTTAGGTCCAAAGCCGTTTGAGTGGCTGTGCTGATTGGTTTCGTTAAATCAGAGGTATTGTTTACCTGCCCTAGTCCCACTTTTGCCGGATTAATGCCAAATGCAATTTTTTGATCTACCACACTTGAATCTTTTAATTTCGAACTTTGAATCGCCCCATTTAAGATCTTTTCAGGCGTTATGGCGTTTGCTTTAATTAGCGGTGCTATAGCATCACCAGCCAAGTCCCCTGAAAGTTTTATTTTACCAGGTAAAATAGCGGATGCCAAAGGAACATCATTTAGTATAATTTGGTCAATTTGATTTTTGATTTCTAATCGAAGCGTGGCTAAATCCGTTTGATTCAAAAGACCAGCATCGTTCTGGAAATAGGATAATTTAGTAGGCGTCCCCTTTACATTTCGGTAATCAACAGACTTTGCATAGAGCGCATAAGGGCTATATAGGAGTGTCGAGCGACTAATTTCAATGAAACTACTGGCCGAAGCGAATTTAACCTCTACCTGAAGTGTTTTTAGTGTATCATTCCATGAAATTTCATCAAACGATTTCGGGGTAATTTTTAGTCCTTTCCCGATAATGACGTTAATTAAACCATATGCAACCGTTTGAGTAGTTTGGGTCTCTTGGTAATTGAGTTGAGATCCTGTTAAAAGGCTAAATTTTAATTGAATAGCTGCTTGGGCCAGTGCCTGACCACTAAAGTTATTTCCCGGCATCGAAATAGGATTGGGGTCTAGAATTACGGCTTGGTAATTAATGCCTGTTTTTTGGCCAAAAGAATAAAGGGAAATCCCTATAAATAGGATAGTATAGATGAATTTATTCATGGCTATTTAAGGGGAGAATATTGTATGCCAAATCCGAATGACATCGGATTTATCGCGAAATCGCTACCATCTTGTTGGATACTATTTAGCTGCCAAGAATTGGAGATGTAGGCAAAAAGGGCCGTTTGGGAATTCACTTGTTTCGCTAGTTTCACTTCGCCTCCTAATTGGAAAATGATACGATCAAATTGCTTGTTTGCTTGTAAGTTAAATACTTGATTCCCCATTTTTTGGGATCCTACTAGTAATTTTTGTACTTGAACCAGACTTCTATACTGGAGACTTAATCCGCGGCCTAATCTTGATTTCATACCAATTCCTAGCTGGAGTCCCGCATAAGTAGAGGAATAAGAGAAGGGGATATTTTGAGTTTCCCCCAATGAATTAAATTGGTTAATTGCTAAGCCAATTTGGTAATCTAATTTTCGTAAAAAATGGCTAGGTGTTTTAGCGGAATCAATTAATCGATTTGATCGTTGAACGGAAAGATGCAAACCTGCATCTGGTTGAAAGGAATTTTGTGCTATCCCAGATGGGCTTATGTAGTTGAAATTGGAGGAATTAATTCCCATCTGGTAATTCCAATCTTGAGCCGAAATAGTAAACGAACTCAAAATTGAAATTAGGCA
Organism: Aquirufa sp. A-Brett2-W8; assembly: GCF_054558755.1. NCBI lineage: Bacteria > Pseudomonadati > Bacteroidota > Cytophagia > Cytophagales > Flectobacillaceae > Aquirufa > Aquirufa sp. A-Brett2-W8. The sequence goes on from NZ_JBPXKS010000002.1 coordinate 236,230, forward strand.
GAAAAGTAGAAACGTAAATAGTGGGGTTAGGTATTTTATTGTAAGCATGTTTTAGTGGTAGTACATTCTTTGGAATGCCTCAGCAATTTACGTAAACGGTTTTTAAATGAATGGTGTACAAATTATTAACTAACTGATTAATAGCTATTAATGTCTTTTTGTGAGTATATAGAGCGAATTGGGGCAATGTTAAAATGTTAAATTATCAGTAAACTGATAATCTCATTTTTCGATTAGGATAAGCTATTAATTAATTACATGATCCTAAAAATGTTCTATTTTTTATTTGGTATATTGCCACCTAAATTATTAAAATGAAAATTACCTATTTAGAGAATTATGCCGCTTTAAGTGAAAAGGCAGCTCATTTTATTGCATCTGAAGTGCAGGAAAATCCTACTTTATTATTTTGTGCCGCCACTGGAGGAAGTCCTACAGGAATGTATGCTGAAATGACTAAGGATAAAGCAATTTATGCGCAAATGCGTGTTATTAAGATGGATGAATGGGGTATTATCCCCTTAAGTCACCCTGATTCTTGTGAATCTTATCTAATCAAACACTTGTTAGGACCACTAGAAATAGCTGACGAAAGATACACGACTTTCGATACGGCACCCGAATTAGTGGAAGCTGAATGTGCACGTTTAAGCCAATTTATCAAGGCGAAAGGACCTTTCGATATTTGTATTTTGGGCCTAGGAAAAAATGGTCATATAGCTTTTAATGAACCAGCATCAAGTTTAAATCCGGATTTCCATAAAGCGGTGTTAGCCGAATCTACGATAGCGCATGACCCAGCTCTTTCTCAAGGTTCAGAGCCAGCCTATGGGCTTTGTGTAGGAATGGAAGGCATTATGCAATCAAAGAAAATTATCTTTTTAGTTACAGGAAAAGGAAAGCAAGATGCGGTTAAACGTATAATGGAGCGTAAAATTGGTACGGATTGCCCTGCTTCGTTTTTATGGATGCACCCTAATGTGGAATGCTTAATTGATTCGTCTGCGATTTAATCCTTAAAGGGATGGCGTTGTATCCAATTTGTAGTAGGCTCTAATAAGGGGAAAATAAAGGATAGGTTCATGTGAATCAGCGAATTAGAATGACGCATAAATCCATTTAATTGTACGGGATTGGCGCCAATTGAGCTCTTGATTTCGAGTGCAGTTCTACCTAAAATGATACGTTCAAAACCTTGCGAAATGCCGCAGTCAATAAGGTCGTATAGCATATTAAGATAAAGCATTTTCTCTCGTTGAATCGAGTCATCATAGCCTAAAAAATAGGTTTCTAATTCTTTGCCGTGGCGAATAATGGTGGTGAAACCAACAAGCTCATTTTCTAGATAGTATCCGCGTAGAATAAAGTCATCTCCGAGCTGTTTTTTAAAGTTCGAAAAATGCATTTTGGGTAATATGAACGTATTAAATGGGGCGCTAGAAGCAACGTGTAAGTACAAAGAATAGATTGTTTCTTCGTTCTGTACTATTTCCTCAAAACTCAACTCTTGATTACGAATCGTGCTCCCTTTTTTACGGCATCGTTTGTATTGATCTCGGTATTTTTTCGTCAAATCCGCTATATAATCTTCTTCTTTTTTCCAATGAGATCGAATCTCGAAAATCATATTTGGTTGAGAACTAAAAGGGAAATCAGACGTAAATGCAGGCGTTTGGAAGGGTTTTGTTTGAGTTTCAGTGAAGTCTTTGAAAATAGTTAAGTGAGGTTTTTTAGGCCAGTCGTCGCAAATTTCCTTTAATTTTTCCAAAACCTTTTCTTCATTAGCTGAAGGTAAACAGGCGTAGGCGTTTTGGCCACTTAACATATTATTTCCTACAATAAGCAATTTGGAGGCGAACTGGCGAAATAAGAAATTTCTAAGCGCAGTTAAAACGATATTATCTCTTTCTCCAAAACTCGTCAACATGGCTAAATCAATCTCCTGAAATAAAGCAGTCGCTATTAATTTATCGTCTGAAAATATGCCCACAAATGTGCAAGACATATTAATGGGTGACGATTTTTCCAAAATAGCTAAGTAATCACTTTGCAAGAAAATACATGATTCTGATACCTGATCCCACGATTCGGGAAGTTGTTCAGTGCTAGTATAAAGTTGATGAATATAAGGCTGATTCAAGTAATATAATTCAAGTTTAAATTAAACACCGTTTGTATGAGAATTGTTCCGATGTAAAGAATAAAGCATAAAGCACAAAGAATAAAGTAGAGTATAGATTGCTTATTGGTAAATGGTGAATGGTAAATGGTAAAACATTCCTTCCGGACTAAGCCGAAGGCGACTAAACGACGCAGTCGTGACTGAATCGCGAAGCGATGACTGCCAATAGGCTCCGGACTCATTCCCTCCATACTGACTACTGTTTACTGTCTTGTGGCCCCGCCGGGAATCGAGTCGAGCGCGACCCCGGCCGTCTCTAGCGTTTAGAAGGTGCGCTCTTCTGCTTCCCTCTGGGTGGCCCCGCCGGGAATCGAGTCGAGCGCGACCCCCGCCGGGAATCGAGTCGAGCGCGACCCCGGCCGTCTCTAGCGTTTAGAAGGTGCGCTCTTCTGCTTCCCTCTGGGTGGCCCCGCCGGGAATCGAACCCGGATCTAGCGTTTAGGAAACGCCTATTCTATCCGTTGAACTACAGCGCCAATCTCTACTCTCTACTCTCTACTCTTACTCTGGAGTATACCCATCATTATGACCCATCAAGTGATTTCCTTCTAACCAGTTAGGAAAAATCTGCTGGTGTTTGTCCTTTATCATATCCATAATTGTCTCGCGAAGTTCCGCTAAATTACTGCGCTTTTCTGCCGAAATGAATACCGTTTTAGGGGTATTGGTTTTCCAGTGTGTGTTCTTTAAAAATGCAGTCACTCGGTCCATCTTACTCAATTGCGGCTCGCCGTCTATTCCGACTTCAGATCCTTCGAAGAAAATATCTTCCACAGGGAAGAGATCGATTTTGTTGAATACAAGAATGGACGGTTTGTCACCTACACCCATTTCGTTTAAAATTCCTTGAACGACTTCGATTTGTTCCTCAAAATTAGGGTGAGAAATATCCACCACGTGTAATAAGACATCCGCTTCGCGCACCTCATCTAGAGTTGATTTAAAGGACTCGATCAATAGGGTAGGGAGCTTACGAATGAAACCTACGGTGTCTGTCAATAAAAATGGGAGGTTATCCCAAACTACCTTGCGAACCGTAGAATCCACCGTTGCAAACAATTTATTTTCAGCGAAAACATCCACTTTAGCTAATTTCTGCATCAGTGTCGATTTACCCACGTTCGTATATCCCACAAGCGAAATACGAACCATTCGGTCCCGGTTCTTCCGCTGTGTCGAAGATTGTTTGTCGATGTTTTCTAATTTATCTTTTAAAAAGGAAATGCGGTCATTGGCAATCCGACGATCCGTCTCCAATTCTTTTTCACCTGGCCCACGCATACCCACACCACCGCGTTGCTTGGAAAGGTGCGACCACATCCGCGTTAATCGTGGTAACATGTATTGATATTGCGCTAGTTCAACTTGGGTTTTGGCCTGAATTGTTTTAGCACGCTGAGCAAATATGTTAAGAATCAATAAACTACGATCTAGCACCTTCATCTCTTTGCCTAAGAGTGAGATTTCATATTCGATGTTACGGACTTGTGATGGACTTAAATCATCATCAAAAATGAGCATATCCACATCTTTCGCGATTAGATAAGCAATAATCTCTTCTAATTTCCCCTTTCCCACGTAGGTGCGGTTATCAGGTTTAGCTAAGTTTTGTGTGAAACTTGCTAAGGTCAATACACCTGATGTTGAGGCTAAAAAGGCTAACTCCGCTAAATATTCTGACGTTTGCGCCGCATTTTGTTTCTGCGTCGTAACAGCAACGAGTACTGCTGTCTCTTTTTCTTCTCCCGTACTAAATCCGTTTTCTTCCTTCATATCTGATGCTAAAAAAAGCCCTCCTGTTAAGAAAGGCTTTTTTTGCGAATATAGTTCAATTTATAAGCTTTGAATCAATTTCATGTTCAACGTAACATAATCATCATTTTTTCCTTCTTTGGCTAGGGCGATTGATTTCTCAGCACTTGCTTTGGCACCTACTTTGTCACCCAATTTCGCTTGAATTTTGGCTTGTAAATGCAAAACCCAATACGCAGAGGGATTTGATTCTGAAGCTTTGCCTACCCATTCCAATGCCTTTTTCAAATCACGTCCAGTTTCAAAATAAAAAGAGGCAGATTCAAAATAAGGTCTTGTATCAGCAGCCATCGCCTTTTCAATGGATGTTGCAATTTTCGAATCAATCTCCGTTTCTATTGGAATAGAAACGCTTACTTTCTCCCAGGATAGGACTAAATCCAATTTATTTGAAATCACATTCGCAAACTGAATCGAAAATGATTCAACGGATTGAGTTAATGTGGTCACAGCCAGCTTTACTTTCAATACATCTTCTTCTGGTTTGTAATTAAACACCCCATTAGTGCCTTTATTGAAGATAATTTCCCATGAAAATTGAGAGGGTATTGTCATTAATTGGTAGGTTCCCGCTTTAAGCGTTTGGCCAGCAATTTTCACATCTTCTCCCACCGTAATACTAGTGGGTGAATTAGCCCCAGTACGCCATAATTTCCCAAAAGGAACCACATCTCCAAATATTTTTCGTCCTTTAATCACAGGGCGAGAATATTTGACCTCCACAGAGGATAAAGAAAAATCTTGTTTAATGCTTTGAGCAGGGCTTGGCGAAGGCATTTTAAGCCCTTGGGCAAATGTGCTGCTAGCAATTGCCCAGAAAAGTAAGAAAAATAGCTTTTTCATTTTATTATGCGCTTAACGCTTCTGCACCCCCTACGATCTCTAAAATTTCCTTCGTAATGGCTGCTTGACGTGAACGGTTATATTCTAATTTTAATGCTTTAATTAATTCACCCGCATTTTCTGTCGCTTTATCCATTGCTGTCATACGAGCACCATGTTCAGATGAATTGGACTCTAATAAGGCGCGGAAAATGGACAATTTAATAGACTTTGGAATTAATTCAGAAATAATTTCTTCTTCTGTCGGCTCAAAAATATAATCTACTGAGCTAGCTTTTTCACCTGTTTCTGAGGCTACCAATGGAAGTAATTGTTCTGTTTGAATAAATTGTGTGGCCACATTCTTCGAAAAGTTGAAGAGGATTTCCACTACATCATATTGCTTTTCAGTAAATGACTTTAATACGGCTTCACCGATTTCACGTACGTTAGAGAAGTTCAAACGAGTGAAAATGTCGGTATGCGCATCGTTCACTTTATAACCACGACGAGCTAAATATTCTGCTCCTTTTTTGCCCAAAGATAAAACCTCCACATTTCCCTTTGCTTGTAGATGCGCATATTTCTCTTGAACTAAAGCCATGGTCGCTTTTCCTACGTTCGCATTAAAAGCGCCGCAAAGTCCACGATCCGAAGTAACGACAATGATTAAGGCATTTTTGATCTCGCGCACTTCAGTGAAAGGATTCTCCGCTCCGGCTTCTGACTGAGCAGAAACTGTCGCAATCATTTCAGCTAATTTCTTAGCGTAAGGACGCATTTGGTGTATCGCATCCTGAGCACGACGCAACTTCGCTGCCGAAACCATTTTCATGGCTTTGGTAATTTGCTGCGTCGAGTTGACGGATACAATTCTATTTCTTACTTCTTTTAAGGAAGCCATAGTCTGTTAATTTTATGCTTTGTATTTAGCTGCTACTTCATTACCCACACGCTTTAACGTGGCAGTTAATGTATCATCGTATTTACCTTGACCAAGAGCTTCTAAAGTAGCCTTTTCTGTCGCACGTAATACTTGAATGTAATCTTGTTCGAATTCACGAACTTTTTCTACAGGTACGTTATCTAAATTACCTGTTGTAGCTAAATAAATCATCGCAACTTGCTCTTCTACACGTTGTGGCGCGAATTGAGGTTGCTTTAACATCTCTAAGTTACGACGACCACGGTCAATCGTTAATTTAGTAGAGGCATCTAGATCTGATCCGAATTTAGAGAAAGCCTCTAATTCACGGAATTGTGCTTGATCTAATTTAAGCGTACCCGCTACCTTCTTCATGGACTTAATCTGTGCATTACCACCCACACGTGATACCGAAATACCTACGTTAATGGCTGGACGAATACCTGCGTTGAATAAGTTTGTTTCTAAGAAGATTTGACCATCTGTGATGGAAATTACGTTCGTAGGAATATAAGCAGAAACGTCACCCGCTTGAGTTTCGATGATCGGAAGAGCTGTTAAGCTACCGCCACCTTTCACTAAGTGCTTGATCGACTCTGGTAAATCATTCATGCTACGCGCAATCTCGTCTGAACTGTTGATCTTCGCCGCACGCTCTAGTAAACGAGAGTGAAGGTAGAAAACGTCCCCTGGATACGCCTCGCGTCCTGGTGGACGACGTAGTAATAAGGAAACCTCTCGGTAGGCAACTGCTTGCTTCGATAAGTCATCATAAACCACTAAAGCTGGACGACCTGTATCGCGGAAGAATTCACCGATGGCTGCACCCGTAAATGGAGCGTAGAATTGCATCGGTGCAGGATCTCCAGCAGAAGCTGAAACTACAACCGTATAATCCATCGCGCCAGCCTTACGAAGCGTTTGCTCGATTTGCTTTACGGTAGATGCTTTTTGACCAATGGCTACGTAGATACAAAATACCGGCTCGCCTTTATCATAAAATTCTTTTTGATTAATAATCGTATCGATACAAACCGCAGTTTTGCCCGTTTGACGATCACCAATTACTAGCTCACGTTGTCCACGACCTACGGGGATCATCGCATCGATCGCTTTGATACCTGATTGTAATGGTTCAGTAACGGGTTGACGGAAGATTACCCCTGGAGCTTTACGCTCTAATGGCATCTCGTATAATTCACCTGCGATAGGACCGTTTCCGTCGATAGGCTCACCTAAAGTGTTCACTACACGACCTAAAATACCATCCCCTACTTTAACTGAGGCGATAAGGTTGGTTCTTTTTACGGTATCACCCTCCTTTACAGAGCTAGAATCCCCTAATAATACAGCACCTACATTATCCTCCTCTAAGTTCAAGGCTAAAGCTTTCAGACCGTTTTCAAAAACGATCAACTCACCTGCTTGTACGTTCGATAGGCCATAAATACGTGCCACACCATCACCCACTTGGAGTACGGTACCTACTTCTTCTAATTCTGCGACAGTCTTAGCTTGGGATAATTGCTCCCTTAAAATTGCTGAAACTTCGTCTGGTCTTACTGATGCCATATAAACTGGAGGGGTTTAATGATATTTATACTGATTTCTACTAATTTATTTTGAATCAAATTTCGGGTGCAAAATTAGCTACGAAATTTGAATAATCCCATGATTTAACAAAATAAAAGTCGATAATCATAAGACTTTTTAAAGAATTGAATTTGGGTGACTAAAGGACGCTAGTTAAATGCTCTTAAAATTCTTGAAAAAAAGCCAATTTTGCTTATCTTCGAATCTTTGATTAGAAATTAAATTAACAATGAATATGAAAATTAAATTACTCGCCATTCTATCTTGTTTCGTGTCTTTAACCTCTATCGCTCAGACTAAGCCGAAAACCAAACCTAAATTGACAGTCTCCGTTACGAAAGTCCCTGTAAAGGAATTTTCGAATCAAGTAGATTCCGTTTCCTATGCCGTAGGGGTATTAGTGGCACAAAATTTTAAGTCCCAAAAAGTGACTTTACATCCAGCGATGGTGGCTAAAGGTTTTGAAGCTGCCACGCAAGGGGGTACTTTAAAATTGACTGAGCAACAATGCCAAAGCATCGTTCAAGCCTACATGATGAAAAATCAAGAAGCTCAAGCATTAGAGCAATCTAAAGAGTTTTTGCCTAACAAGGAGGCTGGAGAAAAGTTTTTGGCAGGTAATAAAAAGAAAGATTCCATCATCGTAACTGAATCGGGTTTACAATATAAAATCATCAAATTAGGCACGGGTCCTAAGCCGGTGGCGACGGACAAAGTAAAAACGCATTACCATGGAACATTAATTGATGGTCAGGTGTTTGATTCATCAGTACAACGTGGAGAACCTATCTCATTTCCAGTGAATGGGGTAATTCCTGGCTGGGTTGAAGCATTACAATTAATGCCAGTGGGTTCGAAATTTAAATTATTCATCCCGCAGAATTTAGCTTATGGCGTTCGTGGAGGTGGTCAAGCAATCAAACCTTACTCTGCTTTGGTTTTCGAAGTAGAGTTATTAGAGATCGAAAAATAAAACTATGAAGAAGATACTTCCTATTTTCATCCCACTTTCCTTGTTGGTTGTCTGGTTTATGCATGGTTCCGATTTGCAGAGTCAGGTCATCTACCAGGACGGTGATTTACAGCCATCCGCTTTACAACGTAAAGTCGAAAGTAAGGTATTCGAGATTTTGAGCAATTACCATTATCGTAAGATTCCGGTGAATGATTCGTTGTCTTCGAAGATTTTTGACGCTTATATCAAGCAATTAGACCCGAATAAGGTGTTCTTTTTAGCGGAGGATATGAAGGAATTAGAAAAGTATCGCTTTACGATTGATGAAGCACTTAATTTGGGCGATTTAACCTCCGCTTTTCAGATTTATAATACGTATCAAAAGCGCATGAAGGCGCGTTATGTATTCATCAATGCACAATTAGATAAGCCGACAGATTTTACAATTGACGAAACCTATCAGCCTAATCGGGAGAAAGCTATTTGGTCTAAATCGGAAGCGGAATTGGATGATTTTTGGCGAAAAGATTTGAAGCGTCAATTATTGGATTGGAAAATTGGTGGAAAAGCGGATACAACGTCTGTTCGGGAATTAAAGGAGCGTTATAAGCGTACCGAAAAATACATGGCGAAGACGAAGTCGGAGGATGTTTTCCAAGTTTTCATGAACGCCTACACGGAAAGTATAGATCCACATACGACCTATATGATTCCGAAAGCAGCGGAGGAATTCAATAAGGATATGTCCCAAAGCTTCGAAGGAATCGGCGCGACACTTCGTTTAGACGGCGATTATGTGAGTATCGTGGACCTTGTTCCTGGAGGTCCCGCTTACCGTAGCAAGCAAGTTAATCCGAAAGACCGCATCGTAGGTGTAGCCCAAGGAGATGAAGGTAAATTCGTGGATATCATCGGTTGGTTTACAGATGACGCAGTTAAGTTAATTAGAGGGGCTAAAGGGACAGTTGTTCGTTTAAAAATCTTACCTGGTTCGGGTGTAACAGGTTCGCCTACCACGGAAGTACGTATTGTACGTGAGAAGATTAAATTAGAAGAGCAGACGGCTAAGAAGGAGATATTGTTCCAAAAGCAAGGAGATAAAACGCTCAAAATAGGTTTAATTACTATTCCCATGTTTTACCGTGATTTCGAAGGCGCGCGTAATAACGAAGCCGGATTTAAATCGACTTCAGCCGATGTACGTAAGTTCTTAGGGGAGTTTAAAAAAGAAGGAATCGATGCCTTATTAATTGATTTACGTAATAATGGGGGAGGCTCCCTAATAGAAGCGGTTGATTTAACTGGTTTATTTATTACGTCTGGACCAGTGGTTCAACGTAAAGAATCTACCGGCCAAATCACGCAGGAAAATGATGAAAACACTGATTTAGTATACGATGGCCCTATGGCTGTTTTGATCAATCGTTTTTCAGCTTCGGCCTCTGAAATTTTCGCGGGTGCGATTCAAGATTACCAACGTGGTATCATCGTAGGGGAGCAATCGTATGGAAAAGGAACCGTACAGAGTGTGTTAGACTTAAGTCGTTTTGTACGTTCTGAAAAAGAAAATCCAGGTGTATTAAAAATTACGTTGGAGAAATTCTACCGGATTACGGGAAGCTCTACCCAACATAAAGGGGTTAGCCCTGATTTTGCTTTACCCTCTGCCTTTTCGGCAGAAGAGTTTGGAGAGAGTTCTCAGCCAAGTGCTTTGCCTTGGGATATGATTCGTTCGACTACTTTTACGAAAACGGGTAAAGTGAATCCTGCTGCAGTTAAACAATTGCAATTGGCCTTCCAAACACGCCTTAAGTTGAAACCTGAATTATTGAAATTGAAAGACGATTTACAGCGTTGGAAGAAGTTGAAAGAAACGAATTTGATTGCCTTGAATTACGATAAGCGCAAGAAAGAATTAGATGATCAAAAGAAAAAGCCAGATGAAACAGAAGCTGTTATGGCTACGATGGCTGGATCAGAATCGCTAGATGCGGATGGAAAGAAAGTGGAGTCGAAAGAAAAAGATAAGCATGCGAAGGATACGTATTTAAAGGAGACACAGCAGATTTTGGCGGATTGGTTAAAAGGACCTGTCGCGCCTGTAAAAGCGGTGGCGAAAAAATAATGAAGCCTCTCGTTGACATTTTAGAAGAATCCTCCGTCCTGGTGAAAGAAACAGGGCAATGGATTCTACAACAGTCGACTCAGTTTAGTAGCTCCGACATTATTTATAAAGGGACAAACGATTTAGTTTCTTTTGTGGATCAACAAGCGGAAGCTAAATTAAAGCAGGGACTTTCTCAGATTTTTCCGGAGGCAGGATTTATTGCAGAGGAAACATCTTCGAATTATGAGGACGTAGGGGATGGCTTTTATTGGGTTATCGATCCTTTAGATGGCACGACTAATTTCTTGCATAAATTACCTGTTTTTGCGGTTTCAGTCGGATTGATTTTGAATAAACAACCCATTCTAGGTTTAATCTATGAGCCTAATCGGGATGAATTGTTCACGGCAGCTAAGGGTCATGGAGCTCACCTGAATGGTTCCCCTATTCGAGTTTCGCCAGAAAATTCGCTCTCAAAATCCTTATTAGCTACGGGATTTCCGTATTACGATTTTTCGTATCAAGACCGATATCTAGAATTATTAAAGGAACTAATGCGTTCATCCCATGGTTTAAGACGGATGGGTGCGGCGGCCATTGATTTGGCCTATACGGCTTGCGGGCGTTTTGAAGGCTTCTTTGAGGCAAATTTGAAGCCTTGGGACGTAGCTGCCGGAAAAATTATTATCGAAGAAGCAGGAGGAATGGTGACTAACTTCTCAGGAGGTCAAAATGTCATTTTTTCTGGAGAAATTATTGGAGCAGGCCCAATCTTTGCCGAATTTTTAGGAACTTTGCAGTCAAAGTGGTTTGATTAACATGGAAAACGTCATCATCTTTCTCGTATTTGCTGCAGCACTAGTTTATCTGGTGCGGTTAGTGTACAACCAGTTTTGGGGTAAGAATGCCGGGAATTGTGCCAAAGGCTGCGGAACGTGTGCGGCTTCCTCCACTATCGATAAAATGAACAGTGAAAGAAGTTAATTCAGCCAAAATAATCGATTTTCACATCATTAAACGTTTGTATGGCTTTATTCAGCCTTATCGATTTCGTTTTTGGTTTCTAGTCTTTTTAATTCTCTGCATGGCTGGTATTTCACCAGTCGTCCCCCTGTTAATTCGCTATACCTTAGATCATTATTTAGGTCTGACCTTTCAGTCCGATTTGTTTCGCATGCTGGGCTGGATGCTTGGCGCCCTTCTTTTGCAAACTTTCTTACAGTTTTCAACGTCCTATTTGGCTGGATATCTAGGCCAAACCGTCATTCGTGACATTCGAATTCAATTATATGAAAAGATTGTCAACCTGCGCTTAGCATTTTTTGACGCGACACCCATTGGTCGATTAGTGACTCGAACGGTCTCTGATATTGAAACTTTAAATGATGTATTTTCAGAAGGATTAGCCTCCATTGCAGGTGATTTATTGCAATTGTTTCTCATCCTAGGGGTGATGTTCTATGCGGATTGGCGTTTGACCTTGATAATACTAGTCACCGTTCCGTTCATGGTCTTTTCTACCTATGTGTTTAAGGAATACATTAAGAAGTCTTTTAATGAGGTGAGGACGGCTGTGGCAAACTTGAATTCTTTCGTTCAAGAGCATATTTCAGGCATGTTAATCGTCCAAATGTTCCATGCCGAAAAGCAGGAATTGGCTAAATTTAATCGGATTAACGAGGAGCATCGGGATGCCAATATTAGAGGTATTTTTGCGTATTCAGTCTTTTTTCCGGTGGCGGACGTTATCGCGGCGATAGGAACAGGGCTCGTCGTTTGGGCGGCATCGACTTATATTGTGAAGGAAGAAATGGGAGTGGGCACCTTGACCGCTTTCATCATGTTTATCAACCTTTTTTATCGCCCTATTCGCATGCTAGCGGATCGATTCAATACCCTTCAAATGGGAATTGTATCCACCGAACGTATTTTAACTCTGTTGGATTCGACCGATTATATTCAAAATAATGGCACGATTCAGGCAGATCAGATTCAAGGGAAAATTGAGTTTTCCGATGTGACGTTTGCTTATCAAGAGCCTGAGTGGGTAGTTAGAAAGGTGAGTTTTACTGTTGAAGCCGGTAAAACGTGTGCGATTGTAGGGGCTACAGGTGCAGGAAAATCATCCATAATTGGATTATTAGGTCGTTTATATGATTGCCAAAGCGGGGAAATCAAAATCGACGGTGTCCCTTTAACCTCCTATGAAATCGGATCTTTACGTAAAAATATAGCCGTTGTATTACAGGATGTCTTCCTGTTCAGCTCTTCAGTCGCTTATAATATTCATTTAGGGGATGAATCCATCACCTACGATAAAATGGTCGAAGCGGCTAAAGCGGTAGGTGTACATGATTTTATCCTCTCTTTACCTGGAGGTTATGCGTATGAGGTCAAAGAACGTGGTGCAACCCTGAGTGTTGGGCAAAGGCAGTTGATTTCGTTTGTTCGTGCTTTGGTCCATAATCCTAAAATTATTGTTTTAGATGAGGCCACTTCCTCTGTGGATTCGGAGACGGAGGTTCTAATTCAACAAGCGATTTCTACCTTAATGAAAGGGCGAACCGCGGTGGTGATTGCGCATCGATTATCTACTATTCGTAATTCGGATCAAATATTAGTCATGGACAAAGGAGAAATTAAGGAGCGGGGGACGCAGGAAGAATTATTAGCTTTGGATGGTTTATATGCGCAACTCTATCATCTACAATTCAGAAAATAAACTTATCTTTGCGGCTTATGAATTTGAAAAAGAAAATACTTATTGGTTTAGTCGCTTTACTTGGTTTAAGTGCCTGTGGAAAGTTCGAGAAGTTCAGAAAGAGCGCGAGTGTTCCTACGAAATTTAAAGCAGCTGTTGACTATTACAAGAAAAAGGAGTTTGATAAGGCTGGAATACTTTTTGATGAGGTTTTACCTTTATTAACAGGGGATTCTACGCAAGAAATGGCTACTTTTTACCAAGCTAAATGTGATTTTGAATTAAGTAACTATACGGTCGCAAATACGCACTTTAAGCGATTCTCAGAGGTTTTTTCAAGGAGTGAATATGTAGAAGAATCCATTTATATGGCAGCTTTTTCGCTGTATAAAGAGTCCCCTAATTTTAACTTAGACCAAACAGGGACCTTATCCGCCATTAATGAATTGCAGAGTTATTTAAATAATTATCCTGAATCGAAATACCGGGAGGATTGTAGTGTAATGATTAAGGATTTACGTAAGAAATTAGAAAAGAAAGCCTACGAGAAGGCTAAATTATATTACAAAACATCCCCTTTTAATATCATGTCCTTGAAGTCTTCCGTGATTGAGATCACTAATTTTCAACGTGATTTCCCGGATTCAGATTATAATGAAGAGATGGCCTATTTTAAGGTAATTTCTCAATTTGATTTGGCAAAAAGTACCATAGAGTATAAGCAAAAGGAACGTTTTGAAGAAGTTTTAAAATTCTATTTAGAATTCATTGACAAATACCCGCAAAGCTCCTTCTTGAAAACGGCTGAAAAATGGTATACGCAAAGTCAAAGTGAAGTGACACGTATTGCTAAAATAGAAGCTGAATACAAGGCATTACAGGAAAAGGAGAAATCGAACACTTCGAAGATTGCCACGAGCCCGCAATAGTATTTCTTAAAAATTAACATTAAATTTGCTATCTTAAATTATATAGAGATGTCTAAGACACCAACAAATCCATCCATCATTACACGTGATGTAGACAAAATTGCTGCTAAAACTGGCAATGTGTACGAATCAATTTCGATTGTAGGACAACGAGCTCGTCAAATTTCGAGCAAGATGAAAGAGGAATTATCAGGTAAATTATCTGAGTTTGCTTCTACTGTTGATAATTTAGAGGAAATTTTTGAAAACCGCGAGCAAATTGAAATCTCCAAATACTATGAGCGTATGCCTAAGCCATCTGCTCTAGCGATTGATGATTTTTTAAATGATAAAATTGATTTCAGAAACCGCGAAGAAGGTACAACTGAAAACTAGTTCAAATCATTTTGATTTAATTAGATCGATCATGAAATCAATGCGATTTCTGTTCCTATTTTTATTAAGTTCTTGGGCTGTTCAGGCTCAAGAACTTTCTACTACAATCACTATCAGTACGGAGCAATTACAGCTCGATCAGCAAAGAGGCGGTTCTACTGTCTATGCTGAATTACAAAGAACGATGCAGGAATTTATGAATGGCCGCAGGTGGTCATCTGATAATTTTGCGACGGAAGAAAAAATCAAACTCAATATCAATTTACTTTTAACGAAGTCCTCTGCACAAGGCGACATCGAGGCAACTGCCAGTGTTCAAGTGCTGAGACCCGTTTTTGGAACCTCGTATGAAACGGTTTTATTGAATTTAGTCGACAAGAGTTTTAATTTCAAATATCAACTAGGTACTCCCATCACCTATAACGACAATAATTTCTCTGATAATTTGAGTTCATTGATGGCTTATTATTCGTATTTAAGTTTGACGTATTCATACGATTCATTTGGGCCAAAAGGGGGAGAACCTTTTGTTCAGAAATTAAATAACCTAACTAATTTAGCCCAAAACTCTGGTTCAGGTTGGGGAATCATTTCAGATGTCCGAAGTAGAATGGGTGTTTCAGAGAATCTATTAAATCAAAATTTGCAGGCAATGCGTGATATCTATTATGATTACCATCGCCTATATTTAGATAAAATGACGGAGAATCCAGATGCCACGAGAAAAGGGATTTTGGAGATTCTAAAGCAGATTAGACAAGTGAATACTTTGCGCCCAGGTGCTGCGAGCATTCGCGTCTTTTTCGATGCTAAATCCGAAGAAATCATTTCAATTCTGGACGAAGCTCTTCCCGCGGAACGTCAACAAGCTTTTACCTATTTAAGTACATTGGATCCGATTAGGACGGAGGCGTATCGCAGATTATTAAAATAGCGAGCTGCTTCGCAGCAGTAGTTAGTGGACAGTGGTCAGTAGACAGTAGTCGCATGCCGCTTAGCGAAAGTCCGAAAGAATAAAAGAGGTTTTTTGATTGAAATTCCTGAAGCTGAAATTTTGTTTGGCTGAGAGTATTTTAAAAAGCAATTCAGAAAATTATTGCGCAGCACAATTTTCAAATTGTTATTTAAAATGCCTCAGCTTACTTCTTTTCCGGTGAGGATTTTAACTCAAACACCGCCACCAACTCCGTCTTATCCGTCACCTTATTCCTGTTGTCAATTCGCTGTCCTAGAATCCAGGCTACAGAACCCTTGCTTAAAAGAATTTGTGTGTTCTTTTTAATGGCCAAAGGAACTTTCTTGTCTGTTAGAAAATCAGAGATTAACTTCTTTTGATTCATTCCCAGTGGACAAAACCAATCGCCATCTTGTACTTTACGGATTTCTAGAGGGAAGTCGAGCGTATCTGCATCGAGGCAGGCTATTTTCGGGTCTGTAATAGCTTTCCAATCCGCCGTTTTTTCTTCAATAAAAATATGTAATTCTTGATTACCTAATTGGATAACTTCATCATCTTCAGAAATGACGATAGGCTTATAATCGGCCTGACTTTTTACACTAATGATCCAAGTTCCGCGGTCGATATTTAAACTATGGCTGGGGGATTCGAAAATCGCCCCTACTTTGTCAGCTTGTAGAATTGCTTCGATGCTAGCTGAATTGAAATGATAACTGAGTAATAATTCGGTTAGCAATACGGTGCTTTTAGGAGAAATGGAAGGTAGCTTAACACTTATATTACCTGCTGAATCTGTCTTGCAAGATTCGCTGATAAATGTTTCTAATTCGGCCTGCATCCAAGCTTCAATACCTTTGATTTTTTGGCTGGTTGCTGCTAATGTTTGCTCAAAATGGGGATTTAATTCCTGGAATTTTGGCATAATTTCATGACGAATAAAATTACGTTGGTATTTCGTGGATTCGTTAGAGGAATCTTCTCGCCAGGCTAGTTTTTGGGAAACGACAAACTCAAAAATAGCGTCCTGATTCGCAAAGGACATGGGACGAATAAGATGGCCAGATTTTACAGGAATGCCGTGGAAGCCTGCAATTCCGCTCCCTCTGACTAAATTAATTAACATGGTTTCTGCGCTATCTAACAAGTGATGACCAGTAGCGATGTAATTATAGCCTTCTTTGCTGCGAATTTCTTCGAACCATTGGTAGCGTAAGATGCGGGCTGCCATTTGGGTGGAAATTTTTTCCTGAGCCGCAAAGGCGTTGGTATCGAAACAAATGGTATGGTAAGGGACTTTCAGTGTTTTAGCGAATTTTTTGACAAAAACTTCGTCTGCTAAAGATTCTTCACCGCGTAGGCTGAAGTTAACGTGGGCGATGCCGAAATTGAATTTGGCCAAAGAAAACAGTTTAATAAGTACAACGGAGTCGATTCCGCCGCTTACTGCGATCAAAATTTTCTGATCGGCTTGGAATAAATTCTCTTTTTGGACAAAATGGATAAAATCTTCCAGCATAAATATGGTAAATTGCGTGTTCAATGGAGTTACGAAATTAGCGATTCAATTTCAAGATGCGTTACAAAGGTTGGATTTTCCTGTTTTTTCTTCTCAGCTTACCGCTTTTTGCGCAAGCCCAAGGACAGCTTTTGCAAGTCATCCGTGCGGACAGCTTAATCGGAATGCAACAAGATTTAATCATGCGCAAGACGCTTATTGGCCGTGTTTTACTTCAACAGGGTACCACAACATTATCTTGCGATCAGGCTGTTTTAAACTCCACAACGAATAATGTGGAAGCCTACGGACACGTTCGGATTATACAATCCGATACGGTGACAATTACAGGGGATACAGCACTTTATAATGGGAACATGCGGCAGGCATTTATCAGTGGCCGGGTGAAATTAGATGATCATACGATCATATTAAACACGCCTAAATTAGATTATGATCTAAATTCAAAAATGGCGATTTATCATTCTGGAGCCAGAATTATTGATAAAAAATCGACTTTAACTAGCCGAGAAGGATTCTATAATACGGTGACAAAAAACTTCTTATTTAAAGAAAAAGTGAGGGTAATTGATAAAGAGGGTGGTTCGGTTAGAGCGGATTCATTAAAGTATAATACCCTTTCGAAAGAGGCATATTTCATTGCACCTACGGAAATTATTACGAAAAAAGATACGGTTATCACTAGCCGTGGTTTTTATAATACGATTTCCAAAGTTTCGAATTTCACCGGTCGTTCTACTGCGAAAACCGACGAATATATTCTAACAGCTGACACCCTTTTTTATGATTCTCCCACACAAATTGGGGTAGCGAAAGGTCGTGTTGAATTTTTGTCACAAAAAGAAAAAGTAATCCTCAAGGGAGATAATGGTCGATATGCGGGTAAAACAGGAATCACTCGAGTCTATGGACACGCTTGGATGCAAAATATCATGGAAAAGGATACGCTGTATTTAACGGCGGATACGCTGGTATCGGTTAATATCAAAAAGGATTCCATTCGGAAGCTATTTGCCTATAAAAATGTATTGATTTACAAGTCGGATCTTTCAGGAAGGTGCGATTCTTTAGGATATAATGTCCAGGATTCCATCATTCATTTCTACCAAAAACCCATACTCTGGACCCAGGATTCACAATCTCAAGCCGATTCGATTTCCTTATTTATGGGGAATCAAAAGCTGAAGGAAATGCGTTTGAGGGGTAAGTCATTTGTCATTTCAATCGACTCTGCTAATCAATACAATCAAATCAAAGGGCGCAAAATCTGGGTGCATTTTAAAGAGGATTCGAAATTGAATCGAGTGAACGTAGAGGGGAATGGAGAGAGTATTTATTATGTCATTGACGATAAAAAAGTCACTACGGGTTTAAATCGAGTGGAATGCAGTCGGATGAATCTGTTTTTTGAGGATAATGCGGTAAAGAAAATTGCCTTCATCACTAAGCCCGAGGCGAAATTCGTGCCTCCTAAAGAATGGAAAGAAGATCTACAGCAATTGGATGGATTCCGTTGGCGAATCACAGAAAAGCCCTCTCTGCAAACGATTCTAAATCGAGTGGAATATATAGATCTTGTTAAAAAACCTTAAAAAAATAAAAGCGGTCTGTTTTTGTACTAAATTCGTTTCAACGATTTGAGAATGAAATTAGTATTGCGACATATCACTTTATTATTCGTCCTAGCATCTTTGCTGGGCTTTAAAAATGACACCTTGTTATACCAAGGGGATCGCATCTTTGTTTCTCATCTTTACCCTAATCCTGCCGCCGATTATGCGATTGTTGATTATCAATTTTCTGGTAATAACCAGGAGGTAAAAATTGCTTTTTACAATGTGTTAGGGACGGTGGTGAAAGAAATAGATTTAGACCGAGATGATCGCTCAGCGAAGATTTCTTTAAGGGAATTAAATAGTGGTCTTTATATGCATCAGTTGCTAGTGGATGGCAAACCCGTCGCCACGAAGAAGTTGATGGTTAGAAAACAATAAAAAAAGAGCCGCATTTATCGCGGCTCTTTCATTTTTATTAAAACCCACTCACCGTTCTTTTAATGAAGGCCGTTAAGTCTGACCCCGTTAAGAGATTTTGAGATAGTAAAGCTAAGTCTGAGATCTGTTTCGCTAGCGCTTTTTGTTCGCTTTCGTCTTTTAATTCAGCTAGTTTACTAATCAAGGGGTGATTCGCATTGATGGTGATGTTGTAGGTATTTGGCATTGAACCAAACATTCCCATTCCGCCACCACCAGATTTAGACATGTCGCTCATTCTGCGCATGAACTCGTTTTGAGTGACGATAGCAGGTAATTCGTCTGGTGACATGGCTTCTACTGCTACCACTTTTTGTTTGTCATTCAGGGTTTCTTCGAAGACTTTCTTAACGCTTTCTTTCGCAGCATCTGTTAAAATCGCTTCTAAGGTGATCCCTGTGTCAATTAATTTATCAACAGCATCAGCATCGACACGTTTCCATTGCGTCTTTTCTGTCTTAGACTCCATCGTGTTAATGAAGTGGCTGTCGATTAGGGTATCCAATTTAATGATGGAGTAACATTTGTTTTGGGCGGATTGAATAAAGGCATCTTGTTGCTCGACATCGGTGGTATACAAGTAAACCTTGTTTCCATCCTTGTCGGTTTGTGTAGCTTGCACCTCTTCACTGTATTCGTCTAACGTAAAATATTTGTTGTTCGTATCCTGTACCAAACAAAAATCTTTCGCTTTCTCTAAGAATTTCTCATCCGAGATCATTCCGTATTTAATGAAAAGGCCAATATTAGCGAATTTCTCTTCGAAGGATGGACGATCCGTTTTGAATAATTCAAATAATTTATCCGCGACTTTCTTCGTGATATACGAGTTGATTTTTTTCACATTCGAATCTGCTTGTAAGAACGAGCGAGAAACGTTTAATGGAATATCTGGTGAATCGATTACCCCGTGCAATAACATCAAGAATTCTGGTACGATGTCTTTTACTTCATCGGTGATGAACACTTGACGACTGTAAAGCGAGATTTTTTCGCGTTGCAATTGCATCTCGTTTTTTACTTTGGGGAAGTATAAAATACCCGTCAAATTGAACGGATAATCTACGTTTAAGTGAATCCAGAATAAAGGCTTCTCTTGGAATGGGTATAATTCTTCGTAGAATTTCAAGTAATCTTCGTCCGTTAAGTCCGATGGGGATTTAGTCCAAATCGGGTTCGGATTATTGATTACCTTATCACCAAATTCGATTTCAATCGGTAAGAATTTACCATATTTTTCTAAGATGGACTTTAATTTGAACTCCTCTAAAAACTCCTCAGAATCCTCCGCGATGTGCAAGATGATATCCGTACCTCGGGTTTTCTTTTTCGCTGGTCCTATCGTGTATTCGGTAGATCCGTCACACTTCCAAGTAGCGGCTTCTGCACCGTCTTGATAGGATTTAGAGATGATCTCTACTTCTTTTGCCACCATAAAGGCAGAATAGAATCCTAGACCAAAATGTCCGATTATACCTTTGTCGTCTCCTTGATCCTTGTATTTCTCTACGAATTCGGTAGCTCCAGAGAAGGCGATTTGGTTAATATATTTCTTGATTTCTTCGGCGGTCATACCGATACCGTTATCCGAAATTGTGATCGTTTTTTTGTCTTTGTCAAAACTAACTTTCACCTTCAGTTCCCCTAATTCGCCATTAAATTCACCAATGGAACTTAATCGCTTGATTTTTTGGGACGCATCGACTGCGTTGGAAACTAGCTCACGAAGGAAAATCTCGTGATCCGAATAGAGAAATTTCTTGATAATGGGGAAAATGTTCTCGGTGTGAATGGAGATGTTACCTGTTTCTTTCATATTTTTAAAAATTAATAATTCTAAATATGAACATCCTTTTGCAATTTTAATTCCAAGCCGCATAGAGGTGTCACATTGTCAGATTTTATGAAACAAATTGTCCTATTTCTATTGCTTGCTTTCTTTGCGCAAGGCCAGCAAGAATCCTTGCGGATGGCTTATCCTTTTTTGCCTTTGGCCATTAATCCAGCGGATGCCGGAGTAAGTCAAGTATTTTCTGCTAAAGGAATTTTTCGTAAAAAGCCCTTATTTCAAACTATTGGAGGAGCGTCGTCTTCCCAACAATTGATGAGCATTGATATGCCTTTACAAAAGGGAAGCTGGGGATTAGGCTTTTTGGCATTTAATACGGATCAATCCTATGCTACTTCTTCCGGTATGATTTCGTCCAATTTAGGTTTAGCTGCGGTGGTATCGCAACATCTACGATGGGGTAGGGGAAATCAGTTGAGTTATGGAGTGAATGCGGGAATCAATCAATATCCTATTTTAGGTAAATCGGGCACAAGCGAGATGTTAGGAAGTATCGGAATCGGTGTTTCCTATCGAAAAGAGGCATTCATGCTAGGCATTTCAAAGCCTTCAAATCGTTTCGATAGTTTAGGGGATGCGCCACTATATGTACAAGCATCTTATTATTTTCCAGTGGCCGACCTGCATACGCTAAAAATTGGAACTGTTTTACGGAAGGATCAGCAGACAAAAATTGATTTTAATGCGACCTTTTGGTACCAAGAAAAACTAGGAATCGGTTTATGGTACCAGCAGACAGGTTCGGAGTTTGGAGATTCGGCTTTATTGGGTTCGGCGGAGGTTCCTTTAGGTTTAAATTTCAGAGTGGGATATTCCTATGATTTTCTGGGTAAAAATGTGTCTACTTTAGGAAGTTCGACTACGAGTGAAGCGTCTGGATTTCATCAAATTTTTCTTCGATATGACCTTGATTTTGGTTTAGGAAAATTAGGACAATTTCAGCCTTAAAAGAATCCTGAAATTGTTGGTGATTTAAAGGGAATTAATTGAAATTTTTAAAGAAATCGAAATACGTTTGTACATGAGCTCATTTTCCTCAGAAATTTGTGTTCCTGTAGCCAAAAAACCGGTACTAATTAGGGGTATTTTGGTAAGCAAATAGTAAATTGCGTAGATTTTAGCATTAAGACGATGCTAAGATTTATACTAAACCAAAAACATTGAAACATTTCTTTGGCCTAAAGCCTAGAAAATTAACTTATGGATTCATTTTCCTACGTTGCCAATGCCGATACACAAGTCATAGCTGATTTGTATGAGGCGTATAAACAAGATCCCAATTCAGTAGATAGCTCTTGGAGAGATTTCTTTAAGGGTTTTGATTTTTCTCAAACCTGGTTAGGTGAGGGAGCTCCTGCGGGCGCTGCTTCTACAGATGTGAGTCATGTTCAAAAAGAAATGGCTGTCATCTCCTTAATTAAGGCTTTCCGTTCCAGAGGACACTTATTATCTAAAACCAATCCCGTTCGAGAGCGAAAGGATCGCAAGCCACGTTTAGACTTGGTGGACTATTCTTTGTCTGAAGCTGATTTAGATACCGTTTTTCAAGCAGGTTCGTTTATGGGCCTAGGCGCAACGACATTACGTACTATTCAAGCAGCTTTGCATACCATTTATGCGGGAAGCGTAGGCTTCGAATATTCCTATATTCGTGACGTTGAACAAAAAGAGTGGTTGCGTAATAAGATTGAAAAGGAAGCACTTTCTTTCAAACCTACGTTTGAAGAGAAAAAGCATATTCTTCAGAAGATGAATGAGGCCGTTGTTTTTGAGAACTTTTTAGGGACAAAATATTTAGGCCAAAAGCGTTTCGGACTGGAAGGTGGAGAAAGTACGATTGCCGGTTTAGATGCCATAATCAATGTGGCAGCTGATGCGGGTGTGAAAGAGGCGATGATCGGAATGGCGCATAGAGGCCGTTTAAATGTTTTGGCAAACATCATGCACAAATCTTACGAATCAATCTTTGATGGTTTCGAAGGAAATGTTCCGAATGAGATTCACGGCGATGGCGACGTAAAATACCATTTAGGCTATTCTAGTAAGCATATTTCTCCAAAAGGAATTGAAATTTCGTTGAAATTAGCACCTAACCCATCTCACTTAGAGGCAGTAAATCCCTTAGTGGAAGGTTTCTGTCGGGCGAGTGCGGATGCGCATTATGCAGGAGATTACGATAAAGTATTACCTATTTTAATTCACGGGGACGCAGCGGTAGCGGGTCAGGGTATCGTTTATGAGGTAACTCAGATGGCGAAATTATCAGGATACAGCACGGGTGGTACGATTCACTTTGTGATTAATAACCAAGTTGGTTTTACAACAGATTTTGAAGATGCACGTTCGGCGATTTATTGTACGGATGTAGCTAAGATCATCGATTCCCCCGTATTCCATGTGAATGGAGATGATCCAGAGGCGGTAGTATTTGTGTCTCGTATGGCCGCAGAATACCGTCAAGAATTTAACCGCGATGTATTTGTGGATATGGTTTGTTATCGCCGTAATGGTCACAATGAATCAGATGAGCCTCGTTTTACCCAGCCTACTTTGTATGCGAATATTACGAATCATCCAAACCCACGCGAGGTTTACACACAACAATTAATCAAGAACGGCGAGATTGAGGCGAAATTAGCTGAGGAAATGGATTCAGCTTTTAAAGCTGAATTGCAGGCTCGCTTAGAGATGGTGAAACAAAAAGTGAGCCCTCCCTATGTTCCATTAAAGTTAGATAATCGCTGGTCAGCTTTACGATTCTCGAATGAAACTGATTTTGATTCATCCCCTAAAACTTCGATTACGAAAGAGGTGGTGGATCAAGTGGCTAAAGCTTTAACGACTTTGCCAAAAGGTTATACAGCTTTAAAGCAAATCGAGAAAGTAATCGCAGATCGCAAAGGATATTTCGAAAAAGGCCAATTAAATTGGGCTACGGCTGAATTATTAGCCTATGGTTCGCTTCTTTTAGAAGGAAAACCGGTTCGTTTATCAGGTCAAGATGTGCAACGTGGTACCTTCTCTCACCGTCATGCGGTTTTACACGACGCGAACACGAATGAGAATTATAATTCCTTAAATCACATCAAGGAAGGTCAGGAGCTAGCCCAAATCTACAATTCCTTACTTTCTGAGTACGGTATTTTAGGTTTTGAATTCGGTTATGCCTTAGCTAACCCTGATGCCTTAGTGATTTGGGAAGCTCAATTTGGAGACTTTGCCAATGGCGCCCAAACCATGATTGACCAATTCATTTCTTCTCACGAATCAAAGTGGGGGACTCAAAATGGTTTAGTGATGTTATTGCCTCACGGATATGAGGGGCAAGGTCCGGAGCACTCTAATGCGCGTCCAGAGCGTTTCTTGCAGTTGTCTGCTGAAAATAATATGATCGTGGCTAATTTAACCACTCCAGCTAATATATTTCACGCCTTACGTCGTCAATTGACTTGGGATTTCCGCAAGCCATTAGTGGTTATGTCGCCTAAATCAATTTTCCGTCACCCTAAGGTAGTTTCTCCGATCGAAGAATTCACGAAAGGTAAATTCCAAGAGGTAATCGGTGATAGCTTTGTAGATAAGGCCAAAGTGAAAAAAGTGTTACTTTGCTCAGGTAAAGTGTATTTTGACCTTTTAGATCGCCAAGAAAAAGATAAGCGCAAGGATGTGGCTATTGTTCGTTTGGAACAATTACACCCATTCCCTACGAAACAAGTGGACGCTGAATTAGCGAAATACAAAGGCGCTGATGTGTATTTTGTTCAGGAAGAACCGGAAAACATGGGCTATTGGTCGTATGTGATTCGAGAATTTGGCTGGGCTAAATTCAAAGGTTTAGTAGCTCGTAAAAAATCTGCTTCTCCTGCGACTGGATTCTTAAAAGTGCATGGCGTAGAGCAAGCAAACCTGATTAACAAAGCATTCGAATAATAGAATTATCATGGCTATAGAAATGAAAGTACCCGCAGTGGGGGAGTCAATTACGGAAGTGACCGTTGCTACTTGGAATAAGAAGGAAGGCGATCATGTGAAGTTAGACGAGGTTTTGTGCGAATTAGAATCGGACAAAGCGACCTTTGAATTGCCTGCAGAGGCGGAAGGTGTGTTGCATATTGTGGCGAAAGAAGGCGATGTCCTTCCGATAGGTGCCATCATCTGTACGATAGAGGTAGGTGGAGCAACGGCTTCGGTGACGGTGGCAGATGCGGCTCCGGCGGCAGCTGTAGCTGTTCCAGCAGCAGCTGTGGCGGCACCAGCGCCTGTGGCTTCGGCTCCTGCTCCTGCTCCAGTTGTGGCTGCGGGTCCGACTTCGGTATTAGAAATTAAAGTTCCAGCGGTAGGGGAGTCGATCACGGAAGTGACGGTTTCTGTTTGGAATAAAAAAACAGGGGATAGCGTTTCTTTAGACGAGGTACTTTGTGAATTAGAATCAGATAAAGCGACTTTTGAATTACCAGCTGAAGCAGCGGGTATATTAGAGGTAATTGCTCAGCCAGGCGCTGTGGTGCCGATTGGTGGAATTTTAGCGAAAATCACGGTAGGTGGTTCTGTAGCCCTGGCGGCTCCCGCTCCAGTTGCAGCGCCGTCTGCACCAACAGCTCCAGCCGTTACCGTGGGTGATGCTTCGTATGCCGCAGGTCATCCATCTCCAGCAGCAGCTAAAATATTAGATGAAAAAGGAATCGCCGCTGCTTCCGTAGCAGGTTCTGGCGTAGGTGGTAGAATTACAAAAGAAGATGCGGTATCAGCTACGCAAGCAAGCGTTTCTGCACCGGCAGCTGTGGCTGCACCAGCTGCGACTTCTGAACGTACACGTCGCGAAAAAATGAGTTCATTGCGCAAAACAGTGGCTCGTCGTTTAGTGGCAGTGAAGAATGAAACAGCGATGTTAACTACGTTTAACGAAGTGGACATGAAGCCAGTGATGGATCTTCGCGGTAAATACAAAGATAAATTCAAAGAGAAGCATGGCGTAGGTTTAGGCTTTATGTCCTTCTTTACAAAAGCTGTTTGCGTTGCTCTAAAAGAGTATCCATCGGTGAATGCTAAAATAGATGGCGAGGAAATCGTCTTCCACGATTATTGTGATATTTCGATTGCGGTATCTGCGCCTAAAGGCTTAGTCGTTCCTGTGATTCGCTCTGCTGAGAATTTGTCACTGGCGGGTATTGAATCTGAAGTGGCTCGTTTAGCTGGAAAGGCACGCGAGAATAAATTGAGTTTAGAAGAAATGAGTGGAGGTACGTTTACCATTACGAATGGTGGGGTATTCGGCTCGATGCTTTCTACACCGATTATTAACGCACCAC
Source organism: Aquirufa sp. A-Brett2-W8 (assembly GCF_054558755.1). Taxonomy (NCBI): domain Bacteria; kingdom Pseudomonadati; phylum Bacteroidota; class Cytophagia; order Cytophagales; family Flectobacillaceae; genus Aquirufa; species Aquirufa sp. A-Brett2-W8. The sequence continues at coordinate 262,296 of NZ_JBPXKS010000002.1, forward strand.
AAGTGGCTATTTTAGGAATGCATAATATTGTGGAACGTGCCGTGGTAGTAGAGGGACAAATTGTTATTCGTCCAATCATGTACCTTGCCTTGTCTTATGATCACCGCATTATCGATGGTCGTGAGTCGGTTAGCTTCTTAGTTCGTTTAAAGCAATTATTAGAAGATCCAGCTCGTTTATTATTAGATATTTAATTAATTGAATAGGCCTTCAGGGGCCTATTCGCTTTCATTTGCCTATATGCAAGAATTTGATGTAGTAGTTATTGGTTCAGGCCCAGGAGGATACGTTTCGGCGATTCGTGCGGCTCAATTAGGATTTAAAGTAGCCATCGTGGAGAAATATGCCGTGATGGGTGGAACCTGTTTGAACGTAGGATGTATTCCTTCTAAAGCCCTTTTGGACTCATCAGAGCATTATTATAATGCTGTACACAGTTTTTCGGAGCATGGAATTGACGTTGCGAAACCCAAAATCAATTTTACTCAAATGATCGCCCGCAAGTCTGGCGTAGTGGAGAAAATGAACGGCGGGATTACGTATTTGATGAAGAAGAACAAGATCACCACCTTCCATGGTTTGGGATCATTCGACTCCGCTAAAACAGTAAAAGTAACCAAAGAAGACGGTAGTTCAGAAGTCTTATCGGCCAAGAATATCATTATCGCAACGGGGTCTAAACCCACAATTTTACCTTTCATCCCTGTCGACAAAGATCGCATTATCACGTCGACGGAAGCTTTGAAAATGACAGAAATTCCGAAGCATTTAATTGTGATCGGTGCCGGTGTTATCGGTGCAGAATTAGGATCGGTTTATGCTCGTTTAGGTTCTAAAGTTTCCTTCATCGAATTCGCGGACAGCATGATTCCGACGATGGATAAAGCGATGGGAAAAGAATTACAAAAATCGATTGCCAAAATAGGCGCAGAATTCTACCTATCACACAAAGTGACTTCAGCAGCCGTTAAAGGCAAGGAAGTAACAGTGAAAGCACAAGACGCTTCAGGTAAAGAAGTGGAAATCAAAGGTGATTATTGCTTGGTTTGTATCGGTCGTCGTCCTTATACAGATGGATTGAACCTAGCTGCGGCAGGTTTAACAGCCGATGAGCGCGGCCGTATCGCGGTAGATGAGCATACGTTGCAAACGTCTGTTCCAGGTATCTACGCCATTGGTGATGTGATTCGAGGAGCGATGTTAGCGCATAAAGCAGAAGAGGAAGGCGTTTTTGTGGCTGAAGTGATTGCAGGCCAAAAACCGCATATCAATTATAACCTCATTCCAGGTGTCGTTTACACGTGGCCTGAAGTGGCTTCCGTAGGAAAGACGGAGCAAGAATTAAAAGCAGCTGGAATCGCTTATAAAGAAGGATCTTTTCCTTTCAAAGCCTTAGGCCGTGCCGTAGCATCCATGGATGTAGACGGTTTAGCCAAAGTTTTAGCTGACGCAAACACCGACGAAATTTTGGGTGTTCACATCATTGGTGCTCGCGCCGCTGATATGATCGCTGAAGCAGTTGTTGCCATGGAATTCCGTGCATCGGCTGAAGATGTCGCTCGTATGTCTCATGCTCACCCGACGTATACGGAGGCGATGAAGGAGGCTTGTTTAGCGGCTACGGCGAAGAGGGCGTTACATTCGTAATTTAAAGCATAGAGCATAAAGCACAAAGAATAAAGAAGGAATCGCCTTTGGCGATGAATTTAGAGGATGCAAATCAACATTTCACCATACTAAAAAAGGGCTCGAATTTCGAGCCCTTTTTTCACGTACTTTATGCTTTATTCTTTGTGCTCTATACTTTAAAATAATCCCTAATCAACATCTAATTCTTCAAAATTAATAGTCTTCGCCCTTGCATAAAAGCGCCACGACAATAACACAGAAGAACAAACTAAACTTGCCGTTAATCCCATCCAGATCCCTGTGGCACCTACGCCCTGGTATATCCCAATGTAGTAAGAAAGAGGTATGCCAATGCCCCAATAGGAGAAAATGGTAATTCCAGTGGGGATATTAACGTCTTGTAAACCTCGAAGTAAACCGAGGGAAACAGCCTGTATTCCATCAAATAGCTGAAATATTGCTCCCCAAACTACCAGAGTAACTGCAATCGCAATGACTGATACTTCTTGCGTGTAGCCGCGCACTAAAATGTCCCTACCGAAGAAGAAGACTAGCGCACAAAATCCCATAAACAAAATGGATAATACAAGGGCCGCGTTACCAGAGGTAAAAATACCTGGTCTATTTCGCTCACCGATATCTGCACCCACTAAAATTCCACCTGCCGCCGCAATTCCCGATGCCATCATGTAAGTTAAGGATGCCATATTGATGGCTACAATGTGAGCCGCTTGAGCCGTCACAGAAATCCAACCCATCATCACAACCGCCATCCCAAACGTAGCAATTTCAAAGAAACCCTGCATTCCAGATGGAATACCGATTTTGAGAATTGTTTTTTCTAACACGTTGGCTTCCGCATGTACGTGCTTTTTTTGGAAATATTTACTAAAATCGGCGATTTTGAACAGGTAAATGGCGAGGGCAATGGCCATTAAAATGCGGGCCATTAAGGTTGCAATGCCAGCACCAAACAATCCCATAGCGGGAATTGGGCCAAGTCCATTGATGAATATATGATTAAAAATGATGTTGAAAATTAGGGCAGCGATTGTAATATACATGGCCACGGAGGTTTTCTGCAAACCATCCGAAAAGCTTTTTAAAGCCGAGAATAAAAAAATGGGTACTACCGAAACTGCTATTAAGGCTAGGTAGGGAAGGGTTAATGCTTTATTAGCCGAAGTCTGCTTAAATAAATCATAATTCATTCCAGCTAGCCCGATCAATAACATGGTGATTATACTTAAGAATAGGGCTACACGGATATTAGCCCGTAATAAATTGCCACATTCCGTGAAATCACCTTCTGCATCTGATTTGGAAATCATCGGAGCCACTATCTGCATACAGATTAAACCCACTACTGCAATGGTGAAGAATATACTTCCTGCCATGCCCGACGCGCCTAAGCTTTCGGCTGCACCTGTAGACATTTGACCTACCTGAATGGTATCGGCTAAACCCATGAGCATTACGCCAAGTTGACCCACAACAATGGGTGACGCTAATCGAATCGTTTGCTTAATCTTCGCCTGAAATTCCATATTAGATACGCACGATTTCTGCACCAATGGCATTTAAACGGGTATCAATGTTTTGGTAACCACGGTCGATCTGTTCGATATTATCAATAATCGAAGTGCCGTTTGCAGACATCGCAGCGATTAAAAGGGAAACTCCGGCACGAATATCTGGTGATGACATGCGGATTCCTTTTAAGGTTTGCTTGCGATCAAAACCGACTACGGTAGCGCGGTGTGGATCGCAAAGGATGATTTGGGCACCCATTTCGATCAAACGATCGACGAAGAATAGACGAGATTCGAACATTTTTTGGTGGATTAAGACCGTTCCTTTGGCCTGAATCGCAGTCACTAAAATAATCGATAATAAGTCTGGAGTGAAACCTGGCCACGGGTGGTCAGAGATCGTTAACATCGAACCATCGATGAAGTTTTCTAATTCATAGTGTTCTTGAGAAGGGATGAAAATATCATCTCCGCGGAACTCCATTTTAATACCTAATTTCTTGAAAACCTCAGGAATGATGCCTAATTCTGGGATTTGGCAGTTTTTGATGGTTATCTCCGATTGAGTCATCACCGCTAAACCGATGAAAGAACCAATCTCAATCATATCTGGAAGCATGGTATGCTCTGTTCCGTGTAAAACATCGACACCTTCAATGGACAGCATGTTCGAACCGATACCAGAGATTTTCGCTCCCATACGGTTTAACATCTTGCTCAATTGTTGCAAATAAGGTTCGCAAGCGGCGTTGTAGATGGTTGTTTTGCCTTTGGCTAAAACCGCAGCCATCAAAATGTTTGCTGTACCTGTTACTGACGCTTCGTCTAATAGCATGTAAGCGCCTTGTAATTCAGAGGCGTCTACTTCATAGATTCCACCATCTTCGGGGCTATAATTGAATTTAGCACCTAGTTTCATGAAGCCAAAGAAGTGGGTATCCAATCTTCTGCGGCCGATTTTATCTCCACCTGGGGAAGGAATACGTCCTTTTTTGAATCGGGCTAGAGTCGGTCCTAATAACATCACCGATCCGCGAAGCGCCGCAGCTTTCTTCTTGTAGGTATCTGAATCTAAGTAATCGATATTGACTAAGGAGGCATCAAATTCAATGCTTGACTCCGATAAACGACGCATGCTCACGCCCATATCGCCTAATAAATCAATTAATTGATTGACGTCGCGAATGTTCGGGATATTGTGAATGGTGACAGGCTCAGCTGTCAATACCACAGCACACAAAATCTGTAATGCTTCGTTCTTAGCTCCTTGAGGAGTAATTTCCCCTTTCAAACGGCGGCCACCGGTTACTTTAAATGATGCCATAAATGATTACTTATTTTTACGGAAATTATTATTTCGGTTATTATTATTGTTGTTGCTTCTGAAGTTGTTCTTCCGATAATTATTGTTGCGATTATTGTTATTGCTATTCGGATACTCTGGCGCATTATAGGCGTTTCTCGCATTATTTGCCACTTTAGCGTGCCCTAATCCTTCTTGCGATAATTCATCAACAATCGTCCCTAATAGGTTTTCTGACATCTCTTTAATGTTTTGCCAAATCACCGCATCGTCCACTGACTCCTTGTTCCAAGTCACATAGAAACCCTTCATTAATCGGGCAATATAAGCCACTAAAATCTTTTTGTCGTCCTCTTTTTCCTCAGCAATCGCACGCAGAATCAATAATTCTACGTTACGTCCGTAATGTTTGAATTTAAGGTTATGTTGGTTATAGGCCACTTTACGAGGTGCCTTTCCTAGTGATTCTGGTGATGGAGGAGGGAAGGGGCTTTGTACATTCAATTCAAAATTGGACATGATGTATAAATCATCCCAAAGCTTCTTCGAATAATCTTGGCTATTATCCTTCATATTCGGGTGAATTTGTTTCATCACCTCGACCATTAAATAAGCGTATTTTGTTCTTTGCTCTTCATCCGCAATGGTCAAAATATAATTCACTAATTTTTGAACACTCGATCCGTATTCTTTCATATTTGGTTGCTCTTAAAGCATTAAATTCAATAAAATTCGCGGGACAGCGACGAGTAAGAAGACGATAATCGCCCAAATAGCCATCACTAAAACCGCCCCAGCGGCATAATCTTTAGCCTTTTTCGCTAATTCACTCTGCTGCGGAGAAACTAGATCTGTAATTCTTTCTAATGAAGAATTTAACAATTCTGCTACCCAAACTCCAGCCACAGCTAGAGAAATCCAAAGCCATTCTGATACTTCAAAACCTATTTTCCAGCCTACATAAATCACAACAAGCGTACTCACTAAATGAAAACGCGCATTGCGCTCATTCTTGATAAGTTCCAACAAACCATTTATTGCGTGCTTTAAACCAAACATCTTAAAATTCAGCCGTTTTAGGTGTGCGTGGGAAAGGGATTACGTCACGGATATTGCTCATACCCGTCACAAATAGCACTAAACGTTCAAATCCAAGTCCAAAACCAGCATGTGGTGCAGAGCCAAATTGTCGTGTTTCTAAATACCACCAGATGGATTCTTCTTCAATTCCAACCTCTTTCGTACGTTGCAAAAGCTTCTCGTAATTGTCCTCTCTTTGGGATCCTCCAATTATTTCACCAATTCCTGGAAATAAAACATCCATCGCCCGAACTGTTTTTCCATCTTCATCTAACTTCATATAGAAGGCTTTGATGTCTTTCGGATAATTCGTTAAGATAACGGGTTTTTTGAAATGTTTCTCTACTAAATAGCGCTCATGCTCTGATTGAAGGTCGATTCCCCATTCTACCGGATATACGAATTTACCATTTTTATGCGCTTTCGATTGCAATAGAATGTCGATGGCAGCCGTGTAGGTTAAGCGTTCGAATTCATTCTCCGTCACAAAACGTAATTTTTCAGATAAGCTTAATTCCGATTGCTCTTCTTTCTTTTTGTTCTTTTCCTCTTCGATTAGACGCTTTTCTAAAAAGGCGATATCGTCTGCACAGTGATCTAAAGCGTATTTGATACAGTATTTAGTGAAGTCTTCCGCTAAATCCATGTTATCCACTAACTCATTAAAAGCCACTTCTGGCTCGATCATCCAAAACTCCGCTAAGTGGCGGGTGGTATTCGAATTCTCTGCACGGAAAGTGGGTCCGAAGGTATAGACTTTGGACAAAGCCATCGCCCCTAATTCTCCTTCTAACTGTCCTGAAACTGTTAAATTCGTTTCTTTGCCAAAAAAATCTTCCTTATAATCCACCTTTCCATCTTCCGTTAAAGGAGGATTGATAGGGTCCAAAGTCGTCACGCGGAACATCTCGCCAGCTCCCTCTGCATCCGATCCCGTAATGATAGGCGTATGTAAATAGAAGAAACCGTTATTGTTGAAATAGGTGTGAATCGCGTAGGCCAAAGCATGGCGAATGCGCAATATCGCAGAGAAGGTGTTCGTCCGAGGACGCAAGTGTGCAATCTCGCGCAAGAACTCTAAAGAGTGTTTCTTAGGCTGCAAAGGGTATTTCTCCGGATCGGCTGTTCCGTAAACTTCAATGGAAACGACTTCCACTTCTACGTTTTGGCCTTGTCCTTGTGAGGCAATTAATTTACCTGTAACGGCGATACAAGATCCCGTAGTCACTAATTTCAACGTTTCTTCTGAAACGGTTCCCTCTGAAACGACTGCTTGGATATTGTGGATAGTCGATCCATCATTCATCGCAATAAATGCGACAGACGAGGAAACTCTTTTCGTACGAACCCAACCTTTCACGACAATGCTTTGCTGCGTGGGTGCTAAACGTAGTATTTCTTTGATTTGCATAAATGACTCGGGCATTATTAATAAAAAGGCCTCAATAGAGGCAATAACCCTCAAAATTACAGATAAAAAACCGATTTATTTTATTTATTTGTAATTAAAAATCGGCTTATCTTTGGTGTAGATTATATAGACAATGCAGGGATTATCCTTAAAACAGAATCAACAACAGAACCTCTCGCCACAACAGATACAATATATCAAGTTGTTGCAGATTCCTACCGCTGAATTAGCGGCTAGGATTGAGGAGGAATTAGAGGATAATCCGGCTTTGGAGGAAGGTTTAGATCATAATGAGGAACAGGAGCCACGAGAAACCCTAGATGATCTGGAGCGGGAGGAAATGGAAGTAGGGGATTATCTGCAAGATGACTATGCCGGTTACAAGATGGCCGGGGACTCTTATGATCCCAATGAGGGGACGCGCGAAAGACCTTTGGCCATAGAATCTAGCACTCAAGAGTATTTATTAAACCAAATCCGTTACGTCGTTCGCAACGAGCGAGAGGAAATCCTCGCCCAGCAAATCATCGGTTCTTTAGAGGAGGATGGTTATCTTCGTCGCAATATTGAAAGCATTGTGAACGACTTAGCTTTCATGCAAGGCTTTGAGACGGATTACGACGAGGTGGAACAGGTTTTATTCAAAGTGCAATCGTTAGATCCTGCCGGTATTGCCGCGCGTAGCTTGCAAGAATGTTTGTCGCTACAATTGCATCGCAAGGAATCGGATGCACCTGCTCACCAGTTAGCGATTCGTTTAGTAGATGATTTTTTTGAGGAGTTTTCCAAAAAGCACTTCAGCGTTTTACTCTCCAAATTAGCCATCACAGAGGAAGAACTAAAAAAAGCGATGCAAGTCATCACTCATTTGAATCCCAAACCAGGTGGGGGAGACGATGCGCCCATTGCCCCTTATTTGCAGCCCGATTTCATCATTACTAACCAAAACGGGAAAATAGAGATCAAGATAAATGGGAAGAATGCACCTGAACTTCGAGTTTCCCGTGCCTTTCAAGAAATGTTGCAGACCTACGATAAGGGCGACAAGAAACAAAAAGATATCAAAGAGGCAGTTACGTTTATCAAACATAAATTAGATTCGGCCTCTTGGTTCATTTCTGCTATCCAGCAACGCCAGGGTACTTTGATGAAGACGATGGAGAGTATTGTGGCCAAACAATATGAGTTCTTTTTGACCGGTGATGAGGCGGTTTTGAAGCCTATGAAGATGAAAGAAATTGCGGCAATGATAGAAATGGATATTTCCACGGTCTCTCGCGTAGTTTCGGCGAAGTCGGTACAAGCTGATTTTGGCATTTATCCCTTAAAATACTTCTTTTCAGAAGGCATTACTCATGAATCTGGCGAGGACTTCTCTACCCGAGAAGTAAAGAACATCTTGCGCGAGATCATCGAGCAAGAACCGAGCTCAGAGCCTCATTCGGATGAGGATTTAGAACAATTATTGCTTGATCGCGGCTTTGTCGTAAAGCGCAGAACGGTGGCTAAATACCGTGATCAGCTGGGGATTCCAGTGGGGAGATTGAGGAAACATTTATAATCAGTTTCTAGATTAGGATTTCGATGAATTTTACTTACCTTTGGAGTTAGTAACGTATGGCGTCATTATGATTAAATCCTTCGGTTCTAAAGAAACATTAAAAATTTGGAATGGAGAGAGGTCAAAACGCTTACCATTTGAAATTCAAGAAATTGCGCGTAGAAAATTACGTATGATTCAAGCGTCAGAGAATATAAATGACTTACGAATTCCTCCTGCAAATCGATTAGAAAAGCTTTCCGGTTCGGCATCTGAATTCTATAGTATTCGTATTAATGATCAATGGCGAATTATATTTAAATGGATAAATGGGTCGGCGGAAGAAGTAGAAATTGTAGATTATCATTAATATGGAAAATTTGAAAAATATACATCCTGGAGAGATTTTAATGGAGGAATTTCTCCTTCCTATGGGTATTTCAGCCTATCGCTTAGCGAAAGAGATTAATATACCGCAAACCCGGATTTCAGAAATATTAAAAGGACGACGTCGAGTGACGGCGGATACAGCCTTGCGTTTGTCTTTGTTTTTTGGTAATTCTGTAAAATTCTGGATGAGTTTACAAGATGATTATGATATTGAAGAAGAATTGAGATTAAAGAAAAATGAATTTGATTTAATTCGAAAATATGAATTTGCATAAACTATGACTTTCAACTACCTAAAGCTCCACCGAAACGGTCCCATCTGGACCTTAACTTTAAATCGTCCAGAGGTCTATAATGCCTTAAATGCAGGTTTGATTCACGAAATCAGGGAGGTGGCAGAAGCGGCTCAAATCGACGATGAGGTTCGTGTATTAGTCATTACGGGAGAAGGGAAGGCCTTTTGTTCGGGGGCTGATTTGAAATCTGGTGTGAGTGATCCTAATTTAGGGAATGTGTTGCGTACAACTTATAATCCGATGATTTCTGCCTTAAGAGGTTTAAACAAACCTGTGATAGGTGCGATAAATGGAGTGGCAGCAGGAGCTGGCTGTAGTTTAGCTTTAGCCTGTGATTACCTCATCGCGAAAGAAGATGCTTATTTTTCTGAGTTATTTGTCCAAATTGGTTTAGCCATGGATGCGGGTTCCACGGCCTTTTTAATGCAGTCGGTAGGATATCACCGTGCTTTTGATTTAGCTACAACAGGACGTAAAGTAGGAGCAAAAGAGGCGAAAGAGATTGGATTGGTGGCGGAGGTGGTTTCGGAATCAGATTGGGAAGCGAAGGTGCATGAAATAGCCTTATCCTTTTCGAAGAAAGCCACCTTGTCTATCTCGTTGATGAAGCGTTCTTTGCAAAGGGCTTATAATCAGGATTTAGCAGCGACCTTAGCTTCGGAAGCGGAGGAACAAACTATCTTAGGAAAGAGTAAGGACTTCGCTGAAGGCCTGATGGCCTTTATGCAAAAAAGGGCTCCTCATTTCAAGGGGAAATAATTTTTAGAAAATTTCGGCTGCTTTTTTTTCATATTGCTAAAGAAATCCTACCTTTGCAATCCCGAAAGGGCAATGGTTGCGTAGCTCAATTGGATAGAGCATCTCACTACGGATGAGAAGGTTTGGGGTTCGAGTCCCTACGCGACCACCGAATTGAAAAGACCTGTACGAAAGTGCAGGTCTTTTTTCTTTTTTTCTTCTATCTTTAAGCAACCTATTAAATAACCATGAAGAAAATCCTTAGTCTGTGCTTATTAGCACCCTCCCTAATTTTTGCGCAAGAAATTAAAGTACCTGCCGGTTTTCACGTAAGTGAAATTGGGAAAGATCTCGGCTCAACCCGTCATTTAGCCGTTTCGAAGCAAGGCGATGTCTATGCGAAATTGTCCAAACTCAAGGATGGGAAAGGGATCCTTTTATTGAAGGATAAGGACAAAGATGGGGTATATGAGGAGCAGGCGATGTTTGGTAATTATACGGGTACCGGAATCGCCATCCACGATGATTATTTCTATGCTTCATCGAATAAGGGTGTTTTTCGCTATGCTTTGAATGCAACTGGTGAGGTGGCGGATTGGAATAAATTCGAAACGATTGTGAATGCTTTGCCGGATCATGGTCGGGATAATGCGAAGACCTTTGTGTTTGATCAGGAGCGCAAAAATATCTATGTGACGATTGGTTCTTGGAATGATCCGTGCAGAGAGCAAGGTACTGGGAAAGGAATGAGTCCGTGTGCGGTTTTGGATTCTGCTGGGGGTGTTTGGCGTTTTGATGCGAATAAATTGAACCAAGGTTTTGCAGATGGAACTCGTTTTGCGACTGGCTTGAAAAATGCAGTAGGGATTATTTGGAATAATTCGACGAAGTCTTTGTTTGCGATGGCACACGGAAGAGGTCAATTCCATGATTTTTACCCACAATATTATACGCCAAAACAAAGCCAAGAACTTCCTTCAGAAGCGATGTATGAATTCAAGAAAGAAGGGGACGATGCCGGCTGGCCTTATATATATTATGATCATATTCAAAAGAAGAAAATTGTCGCTCCAGAGTATGGTGGGGATGGAAAGAAAACAGGAGGAGAAAATGCTTTGAATCCGGTGGTAGCTTTTCCAGCTCACATGGGACCGAATGATCTGCTTTTTTACACAGGAAACAGTTTTCCTGCCCGTTATAAAAATGGTGCATTTATCGCTTTTCATGGTCAATCAGCCGAATTAAAGAAGGGTTATTTTGTCGCCTTTGTTCCCTTTAAAAATGGAAAGCCGTCGGGTCCTTGGGAAATCTTTGCAGATAATTTTTCTGGACAAGATTTAACGAAACCGACTGGTCCTATCGAACACCGTCCCTGCGGACTAGCACAAGGGCCAGATGGATCGCTGTTTGTGAGTGATGATTTGAATGGGAGTATTTGGAAAATAAGTTACAAGAAATAAATATTTAAAATGGTTCAATACAATACAAAAGACTGGATAACCTTTATTTTTCGTTTTCATCAATCGGATACTTTTCGAAAATTATTGCCATTAATGGTTCTGATTGGAGTGTATTCAGGTTTGGTTTGCTTTTTAGAAGAAGAGGTTTTTCATCTTGGAGAAGACAGTTTAGTCAAAAACATTTCTGTAATGCACAGTATGTTAGGATTTGTTATCTCTTTATTGCTAGCCTACCGTACGAATACGGCCTATGATCGTTGGTGGGAAGGACGAAAATTGTGGGGATCATTAGTAAACAATAGTAGAAATTTAGCCTTAAAAATAGCCGTCATTTTAGAAAATGAAATAGATCGTCACTTTTTCCAAAAAGTGATCCCTTTGTATGCGCACATTCTTCAAAAATATTTAGCGGATGATGAGGCAGGTTTAGTCCTTTTCGAAGGTCTTGATTTAGATATTGACCACACGAAACATAAACCTAATCAGGTGGCGAAAATGCTCTTTAAAAAGACAGATGAATTATATAAATCGGGTAAAATTTCCGGACATCAACTCCTCTATTTAAATACCGAATTACAATCTTTTACAGACGTATGCGGTGCGTGTGAGCGTATCAAAAATACACCTATCCCTTATTCCTATAGTGCTTTCATTAAGAAATTTATCTTCTTCTATGTGATGACTTTGCCATTTAGCTACACCTTTATTCTGAGCTACTATGTGATTCCTGTGGTAGTTTTTATTTTTTACGTACTAGCTAGTTTGGAATTAATTGCGGATGAAATCGAGGATCCGTTTGGTAACGACGCGAATGATTTGCCTATGGGAAAGATCGCTGCTAATATTAAAAAGCACGTGGACGAAATATTCGTTACGAAATAAATTAACTTACTTCAAAGCTTTTTGCAATACCTTACCATTTCCATCGATGGATTTAGGATCGTAAGTTAATCCGAGGATTTTAGCCACGAAAGGATAAACGTTCACATTCTCAAATCCGTCCAGTTGTAGTCCTGATTTAATGGCAGGACCCCATGCCTGAAAGCTAGCGCGCATTTCGGGTAGAACGGTGTCAAAACCGTGTTTGCCTTTCGAGGTTTTTTGGGTAGACAGGTTAAATACTTGTGGGAGTTTTGGCACTAATAATAGATCCCCTAAACGGTTAAATTTATCATCTGATTTACGGTAATGCCAATGTGCCGGAGTTTCATCCATCTTATAGGTCGTAAAACGCGTGTCCTTTTTTAATTCCTGATAAGTCGAGTCGATTTTCGAAGGATCCTTCGCATAAACGTGCAACAAGGCATCTCCATAAGGCACTTGAAAAGCTGTGGTATTCAATGGAGCAGGTTTGCCGATGGTATTCACATTATCTACCTCTTTCATTCCGTGATCTGAAACAAATATAAAGTTGATCGGAAGCCCTAATGGAGCTACAGCTGCTTCTAAATCCGCGATGGCCTGATCCACAAACTGCACCGAACTTTTTACCCGAGGATCTTCTGGCCCAAATTCATGCGCATCGTGATCCACTTCCGGAAAATAAAAAGTAATTAAATGAGGTCGCTTCTCTGCCGGTAGGGAAAGCCAATGCTTAACCTGAGCGATACGGGTTTTGATATCGATCAACTCATTATAAACATAGTAATAAGACGGATAGGTGTCTTGAATGTTTGCATCCGAGGCTACCCAATAGAAACTAGCTGAGACCATTTGCTGTTTTTCAGCTAATACCCAAAGCGGAGTTCCACCATACCATTTTCCTTCACCCACCATTTTTTTGTTAGCCTGGCGGTATTCTTGTCCTGAAGCAACATCTAAATAGGTATTATCTACTAAGCCGTGGTGCGCAGGGTATAAACCCGTAGCGATGCTGTAGTGATTAGGGAAGGTTAAAGAAGGGTAGGACGGCTGCATATAGCTTGCCTTCACACCTGTCGATTCTTTTGATTGCAGGTGTTTAGCCTCGTATTTATGCGAAAAATCAGAGCGAAATCCATCCGCTGAAATTAAAATAACGTAGGGTTTCTCCTGTTGAATTTTCGAATTAGAACGACCCGCGATGATATGCTGCGTGGTATCTTGAGCCCAGCCAGAAAAGCTGAAAAACAACAATAGAGCAATCAATCTCATGATTTCTTTTTCCAAAAATTTCCGCCGCCGGACTTTCCGCCACTCGACTTTCCGCCGCCTGATTTACCCTTATATCCTCCAAAAGAACTTTTCTGTGCCGCTGGATTATATTCCGGCGTCTCCCCAAACTCTTCAGGAACAGCCGCCTTCGTCACTTCTTTCTCTAATAAATCTTCAATGGTCTTAAATTTGCGTTGTTCAGCCTCCGTGATCAGCGTATAAGCCGTTCCTTTTGTCTGTGCGCGCGCGGTACGACCGATGCGGTGTATATAATCCTCTCCGTCATTTGGCACATCGTAATTAATGACTAATTCAATTTCGTCGATGTCAATACCACGGCTCAAAATATCCGTCGCCACTAAAATCTTCGTCTTCTTATTTCTAAAGTCCTGCATCACTTGCTCCCGCACCTCTTGTTCTAAATCAGAGTGAATCTCCTCTACAGAGAATCTAGCACGCTTTAAATCCGAAGTAAGGGATTTGACATTCTGCTTTTTAGAACAGAAAACAATCACGCGAGTATAATCCTGAAGTTTTAATAAATGCTTTACCAGCGGACTCTTCTGCTTTTCATACACCACAAAAGCCTCTTGAACAATTTGCTCAGGTGGTTTTGAAACGGCGATATTGATTTCGACCGGATTATCTAATAGTTTTTGGGCCAAAGTCTTCATCCTAGGCGCAAAAGTCGCCGAGAATAATAGATTCTGTCTCTTTTCTGGCAAGAAGGAAATGATCTTCATCAAATCATCTGAGAATCCCATATCGAGCATTCTGTCCGCCTCGTCTAGTACTAAATAACTGCAATGTTTTAGGTTCACGTAACCCATATTTAAATGGGCAATCATGCGACCTGGAGTACATACAACGATATCCACACCACTGGTCAAAGCCGTTTTCTCTGTCGTAAAGGAATTACCATCTCCACCACCATAAATAGCGATCGAGCTAACGTTTGCGAAATAGCCTAAACCTTCCATATTGCCTGCAATCTGAATAGCTAGTTCACGGGTAGGAACAATGATAAGCGCATTAATATGGTCCTCTGGGTGAGGTTCAGTGATTAATTTGTGTATGATGGGAAGCAAAAAAGCGGCGGTTTTGCCGGTTCCTGTTTGGGCTGAGGCTAAAATGTCGCGGCCCGCTAAAATGGGTTGTATAACTTGGGATTGCACCGGTGTGGCGGTTTTGTATCCCATTGAACTGATACCGTCTAATAGTTTTGGGCTGAGCCCGAGTTCTTCAAATGTCAAAGTATGTGTGTTTATTTTACCTTCTGATAGGTGGACAATCAATACTTCGATCTAAATGGAAGATTAACTGAAATTGAGTAACAAAATAATGATCTACTAAGTTCGTCGCATATTCTGACGGAATGAGTAATCGGGTGGTTAATTCGGTCTTAGGAGGTTGATTTTTAGGCGCTGCAAATAGATTCCCTAGTTGCGTTCTTAGGCTTGCTTCAAATCCAAAATCCATAAAGTCATTTAAGCGATACCGAAATCCAACGCCTACGGGTATTGAAAAACCAATGGATGGAATCGTTTCATTGAAATTGCGAATCGGATTAGTGGGGTAATCACTCGCAATGATATCCGAATAGCTTCTCCAGGAAGCGCCCGGTATTCCTGCTCCTCCTAAAGAATCTAATTGATAAAGCTCTGTATTACTTGAAACCAAGGCCAGGCCCGCAGATAAATAAGGGGAGAAGCGGTTACGCTTCATGTAATTTTGTTGGTTACCATTTAATTCTAGGAGTCCAGAAATACCAAATTCTACTATATCATTTCTGAATCGAAATCGCAAATCAGGTGTTCTAGGGATTAGCGCCGTATTATCAAAGGTATAATCATTTCCCGCTAGACGGATATAATTCAAATTACCCTTTATGCTAAAATTTTTGCTGACGTGTCGCGTTAAATGCGCCCCTACATTAAATCGACTTTGGTCATTGACTAATCGGTTAAATATCGGCAATTCATCATTTAGACTATAATAATGTGAACTACCAGCTCCGAAGCCGATGGATGTGTGTGGGTTAAATGTCGATTTTTTGAAACCTGTTCCTCCTTTTTTACCTATTTTCCAAAATTGACCGTGAGTTGCTGAACTGAAAGTCAAGGTAATTAGTAGGATAAATGAACTTATTCGTAGCATGTGATGCGAATTTTTTAAACGTCAAAAACAAATATACTCATAAATCAATAAACGCTCGAAGCTTGCAATTATTTTGCAAAGCTAATTTGGAATATTTCTAACTTGCTTCTGTCCTTTAGCTTAGGTAATTTTAAGTATAATTCTGTAACCATGAAAAAAATCCTTCTTCTTTTGTCCTTTACCATAGTAGGGGCCTGCAGTTCTAATTCCGAAGTGAGCTTACCCACCGAAAACTTAAATGAAGTTTTAGCCTGCGGGGATGCAAAGGGATTAATTGCTAAATACGGAGCAAAGTCTGTCATTGTAGATACGTCCATAGTTACAGGCGATGACACCTTACGAGGGGCTATTATTTTTCCAGGAACGGCGAAACAGGCGAATGTTTTCTTTCATGAGGGAAAGATTTCAGACGTGAGTGTTCAGGGGGAGAATTCTGTATGGAAAACGGCTTCAGGACTTTACTTAGGCTTAAGCTTACAAGAAGTGGAAAAAATTAATGCAAAGAATTTTACGATTTCAGGTTTTGGCTGGGCACATGGAGGTTCAGTCGTTTCGTGGGAAGGTGGAAAGCTTGCCGGAGATAGTACCTTGACTCACCTAGTATCGTTTCGAAATAAGCGCCAAAATATTTCCATCGAGGAATTTAAAAAAGTATCGGGAGAAGCGGAATTTGATGTGCGTCATGCACTTATTCAACTAATGAATCCAGCCCTGGAGCAAATCACGATTTTAAAACCTTATATCCCCACGAAAGAAGAGGGGAAGGGGATTGCAAAGAAGATCGAATCAAGCCAAATACCTGTTCGCTAAGCTAATTTAGGGTTATTCTTGTGGCGGTCCGCATCGCGTTCCGTCTTTTTTAGCAGGTTCTGCTTCAGCGCCTCTTCTAGGTTTATACCCGTTTGATTCGCTAAACAAATCAAAACAAAAAGAACATCGGCCATTTCGTCCCCCAGGTCTTTGTTTTTATCCGACTCCTTTTCGGACTGTTCTCCGTAGCGTCTTGCGATGATGCGCGCCACTTCGCCCACTTCTTCTGTCAGCATCGCCATATTCGTCAACTCGCTGAAATAGCGAACGCCTGCGGTTTTAATCCACTCATCTACTTGTTGTTGTGCGTTTGAAATCGTCATAATTAGGGATTTTTAGAGTCGATGATAAGGGTAACGGGTCCGTCGTTTGTTAAATTGATTTGCATATCTGCACCGAATAAGCCTGTCTGTATTTCTTTGTCTAATCTCTCTGATAAAGAAGTAATCATCATTTCATAAAGCGGTATCGCCTGTTCTGGTCTAGCCGATTCAAGAAAACTAGGGCGATTGCCTTTTCGAGTAGCCGCATAGAGCGTAAACTGGCTCACCAGCAAAAGCTCACCAGAAACGGCCTTTAAATCGAGATTCATTTTGCCGTCCTCTTCAGAGAAAATGCGCAGACCTGCTATCTTTCCAGCTAAATAAGTTACATCTTCCGGTGTATCATCCACGTGGATGCCTAATAGGACTAAAAAACCCTGTTGGATGGAGGAATATAAGGTCCCATCGATGTGCAGACTAGCTTGACTAACGCGTTGGATGACCGCTAACATCTTATAACAACCAGTAAACAATTAGGAAGTAGACTCCATAGCCTAAAATGTCGTTCGTAGTCGTGATGAAAGGACCAGAGGCCACTGCTGGATTAATCTTCAATTGATTTAATACCAAAGGGGTAATGGTTCCCATTAAACTAGCCAGCATTACCACGGCAAATAGAGAAAGAGAAACGGTTGCCGATAGCATTATTTCTCCTGAATCGACTAATAAGGAACATCCAAAAGCAAAAATGGCAGCGATTAATGCATTGATTAAGGCGACAACGAGTACTTTTTGAAGACGTTTTCCTAAGCTGGTATCCAAACCACTTTTATCTGCTAAGGACTGTACAATTAAGGACGATGATTGAATGCCCACATTTCCACCCGTCGAACCAATTAAGGGAATGAAAGCGGAGATGGCTGGTAAAATCGCGATCGTATCATCGAATCGGTCAATGATCTTAGCCGCAATAAAACTACCCACCATGCCACCTATTAACCAAGGAAGACGGGAACGAACTAATAACCAAACAGAGTCATCTTCTTCTACGTCTTCCGAGATACCGGCCATGACCTGAATATCTTCCTGTGCGGATTCCGTAATAAAATCGACCACGTCATCGATCGTAATTCGACCTAATAAGCGCCCTTGAATGTTAATCACTGGAATAGCTTCTAAATCGTATTTCTGCATTAAGTCAGCCACCTCTTCTCCAGACGCATACGTCTGAACAGAAACGATTTCATCATCTTCGTAGACATCCGCAATCTTAGAACCACGTTTTGCTAAGATAATTTTCTTTAAAGAAACAGTTCCTAAAAGAAGCCCATCATCATCAATTACATAAACCGAATACACCTTCTCCACATCCTCCGCTTGTTTCCGGATTTCCTCCACACATTCGGTCACTGTTTGGCTAATATTAATCTTAATTAATTCTTTTTGCATTAAACCGCCCGCACAATCTTCGTCGTAATGCATTAAGTCGATAATGAATCGAGCTTGTTCGCGGTCTTTCAACAAGGCGATAACTTCTTCGCGTACTTTTACCGGTTGTTCGTTTAAAATATCTACGGCATCATCGGAATCGATTACATTAATGTAAGAGGCGATTTCCTTCGATGTGAAGTTCTTTAGGAATTTTTTGCGGTCATCTGAATCGAGTGTTGAGATGATTTCAGCCGCAATTTTTGTGTCGATTAACAGGACAAGATATCTTGCCTCGTCCGTCGTTAATTCAATTAAAATATGGGTGATATCGGCTGGGAAAAGCTCATCCAGCTTCAATAAGATTTCCTCATTCGCCTGATTTTCGATCAGCAGGCGGATGTCCTCTATGAACTCTTTTGTAAGTTCAAACGGAAGGTGTTGTGTGTTTACTACTTCCATGGTTTGAGGTGATTTTTAAATTAAACAATGCAAATTACTAAAATTAGATCGATTAAGCGCCTTGGTAGCCATTATCTTTCCATAAATTGGTCAATTCAGTGAATTCGGGAACCCCTAATTGTTCTGCTCTTTTAGATAAAAGTGGATGCTCAGGTAATTGCATGGCTCTTAGCGCATTGCGTAATGTTTTGCGTCGTTGATTAAAGGCCATTTTTACCAAAGACTTGAATTTAGCCGGATCGCAATCGAGTTTTTTATCCCAATTCCGCACGAGGCGAATGACGCCTGAGTTGACTTTAGGCGGGGGAGTAAATACTTCTGGTCCTAAACTAAATAGGTATTCAATATCGTAGTAGGCCTGTAAAAGCACGCTTAAAATACCGTAATCCTTATTGCCTGGTTTAGCGGCTAAACGGACAGCTACTTCTTTTTGCAGCATTCCCACCACCTCGATGCATTGGTCTTTGTATTCTAATACGCGGAAGAAGATTTGGGTGGAGATGAAATAGGGAAAATTACCTACGATGGCGAATTTTTCCTCCCCAAACATATTCTCCAAAGGATAACGTAAAAAGTCCCCATCGATTAATCGTGGACCCGTAAACTCTAGATAGTTTTTACGTAGGTAGTCGACAGATTCTTTATCGATTTCGATGAGCGAGGTTTTGTATTCGGTTTTTTTGACCAAAAACTGAGTCAATACACCCATTCCAGGACCAATCTCTAACACTTTTGTGTATGCTCCAGCCGGCTGCAAGCCATCTACGATGCGCTTCGCTGCCTCTAAATCATTTAAAAAATGTTGTCCTAAACTCTTTTTTGCTCTTACTTGCACCGGGTCTCTGGGGTTTAAGGGGTAAAATTAAGCCCTTTTTCGTACATTTAAGCAAAATTCCCGATTAAAGGTATGGAGGATAGGAATGCCCTGATTAAAACATTGGATTCCCTGAAGCTTTTTGGCATCATTATGGCGCTAGATGGAACCATCACGCATGCGAATGAGTATACGCATCAATTGCTAGGTTATAAGCCATCGGAATTAAATGGAAAGGACTTCTTTACGACACTAGTTCCCGATGGAGAGAGTGAAACCCGTCGCGTCGCATTTAACAAAGCAATTCAGACGGGGGGGGTATTCGAAGAGCGAGAGCGGAATTATAAGACAAAATCTGGGTCCATTAAATGGGTAGAAGTTGCTTCTACCGTGGTGAGTGATAATTTTCTCAGTATTATAGGGGAGGATGTCAGCGAAAAGAAGAAGGTCTCAGAAGCCCTGACTCGTTCAAACGCTCAACTACAAGACTTAATTAATAATACGACTGACTTAATCCAAATCACCGGTGTGACCGGACGTTTTCTGTTTGTTAACCGAGCTTGGTTAGAGACGATGGGTTATAGCGAGGAAGAGGCGAAGGATTTAAAAATTCAGGATGTGCTGCATCCTGAGTTTGCACACCAGACTCAGAAACAATTCGATGCTTTAGCGAAAGGAGAGGATATTCCGGAATTTACGGCTGTTTTTAGACGTAAAGATGGACGTCGCTTATATGTAACAGGTTCAGCCACCTGTCGTTTTGAGCGGGGTACTCCTACAGCTTATCGCTGTATTTTACATAATTCAACGGCAAAAGTACGGGCAGAGCGAGCAAATAAATTGTTCTCTTCCATCTCCCAGGTGGCAATTAATTCGTCTAATCTAGATGATTTGTTTGTGAACATTCACAAGCAATTAGGGGAAGTGATTGACGTGAAGAACTTCTTTATTGCACAATACGATCCAGGCAAGAGTTTTATTTATTTCCCTTACTACATCGATGAATACTTTAATTCCCGTGTGCATTTTACTAAGCGCCGTTTAGGGAATGGCTTGACGGAATATGCTTTGATGGCAAATAAGCCGCTGATTTTGCACGATGACGATATTCACCAGCTCGCTGCAGAGAAGAAGATTTACCTCTATGGGGTGGTTCCCAAAGTTATGCTGTGTGTTCCCCTGCGCATCGGGGACCGAGTGACTGGAATCATTGGGGTTAAATCGTATGAGCGTGCGAATAAATACGAGAACCGAGATTTAGAATTATTAGACTTTATATCGGGGCAAGTGGCGATTGCGATATCGAGGAAGCAGGCGGAAGAAGCTTTGGGAAGAGAAACAGCTCGCTTAAATGCTATTTTCGATAGCTCCTCCCACTTAATGTGGTCCGTGAATAAGCGTTTAATGTTAATGAGTTTTAACCACGATTACTCCGATTTATTAGAGCAAGAGCTGGGGATGAAACCTCAATTAAATATTAGCTCGGAAACGATGGGCTTCAAGCTTATGTCTCCAGAGGAGCGAAAAGTGTTAGAGGATCATTATAAATTAGCTTTTAAGGGGGCTAAGCAGCATTTTGAATTACGTATTCACAAGAAAGACGACTCCGATGGTTGGTTAGAGGTCTATTTAAACCCGATTTTAGATCAAGGGATAATTTCCGAGGTTTCGGGTATTGCGCGCGACATTACGGATTTGAAGAAGTACCAAATTGAACTCGTCGAGGCACGCGAACAGGCGGAGCACTCGCTGCAGGTGAAGGAGCAGTTTTTAGCGAATATGTCCCACGAAATTCGTACTCCGATGAATGGAGTAATCGGGATGGTGGATCTCTTGTGTGACACTTCATTAGATGAAGATCAGCGCGATTACTTGCAAACGATTCGCAAGTCGTCCGAAACGCTTTTACATATTTTGAATGATATTCTGGATCTCGCCAAAATTGAGGCAGGCAAGATGGTGCTGCATCCAACAGATATTCTGTTAGAAGATGTGTTTGATCGATTGATGGCTTTGTTTACGCCATTAGCGCATCAGAAAGGGAATAAAGTTTCGTACAAGTTAGACGACAAAGTTCCGGCTTATGTCAAGGTGGATGAAACACGTTTATTGCAGATTCTCTCGAATTTAACTTCGAATGCGTTGAAATTTACCGAAAACGGATCCGTGAAAATTGCGGTGAAAGTTAAATCGCTAAAGGAAGATAGTACAGAATTAGAAGTACGTGTGAGCGATAATGGAATCGGAATTAGTGCAGTCAATTTAGAAAAACTCTTTAATGCTTTCCAACAAGTAGATAATTCTACTTCGAAAAATTATGGAGGGACCGGTCTAGGATTAGCCATTTCTCGTGAATTCTGTAAGATGATGGACGGAGAGATCGGTGTAGAG
Organism: Aquirufa sp. A-Brett2-W8; assembly: GCF_054558755.1. NCBI lineage: Bacteria > Pseudomonadati > Bacteroidota > Cytophagia > Cytophagales > Flectobacillaceae > Aquirufa > Aquirufa sp. A-Brett2-W8. The sequence goes on from NZ_JBPXKS010000002.1 coordinate 284,133, forward strand.
TCACAAGAGGGTAAGGGAAGTACGTTTTGGTTTACCATCAAACTTGCTGCAGGGGATTCTGCTTTAGCTACTAAAACGAAGAAATCGGATAATCTTTCAATTTCGGGTAGTCTGCATTCGGTACACGCCCGTGTATTATTAGTGGATGATAATGCCACGAATCGCAAGGTGGCAGGTCAGATTCTACTGAAGGCCGGTTGCGAGGTAATTATGGTGCCTAGTGGCCAGGACGCGATTTCTGTACTGCAAAATGACATTCATTTCGATTTAGTATTAATGGATATCCAAATGCCAGAGATGGATGGAATGGAAACGACTCGCCGTTTAAAAGCCCTGAGTTTAGCCTCCCTTCCTCCGATTGTGGCGATGACGGCTTATGCGATGAAGGAAGACCGGGAGCGATTCCTAGCTGCAGGAATGGATGATTATTTAGCCAAACCGATCCGTGCACAACAGCTGATTCAAACGGTGTCGCGCTGGGTATCTGATGGACATGCTTCCGTCGAAGATGCGTTAGAGGTATCTAGTTTTGTCGTGGACGAAGAGGTTCTTGCCTCGCTTTCTGATGCGGTGGGCGGCGATCCCGCTTTCGTGAAAAGTATGCTGGAAGAGTTTATTGTGGAGGCCAAAGAACAAGTAGCCGCTGCTATTCTTTTTCATTCTGAGTCGAATTGCAAAGGTGTTCAATCCGAACTACATACCCTTAAAGGGAATTCGGGTACTTTAGGCGCTTCTCAGGTGCACTCCCTTTGTGAGAAGATCGAAATAAAGGCGAAGGTATGTGATTTCGAACACTTCGCTAAGGAGATTGTTGATTTGCAAATTGCCTTGAAGAATTTCGAGGACGCCATTAAAGCCAAATTCGCCTAATATGCGCCATTTTGGCGTGTTTTTCTATAGATTTGCTTTAAATTTAATGTCATTTTTTCCGATTTTTTCGATTGGGTATTCATTTGCTTGTTAGGAGTAAAACCTAGCCGATATGAACCCAAATAATTACACATCACAAGCTGGAATTGTCATTCAAAACGCGATGGAAATCGCGAGCCAGAATGGCCAGCAAGCCATCGAAACGGGGCATCTTTTGCAAGCGATCTTGCAGGACGACACCCAAACATCCGCCTTTTTACTCAAGAAAAATGGCGTGACTGTTCCTCAAATTCAGGAGAAATTACAGACCATCCTTTCGTCTTACCCCAAAGTATCAGGCGCACAACAGCCCTATGCTAGCAATGCCTTGCAGCAAGTGTTTACGAAAGCGGAGGCTTTGAAATCGGAATTTGGAGATTCGTATGTGAGCGTAGAAATTCTATTTCTGGCTTTAATCGAATCCAAAGATGCCATTACTGACTTATTGAAGTCTTTAGGCATCACGAGTGCAAATTTTAAAAAATCCATCAAAGAACTAAGAGGAAATAGAAAAGTGAACGATCCACATGCAGAAGGAACTTACCAGTCTTTGGAAAAATACGGTAAGAATTTAAATGATTTAGCGAAAGCCGGAAAAATTGATCCGGTCATCGGACGGGACGAAGAAATTCGCCGTGTCTTACAGATATTATCCCGTAGGACGAAGAATAATCCCATTCTTTTAGGAGAACCTGGAGTAGGTAAAACCGCCATTGTAGAAGGTTTAGCCCAACGTATTGTCTCTGGCGACGTACCTGAAAATTTAAAATCTAAGATTGTCATGTCACTCGACATGGGACTTTTAGTGGCAGGTGCGAAGTACAAAGGGGAATTTGAGGAGCGTTTAAAAGCCGTCATAAAGGAAGTCACTGATTCTGATGGGGAGATCGTTCTTTTTATCGATGAGATCCATACCTTGATCGGTGCTGGTGGTGGAGGCGAAGGCGCGATGGATGCGGCAAACTTGTTAAAACCCGCTTTGGCACGTGGCGAGCTGCATGCGATTGGAGCGACTACGTTGAAAGAGTACCAAAAATACATCGAGAAAGATAAAGCCCTCGAGCGTCGTTTTCAATCCGTTTTAGTGGAAGAACCCGATGTCGCAGATGCGATTTCTATTCTTCGTGGTATAAAAGACAAATACGAATTACACCATGGCGTGCGTATTCAGGATGACGCGGTTATCGCTGCGGTGGAATTATCGAATCGCTACATTTCGGATCGTTTTTTACCAGATAAAGCGATCGATTTAATGGATGAAGCAGCCGCCAAAATGCGTTTAGAGATTGATTCCGTTCCAGAGGAAATCGATGACATACAGCGCAAAATCATGCAATTAGAGATCGAACGCGAAGCGATTCGCCGGGAGAATAATAAGGAGAAGGAGACGATCTTAACGCGCGATTTAGCAGATTTATCAGAGAAAAGAGATGCCTTGAAGGCTAAATGGCAAGCAGAAAAATCTGTTCTAGATACAGTTCGTGCTGAAAAGGAAAAAATTGATCGTTTGAAGCTAGAGGCGGAACAAGCGGAGCGCCAAGGCGATTACGGCAAGGTAGCAGAGATTCGCTATGGTCGATTAGTCGAGTCGGAGCAAAAGTTGAAAGATATGCAAGCGCAGTCAGCGGGAGAAAACTCGATGCTGCAAGAAGAAGTGACAGCAGAAAATGTAGCAGAGGTGGTGGCCAAATGGACCGGAATTCCCGTTAGTCGCATGTTGCAAACGGAGGTGGAGAAATTATTGCATTTGGAAGACGAATTACATAAGCGGGTGGCAGGTCAAGACCAAGCCATTGAGATGGTTTCGGATGCGGTTCGCCGTTCTAGAGCAGGTTTGCAAGACCCCAAACGTCCGATTGGTTCGTTCATTTTCTTGGGTACGACGGGTGTGGGTAAGACGGAATTAGCCAAAACTTTGGCCTCCTACTTATTCAACGATGAAAACGCCATGGTACGCATTGACATGTCCGAATTTCAAGAACGACACTCCGTAAGTCGTCTAGTGGGAGCGCCTCCGGGATACGTGGGTTACGATGAAGGCGGACAATTAACGGAAGCCGTACGCCGCAAACCTTATTCGGTCGTGTTATTAGATGAGATTGAAAAGGCGCATCCAGATGTTTGGAACATCTTATTGCAAGTGCTAGATGAAGGTAGATTAACGGATAACAAGGGTCGCACGGCAAACTTCAAGAACACGATCATCATTATGACTTCTAATATCGGCAGCCACTTGATTCAAGAGAAAATGGCGTTGATGGAAGGCTGGAACAATGCGCTGATTTTAGAAGAGACTAAAGAAGAGGTGATGACTTTGTTAAAGCAAGTCGTTCGTCCTGAATTTTTGAACCGGGTGGATGAAGTCGTCTTATTCGAACCTTTGACTTTAGAACATGCGCGCAAAATTTTAGCGATTCAGTTCAAAGAAGTTCAAAAACGCTTAGCCGATCAACACATCACCTTAGATGCCTCAGAAGAGGCTTTGAATAAGCTTGCTTCAGATGGTTACGATCCTATTTACGGTGGTCGTCCTATGAAAAGGGTGCTTCAAAAAGCAGTGCTGAACGAATTGTCTAAGGCTATTTTAGCCGGCAAAATCGTCAAGGATTCTGCAGTGATGATGGAATTGGATGCTTCAGGAGAGCTTACATTTGAAAACGTTATTTTAGAAGTGTAAAGCATAGAGCATAAAGCACAAAGAATAAAGATGAGTCGCCTACGGCTTAGTCGACTTCGTCTTAGTCGCGACTTCGTCGCTTAGTCCTCCTCCGGACTAAGCCGTAGGCGACTTATTGACTAAGCCGCAGGCGACTCATCTCTACTCTCTAATCTATACTCTATTTTGCCAACACACCATCCTCATAAACCGATAAATCGCCTGCGTTCCCACGCTGGTACTACGTGAGTCGGTTGTCGCAGGGAAAGGCCCTCCATGGACCATAGCGCCTGACACTTCGACGCCTGTGGGGAAACCATTGAAAAGTAAACGACCCACTTTTTGTAGCAAGGCATCTACGAGTTCTTCCGAAATCTCGGCTTTAGTCCCATGTATAGTTCCTGTTAATTGTCCGTCTATTGATTCGATAAATGTCAGCATTTCTGCTTCATTTTCCACTAAAATAGCCACGCTGCAAGGACCAAAAACTTCTTCTAAAATCTCCCGATTTAAGGTGGCAGCATCTGCAACAAATAGGGCAGGGGAAGGGAGCTCGCGCGAGGTTAATTTCTTTGCGTGTTTCGCAAGGTTAGCAACGCCGGAAGTATAAGCCGCAGCAATTCCAGACGTTAAAAACGGGCCTAAAGGTAATTTATCTAATTCCGCAGCAAGCAAATCGAGGAAGCTCGCGTCTTTTTTCTGTAAAATTAAAAGGCCAGGATTGGTGCAAAATTGACCTACACCTAGGCATACAGAACCGGCAAGCCCAGCAGCTAATGCAGCTGGATCTTTGGCGATTTTATCCGACAATAAGATAACTGGGTTTACAGATCCCATTTCTGCATATACCGGAATAGGTTGGGGTCTACGAACAGCTAGGTCGTATAAGGCTTTTCCACCTCGATAGGATCCTGTAAAGCCAACTGCTGTAATAGCTGGATGCTGCACTAAAATTGATCCCACTTCGTGTGATGAACCGTGAATTAAAGCGAAAACTCCGGCTGGTAAACCACAAGAGGCTACGGCTTTCGAAATGGCAGAACCTACTAAATCCCCTGTTTTTGGATGCGCTGGATGCGCCTTGAAAATCACTGGGCAGCCAGCAGCTAGAGCAGAAATGGTATCGCCTCCGGCCACTGAAAAAGCTAATGGAAAGTTACTTGCCCCAAAAACAGCGACAGGGCCTAAGGGGATTTGGGTTTGAAATAAATCCGGTTTAGGTAAGGGTGCACGGTCCGGCATCGCGGGATCATGGATTTCCTTTTTCCATGAGGGATTCGAGATGAAGTCTGCGAAGGCTTGGATTTGGCCTGTTGTGCGACCTCTTTCTCCCGTAATTCTAGCCTCTGGGAGGTTTGATTCTGCGCAGGCGCTTTGGATTAATTCATCACCTAAGGCCATTATTTCGCGCGAAATAGCTTGTAAAAACGATGCGCGATCTGAATCAGAAATGCGGCGATAAATAGGGAAGGCTGCTTTTGCGGCTGCTACTGCTGAGTCGATTTCTGCGATCGAGGCGTCTTTATAATTCATTAGGCAACGGTTTGAATAAGGGTTCCAATAGGTTCAATGGTAATTTGGATATTATCTCCAGATTGTAGGGTAAAAGGGGGATCAGGGACGATGCACGTGCCCGTCATCAAATAGACTCCTGATGGAAAGGACATTTCGCGGGTTAAATAGTCCACTAATTCAGCGTGTGAACGCTTCATTTGGGAGATTTCGGTGTCCCCTTTGAATACGCTTTGTCCATTTCTGGAAATTTCCATCGCGATGATGGTATTAGGCGCCAAAGGTATCTCCGTTACTAATAAGCAGGGTCCGAGACCTGCTGCTGCGTCATAGACTTTGGCCTGAGGCAAATAGAGTGGATTTTCGCCTTCGATATCCCGGGAACTCATATCGTTACCGATGCTATAGCCGGCTAATTCGCCGTGCTTATTGACAAATAGTGTCAATTCCGGTTCTGGGACATTCCAAAGTGAATCCTTTCTAATCCGCACCTTTCCACCTGAACCTACCGCACGCAAACGATTGCCTTTGTAAAATATCTCTGGACGGACAGCATCGTAGACTTTGTCATAAAAAGTGTCACCACCGGATTCTTTAGATTCTTCCATCCGTGCCACTTTGCTGCGCAAATAGGTCACGCCAGCCGCCCAAATTTCTTGCGAATCGATAGGGCAGAGGGTATTTTCTATTTTGGCCTGAATACCATTCAAAAGATGCATCGAGCAAACTTCAAATAGATTCTTTTGATTAATGAAATCATCCCAGTTTCCTGGGACCGAGCAAACCAGCCCTTGCTGATCTTGCAATTGAATCCCTGAGGAGGTTAAATAAATTTTAATGCTGTTCATAGGTTATTTAAAGAGGCATCTATCTCTGCTGCGTGGCGAGATGGATAGGTCAATTCATAGGTACAAAGATTATCAATTACTTGATTTACTATTTGAATTGGATGTCTTTTACAAATTTTCATCACTTCATTCATTTGTGCATAGGAAAATTCGATGCTGCGAAGTGACATAGGTTCTTTCTCATAAATCTCTGCCTGTGTTAAAGCGTCAATCGCCCCTTCTTTATAGGCATGGATTAATCCAGGAACTCCCAGTAAAGTGCCACCAAAATACCGAACCACTGCCACTTGTACATAATGCACTTGATAGGATAGAATCGTATTTAAAATGGGTTTTCCTGCACTTCCAGCAGGCTCGCCGTCATCATTTGATCGAGCTTCCTCCGGTGTGAAACCTAATCGATAAGCATAGCAAATGTGCCTAGCCTTCGGGTGCGCTTCTTTTAGAGATGTTAAATTGCTTTTTATTTCTTCCAAATCTTTCACCGGATATGCCCAACTGATGAATTTACTTCCTTTATCTTTGTAAAGTCCTTCAGCAGGTTTCGCGATGGTGAGATAGGAGTCGGGTATCGATGACATGAGGATAAATTTAAGCTAAGCCATGCACAATAACTATTATTTTCTACGGATTTTATCGAGTCATTTACGGCAGATATTGATGTATGCGCGCTTAAAACAGTGTTTTTCTCAAGATAAAGATGAATTGGTTTTGGGGTTTGAACGCCAAAACGGGGATGATTTCTACATTAAATGCTCCCTAGGACCTCAGTTCTCTAGTCTTCAGTTTCCAGAATCTTTCCACCGAGCTGGCCGAAATTCCATCGATCTTTTCTCTGATTTATTGTTAGCAGAAGTACAGGAAGTGGAGATGTACGAGAATGAACGAGCTTTTGGGATTCATTTCTTAGGTAATTATGTGCTGGTTTTTAAGTTATTTGGAAATAGAGCTAATCTGATTTTATACCGCGATGGGGAATATGATTCTCAGTTCCAAAAGCGCCTCAAAAAAGATGATGAGCTTATATTAGGATCCATTTCGCGTTCGATTGATCAGAGTTTTGAAGCCTTCCAAGCGGCCGATGGAGAGTATTTCCCTCTATTTCCCACCTTAGGAAAAGAAGGGCAAGCCTGGCTTGCTGCTCAAGGATATGAGCAGGCGAACCTAAAAGATCGCTGGGCATTATTGCAAAAAATGCTTTCTATTTTAGAAGAGGGGTCTTTTTATGTGGTGTCCACGCCAAAAGGTATTGGATTTACGCTATTTCCTCCTTCTTCTGACCCTCTTTTTCAATCGACAGATCCCATCGCTGCACTGAACCAATTTTACCTAGTGCACTATTCGGTAGGGGAGTTCACGCGGGAGAAGAAATTGATTCAGGATGGCTTAGAACGAAATTTAGTTAAATCCTTATTGTATTTGCAAGAATTGGAGAAACAGAAGGTGATACGAGAGACTAATGTACCTTTTGAAGAAATTGGAAATATTTTGATGGCCTTTTTGCATTTGATCCCTTCTGGTGAGTCGAAGGTGACTTTGGAAGACTTCTACCGAAATCTCCCTATTACGATTAAATTAAATTCCACCTTAAGTCCAGCAGCGAATGCGGAGAATTATTACCGAAAAGCGAAGAATTTCTCTAAAGAACTCGCCCACTGGGAAGAAAACATTGCCCGTAAACAGCGAGAAATAACTGATCTACAAGCGAAAATAACGGCGTTGGAATTAGTGGAAACGCGCAAAGGGTTGAAACCTTATTTGCAAATTACTGCGGCAAAGAATGCAACAGAGGAATTGCCATTTAAGCAATTTGAGGTAGAAGGATGGGCGATTTGGGTAGGTAAAAATGCCAAAAACAATGATCTCCTCACCCTGAAATACGCGAAGAAACAAGATATCTGGTTGCACGCTAGAGACGTCTCTGGTTCTCACGTGATTATTCGAAATCCACAAAACCGAACGGTTCCCGCCTTCGTTATTGAAAAGGCGGCCAGTTTAGCAGCATATTTCTCTAAAAGACAGACAGAATCCCTTTGTCCCGTCATGGTTACCTCTAAAAAATTCGTTCGTAAAACGAAGGATTTACTTCCCGGAATGGTCATCGTAGATCGCGAAGAAGAGGTAGTTTTAGTGAAACCTGAGCTTTGGGATTAGCACAATTCCGATAAAAATCTTAATTTAGACAATTAAAGACCAAAAATTAACTACAAAACTCTATGCAATCAAACGGTTTACAAACACTCGATTACCTCGTTTTTCTATTTTATTTTGTGGTAGTAGCTGGTTACGGCTATTGGATTTACAACAAGAAAAAATCTGAATTATCTGATTCAAATGACTTCTTTTTAGCCGAAGGTTCTTTAACCTGGTGGGCAATCGGAGCCTCATTGATTGCTTCAAATATCTCTGCAGAGCAATTTATTGGTATGTCAGGTAATGGTTTCAGACTCGGTCTAGCCATCGCTACTTACGAATGGATGGCTGCAGCAACCTTATTAATCGTGGCGATTTTCTTCATGCCTATTTATTTGAAGAACAAAATCTTCACGATGCCCCAATTCTTATCGCAACGTTATTCTCCTACCGTGAGTTTAATCATGGCTGTTTTCTGGTTAATGCTATATGTAGCCGTGAATTTGACCTCTATTTTGTACTTAGGAGCCCTTGCGATTACTACCATTTCTGGAATTGACATGCAACTTTGTATGATCGGAATGTCTGTTTTTGCGGTACTTATTACCTTGGGTGGTATGAAAGTGATTGGATATACGGATGTGATTCAAGTATTCTTTTTGATCTTAGGAGGTCTTGCCACCACCTATTTAGCTTTACAAATGGTTTCTGATCACTTCGGTGGTGAAGGAATGATGAGCGGTATGAGTCATTTATTGACAAAAGCACCGGAGCATTTCCACATGATTCTAAATAAAGACAATGCGAATTATCCATCTCTTCCAGGTTTGACGGTGTTAATCGGTGGAATGTGGATTATTAACTTGAACTATTGGGGTTGTAATCAATACATCACTCAGCGCGCTTTAGGAGCGGATCTTCCTACAGCTCGTAAGGGTATTTTATTTGCGGCATTCTTAAAATTATTAATGCCTATCATCGTAGTTTTACCTGGTATCGCTGCTTATTTATTGCACAAGGATGGCATGTTCCAACAAGAGATGTTGAAAGATGGCGTGATCAATCAAGATAGCGCTTATCCAGTATTGTTGAACCTATTGCCGGCTGGTTTAAAAGGTCTTTCTTTTGCGGCTTTGACAGCAGCAGTGGTTGCTTCCATGGCGGGTAAAGCGAATTCGATCTCAACGATCTTTACTTTGGACATCTACAAAAAATATTTGAATACGAATGCCACAGAGAAGCAATTAGTCTCAGTGGGTCGTATCGCCATTATAGGTGCGATGGTATTAGCGATCGTTATTGCTCCATTTATGGGTATTGACAAAAAAGGGGGCTTTGAATTCATTCAAGAATATACGGGCTATGTTTCTCCAGGTATTTTTGCTTTGTTTATTTTAGGATTCTTCTGGAAGAGAACGACTTCGAATGCGGCTTTATTTGCCTTAATCGGAGGTGTTACATTCTCTATTTTAACCAAATATATTCCTACTTGGACGGGCGTAAATGATTGCCTATTCTACACGGCCTTTTTAGATGGCGACGTGTACATGATTCCATTTATGGACCGTATGGGCTGGGTATTTATATTCTGCGTAGTTTCAATGGTGATTATTACCTTAGCTGATCCGGCGAGCAAGAATAACCCGAAAGGTTTAGAGATTGATGCCAAAATGTTCAAACTCGAGCCGTCCTTCATTTTTGGAGCGGTCGTAGTGGTGATGGCTATTGTGGCATTGTACACTTATTTTTGGTAATTTTTTATGGTAAGCGTTTTAAAATTGTGCTATGCAATAATTTTGTAAACGCTTACCATAAAAAATTCTGTGGACCCATTGACTTCTAAAACTTAAAGCAAAAAGCATAAAGAATAAAGAATAAAGTAGGAATCCCCTTTTGGGATGACTTTAGATTTGTTTTTAATTGACTAAGCTGCGAAGCAGCGACTAAGACGAAGTCGACTAAGTCACAAAGTGACAACTAAGCTGCGCAGCAGCGACCACATCAACAAACCATGCTCATCAAACTACTCAAAAATAGATCTGATATTGGTGCGGGTACGCGGGGATCAGATATGGGTATTGATGCATTAGAAATTGCAGCAATAAACCAAGAGGATGATTTTTTTCATCGACACCTTTTTGAGGATATCTCTACTCATAACGAAACTATCTACCAAAAGAATACCAATAGCTTTGCAAAAAGGATAGAACATGTCCTACAGCAATGTGAACGTGTTTGTACTCATGTTTCAGAGAGTTTGAATAATCAGTTTTTCCCTATCGTTTTATCCGGAGATCATTCTTCTGCTTTGGGTGTAATTAGTGGAATAAAAAAGGCCTATCCTGAGAAAAAGCTGGGAGTTGTTTGGATCGATGCTCACGCAGATTTACACTCACCTTATACGTCTCCCTCTGGAAATATTCATGGAATGCCCTTAGCGGCAGCAATGCATTTAGATAATTTAGACTGTGGCGTAAATCAAGTTTCAATCGAAACAGTGGATTCGTGGCAGGAATTAAAAAATATTGGCGTGCAAGGGCCAAAATTATTGCCTAATCATTTGGTTTACTTTGGTTTGCGAGATTTTGAATTTGCAGAGGAATCCTTAATTAATCAGTTTGGTATCATGCATTTCAAAGTAGAGGAAATGCGGAATTTAGGATTTGAAAATTGCCTCCATAAAGCTATTCGTCAACTAGAATCAACGGATATTATTTTCGTTTCTTTTGACGTAGATTCCCTAGATTGCGATCAAATATCCTATGGTACCGGAACTCCTGTTAAATCAGGGTTTAGTTCAGCAGAAGTTTCTACACTTCTTGAGATGGTTATTTCGACAGGGAAAGTAATTTGCCTAGAAGTAGCTGAAATTAATCCACTTCTAGATAATATGGGAAATAAAATGGCTGAAACGGCTTTTGAAATTTTAGCCAAATTAGAGAAGCATATAATGCAGTAGATGGTAAACAGTAAACAGTATACAGTAAACAGTAATCAGTATCCAGTTTTCAGTCCGCAGGGAATGAGTCCGAAGGAAATCATTCCTAAGTCAACGTACCTCTGAATTCATCGCCGTAGGCGATTCCGACTTTGTGCTCTATGCTTTAAATCTCTACTCTCTACTCTATTATCTCTAATCTACTGCGAAGCAAATTATAAAGCTCCGCTGATAATCGCTTCCACCACCCCCGGATCCAGTAACGTCGACGTGTCACCTAGACTGCCAAATTCGCCTTCAGCCACCTTGCGTAGAATTCTGCGCATAATTTTACCTGAACGTGTTTTAGGTAGGCCCGTCACAAATTGAATCTTATCCGGCTTTGCAATGGGTCCTATCACACGAGTAACGGTGGCCAAAATGTCTTTGCGCATTAGGCTGTCATTCTCTGGCATATGCACGCAGATGATATAGGCATATATTCCTTGTCCTTTTATGTCGTGAGGAAAACCAACCACGGCCGATTCTACGACTCCAGTGTGCATATTGATGGCATTTTCCACTTCTGCCGTTCCAATGCGGTGACCCGAGATATTCATTACATCGTCTACACGTCCTGTAATTCGGTAATATCCATCTTCGTCTCTCATGCAGCCATCCCCAGTGAAATATAAGCCCGGATAGGTAGCAAAATAGGTAGATTTACAACGTTCATGGTCACCGTAGGTGGTCCGGATGATTCCAGGCCACGGGAATTTAATGCAAAGATTTCCGTTAACGCCATTTCCTTCAATTTCCTTGCCGTTTTCATCCACTAAGATGGGTTGAACGCCAGGTAATGGTAATGTAGCGTAGGCGGGCTTTAATGGTGTAATTCCAGCGATGGGTGAAATCATGTGCCCCCCAGTTTCTGTTTGCCACCAAGTATCGACGATGGGGCAATTGCCATGACCTACTTTGTCATTATACCAATGCCAAGCTTCTTCATTTAATGGTTCGCCTACAGATCCTAAAACGCGCAAGGAGCTTAGATCTTTATTTGTGACAAACTCGTTACCCATGCCCATCAATGAACGGATCGCTGTGGGTGCCGTGTAGAATATATTGACTTGATGTCTTTTTATGATGTCCCAAAAACGTCCCGCATCTGGATAAGTAGGTACTCCCTCGAAAAGGACGGATATGGCTCCATTGAGAAGTGGGCCATAAACTAAATAGGAGTGACCGGTAATCCAACCAATATCAGCGGTGCAGAAATAGACTTCACCTGGGTTATATTGGAAAACATTTTCAAATGTATAAGCCGTATAAACCATATATCCACCACAGGTATGAACGACGCCTTTTGGCTTTCCTGTTGATCCAGATGTATATAAAATAAATAAGGGATCTTCAGAATTCATGATTGCTGGTTCGCAAGCGTCGGCAGCTTCACTTTCTGCTTCATCCCACCAAATGTCTCTGCCGTCTAGCATCGAAACCGGGGTATTTGTGCGACGTTTAACGATTACTTTTTCAACTGAGGGACAAAGCGCGACAGCCTCATCCACCGTTTCTTTCATCGGGATCATTTTATTTCCTCTAACGGCTCCATCCGTTGTAAGGATCACCTTACAGGCTGAATCATTGATTCTGTCTGAGATTGATTGTGCTGAAAACCCGCCAAAAACAACCGAGTGAATGGCTCCAATTCGAGCACAAGCTAAAACAGCAATGGCTAATTCAGGGATCATGGGCATGTAAATACATACGCGGTCCCCTTTTAGGACGCCTTGAGATTTCAAGACATTGGACATTTTACAAACTCGTGCATGCAGTTCACGGTAGGTCAATGTGATGGCTAAATCACCAGGCTCATTAGGCTCGTAGATAATGGCTGCTTGATCTGGAATCGTACTTAAATGACGATCTAGGCAATTTGTTGTGATATTTAATTGCCCATCTTCAAACCATTTGACAGAATAGTCTTTAAAATTCCAATCCAATACTTTAGTGAATGGCTTAGACCATTCAAATTCATTCGCGATGCCTGCCCAAAATTTTTCAGGCTCCTGCACACTTAATTCATACGTTTTTTGGTAATCTACTAGGTCTTTAATTCTCATAATTTATATTTTATCAAATTCTCCTTGAAAGGCATAATAGCCAAAAAGGCTCATCCCAATCGAAATTAATGGGGCCAAAACAAAGGTGTAAATAATGGCAGGAACTAGGTCATTTCCCCCTTTGGCCCATAAAGGAACCGCTTGAAAATAGATCAAATAAATGCCGGCACCGATTCCTAAACCGATCCATACTATCCCCAAAATACGTTTTATTAGGTTCATAATGATGCTTTTTTATCTGATTTGATATAAATAATTCCGATCACTACGCAGACGCTAATGAGGGCGATTGGGTAGTTTAATCCTTCTAAATAGGGTTTTTCTAAGGTTCCAGCCGCATTTGCATTAGAAACCAGAAAAGTAGCAATTGCGGGCATTAATCCGCCAAAAACGCCATTGCCAATATGATAGGGAAGGGACATTGACGTATATCGAATTTTAGTAGGAAACATTTCTACTAAAAAGGCTGCTATAGGTCCATACGCCATGGTTACGAAAGAAATAAGACAGAAAACATAGCCTATCAAAGCCCATTGATCGGTCTTATTAATTTTAATGGTGATTTTAGATTCGGTTTTCTCCGTAGAAACTTCCGTAATGACATTCTTGTAGGAACTCCCATCTGTAAATTCTTTAGACACCGTAGTTGTTTTACCGCTAAGAACCATCTTTTCCGAACCAGGAACCACTGTTTTGTGGCTAACATCGACTGTTTTATACATTTGATCAAAAATGGGACGATAAGAGAAAACGGCAATAATCATACCGGCCATCATGATACCTTTTCTGCCAATCTTATCAGATAAAGCACCAAAAAAGATAAATAAGGGAGTGCCTAGTAATAACCCAATGACTAAAATAGTATTCGTTTGAATATCATCCAGATTACAGATCTTTAAAAGAAAAGTCTGCGCATAAAATTGCCCGGTATACCAAACCAATCCTTGTCCCATCGTTGCTCCAAATAACGCTAAAAGGACATATTTTAAATTTAATTTATTGCCAAAAGATTCTTTTAACGGGTTTTTGCTAATTTTTCCTTCCGCTTTAGCCTGCTCAAACATGGGCGATTCATCCATGTTTTTACGGATTAACAAAGAGACTAAAACCATCACAATAGATACTAGAAATGGAATTCTCCAGCCGTAATCATCGAATGCGTCCTTGCTTAAAGATGCTCTGGTCAGCATAATAACCGCTAATGAAATGACTAATCCTAATGTAGCGGTTGTTTGAATCCAAGAGGTAAAAAATCCCCGTCTTTCTGGCGGTGCATGTTCGGCTACATAGGTAGCGGCGCCGCCATATTCTCCGCCCAACGCTAGACCTTGTAACAAGCGTAAGGTAAGGACTAAAATAGGGGCCCAGGCACCTATGGTTGCATATGAGGGGATTAAACCAATCGCAAAAGTGGCACCGCCCATCAGCATCAGTGTCACCATAAAGGTGTATTTTCGACCAATTAAATCACCCAATCGCCCAAAAACTAAGGCGCCGAAAGGTCGAACCACAAAACCAGCAGCAAACGTAGCAAGGGTATTTAAAAAGGCGGCAGTGGGATTATCTGTTGGAAAAAATTTGGTCGATAAAACAGTGGCTAAGCTCCCGAAAATATAGAAATCATACCACTCAATTAAAGTACCCACTGACGACGCACTAATGATATAGGCGAGGCTTTGTTTTTTGGTTTGCATTATTTTAAATAGGTTTTAACAAATCTAAAATTTTCTCCTTAATTCTGCTAAATTTGACCTAATTATCTTGCCTATGTTTAGCGAAACGCAACGTTTTACCCAATGGTGGTTATGGCTAGTTTTACTAGTTTCATGGGGCGCTTTGATTTATGCATTAGCCACAGAGCCACCTCAATCAACGCTATCATATATCATCTCTTATGGTTTAGGATTGTTATTGCCGCTTTTGTTTTGTCAAATGAAATTAAAGACTCGCATCGAAGCTGAAGGTATTTATGTGCGCTTTTTTCCCTTTCATTTTAGAGAGAAATTTTATGCATGGGATTCTATTTCAGCTTGTTACGTTCGTGACTACAGTCCATTGAAGGAATATGGCGGCTGGGGTATTAAATACAGCTTTAACGGGAATGGGCTTGTCTATAATGTGGCCGGAAGCGTAGGCTTACAATTGAATTTTAAGGAGGGAGAACCTGTATTAATCGGGACCCAAAAAGGGGAGGAGATCAAGGCCAAATTAGTCGAGATGAGACGTTTAATCGAATCTGTTAAATAAAAGGCGTATCTTTGCGCCACATTATGAGGATGTTTGTTATTATTTCATTGCTCATAACACATCTTTATACAGTAATATGTCATTCGAATCATTGCACCTCATTGAGCCTATTTTAAAGGCGCTCAAAGAAGAGGGTTATAGTAATCCAACCCCCATTCAAGCTCAATCTATTCCTATCGTCCTTCGTGGTACCGATTTATTAGGTTGTGCTCAAACAGGAACTGGTAAAACAGCAGCTTTTACGCTGCCCATCATTCAACTTTTAGAGGAGAATAAATCCTTCCAAAAAAATAAGAAAGTTCGTGCCCTAATCGTTACGCCTACGCGTGAATTAGCGATTCAGATAGGCGAAAGTTTCCGTGCGTATGCGCGTCATACGGACTTGAAATATGCGGTTATTTTTGGAGGAGTAGGCCAAAGTCCCCAAGTTTCTGCCATCCGCAGCGGTGCTGATGTGGTGATCGCGACGCCAGGGCGTCTTTTGGACCTAATGAACCAACGTTTATTATCTATTGCAGACGTAGAATACTTCGTATTAGACGAAGCGGATCGTATGTTAGATATGGGTTTCATTCATGATGTGAAGAAACTATTAGCGGCCTTGCCACACAAACGCCAGTCGCTATTCTTCTCAGCTACGATGCCCCCGGAAATTGTTAAATTATCCGCAAGTATCTTGCGTAATCCAGCTTCTGTATCCGTTACCCCCGTTTCTTCCACAGTCGAAATTATCAATCAATCCGTTTATTTCGTTGATAAAGGAAATAAGAATGATCTTTTATTAGACATTTTGCAGGACACGGCGATTAAAACGGCCTTAGTCTTTACCCGTACTAAACACGGCGCAGACAAAGTGGTGAAAGTCTTATTAAAAGCAAGCATCAGAGCAGAGGCGATTCACGGTAATAAGTCTCAAAATGCCCGCCAAAGCGCCCTTAAAAACTTCAAAGCTCAAACCACTCGCGTACTTGTCGCAACCGACATCGCTGCTCGTGGAATTGATATAGATGAATTAGAATACGTGATCAATTTCGAATTATCGAACATCGCTGAAACCTATGTTCACAGAATTGGTCGTACAGGCCGTGCTGGAGCTAAAGGTGCTGCAATTTCGTTCTGTGATATTGAGGAGAAAGCCTATTTGAAAGACATTGAGAAATTAATCGGGAAAAAGATTCCAGTAGTGGAAGCTCATAAATACCCAATGCGGGTATTACATGTCGAAAAAGCGGCAAAAAAACCTCAAGGTCCACCACGTAATAGTGGCGGTGGAAACGGTGCTCCACGCTCAGGCGCTCCTGCAGCTGCTGACGCAAAGCCTGCTCGCTCTTTTGATAAAGCGAGTGCTGGTCGTAAATGGTATGGTAAGAAAAATACCTATTAATCTTTGAAGCTATCTAAAAAAATATTGCTCGTCATCGTAGGTCCCACGGCAGTCGGAAAGACTGCGCTTTGTGTTGATTTAGCAAAGCACCTACAGACGGACATTATTTCGGCGGATTCCCGTCAATTTTATCGCGAACTTTCTATTGGAACTGCTAAGCCATCTGCTGAAGAGCAGGGTGGAGTAAAACATCATTTTATTGATTCTCATTCCGTGGAGGAGTATTTTTCTCCAGGGGATTTCGAACGTGAATCAACAAAGCTATTAAATACCTTGTTTAAAAAGCAGGATATTGTTATCGCCACCGGAGGTTCAGGCTTGTATATAAAGGCTTTAATGGAAGGTTTGGATGAGATGCCAGAGGCAGATTTAGTCTTGCGTGAAAACCTGAATGCTCGCCTTAAATCGGACGGCTTATGGGCATTATTTTCTGAACTGAAGACATTAGATCCAGATTATGCAGCTAAGGTAGATTCCAAAAATCCGCAACGCGTAGTTCGCGCCCTAGAGGTTTGTTTGTCTACAGGAAAGCCGTACTCAGAATTTCGTTTGGCTACAAAACCCGAAAGACCTTTTCAAGTCATCAAGATTTGTCTAGAACGCCCTCGCGAAGAATTATATACCCGGATTGATCAAAGAATGGATCAAATGTTAGCGAAGGGGTTGATGGAGGAAGCGAAGGCTTTTGAGGATAAGCAACATTTATATGCATTGAAAACCCTAGGCTACAAGGAAATTTACGGTTTTCTTCGGGGTGAATACGATGAAGCGGAAATGATTCGTTTGTTAAAGCGAAATAACCGACACTATGCGAAGAAGCAAATGACTTGGTTTAGAAACCAAGATGAGTTTAGCTATTTGCATCCTTCGAATGCCTTTGTGGAAATTTTAAAAAGATTAGAGGCTTAAATAAGCTTCCAATCCGCCTTCAAGGTGATCGACATTGGTAAAACCTTTGGCCTTCATCAGACGCAAGGCAATCAGACTCTGCGCTCCATTATAGCAGATAATCACCCAGCTTTTTTCCTTTGAAATTTCATCCATTTTCTCCAAAAGAGAATCCAATGGAACGTGAAAACCTCCTAGACTTAATTCATCCCATTCCCTGGGAGTCCTTATATCTAGGAGGTTTAATTGATTTAATTCTTGCTTGAATTGCGTCGCAATCATGTTAATAACCCGCTGCTTGCCACGCCACCATGCCGCCTAATACATTGCGTACATTTGCGTAGCCTTCCGCTGTCAAATAGTCTTTTGCACGTCCAGAACGAGCTCCTGAGCGGCAATGGATTAAAATTTCTTCGTTTTTCAAATGAGCCATTTCATCTAAACGATCTGGCAATTCACCTAAAGGAATTAATATAGCTCCGATATTGAATTCATCAAACTCATATTCTTCGCGCACATCAAACAGATGCAAGGCTTCGCCCTTATCCATTCGCTCTTTTAATTCTTCGATTGTAATATCCATATTATTGATTATTTCCGTCACCTACCACCCAAACATCTATCGTATCACCCGGATGAATACTCGTTCCATCACAAGTCGCACAGGTTTGTTTGAATACGGTTCCTGCTTCTAAATCACTATTGGCCTCATAAGTCACACGGCCTAATTTTAAATTCATCCCCGCTAAAATAATAGAAACCTCATCGATAGGTTTTCCGATCAAATCCGGTAATTCAATTTCCGCATCGGCCGTTCCATTTCCGATATATAAATCGACCTCGGTTCCCTTAGGTATACTATTCCCAGCCATTATTTTACGTCCCAAAGCCTGCATGTCAATCACCTCTTTCAATCGCGGATCATTAACCTGATGCACAATCCCTTTTTTCAATCCCGCAATAACCAATTGCTGTTCCGCACTTCTCACCGATAGCCCAATTAGATTAGGCATGGGGATCGTAGGGGGAGTTTCTGAATTAATGGTAATATATATTTTACGTCCTGATTTGACCAAAGCATTAGGCAATGGATACTGTGACAAAATAGTCAAAGGGGGCTTATTAGCTACAAAAGTGCAGTCTGAGATCTCGTATTCGAGGTTATTCGCATCAACCGATTCCTCCATCTTATCCATCGTCATACCTTTTAAATTAGGTACTTTAATAGTTTCCCCATGGTGTGTACTCCAAGGTAAATAGACGAAAAAGAAACCAAAAAATAGCACTAAAAACAACGTCACCAGAATGGCTAGGTGTAGGTAAAAGTCCTTTTTTGATTTAGTTGAAATAATTGCCATGGAGCGAGAAATCTTATATAGTGCAATTTACAAAATCTTATTAAAGCATAAAGCATAAAGCATAAAGAATAAAGTCAGTAATGAAGTATCATAACCTAGCATTTAAATAAATCGCCTAAAAGGGGGCTTTAGCCTACTTTTGATTCCAATTTTATTATTTCTTCTCTCTACTCTATTATCTATACTTTGTAATCTCAACTCTGAAAAACAAAAAAGGGGCTTGCGCCCCAATTTTGTCCAATGATTACTGTTTACTGTCCACTGACTACTGTTTACTGTCCACTGACTAATACTTAAAAACCTTATCCCCCGCCATTACCTCTTGCGTTTTCTCGTCAAAAGTAACACGTTGTCCCGTGCGATATGCTGCATTTGACATGATAGTTGCGATAGAGTGTTGGTATCCAGCCTCGATAGGAGCATTAGGAGTTTTGCGAGAACGAACGCATTCCATCCAGTTTTTCACGTGGTTGAAAGTTAAAATATCTCCTCCTGTATCTGCATCTGTAGCCACTTTTGCACCTTCAATTTTCATCGTAGGTAATAAGTTCGCTTGTAAGCCCATTGCTTTTGCCTCGCGCTCACGAAGTCCCCCGTTTGGAGAAATTGTGTTCGTGTCTAAGTTTAATTCACCGCCGTTTGAGTAGTAAATTTCTTTTGTACCGCCAGCTGAGTTAGAGAAGCGGGAGGTGAATTGAACCTGGAATCCCTTAGTTCCTTTGCCATAATCCATTACCACTGTCATTGTATCTGCATTAACACGACCGTCATTCCATTGGTAGATTCCACCATTCGCTACGACTGAATTTGGGTGAGAAAGACCTGAGAACCAGTGAACGGTATCGATTTGGTGCGACATCCATTGTCCTGCAATTCCAGAAGAATATGGCCAAAATAGGCGGTATTCTAAATATTTACGAGGATCAAATTTGTCAGCTGGGCGGTTCATCAAGAAGCGCTTCCAGTCAATATCTGATTCTTTTAAAATGCTCGTTAATTCAGGACGTCTCCAGCGAGCTGGCTGATTTACGTTCCACATTAATTCCACCATTTTGATGTCACCGAATTTACCCGATTTAATGAATTCGTCGGCTGCCCAATAGTTCTCGCCTGAACGACGTTGTGACCCGATTTGAACCACTTTTCCGGAATCTTTCACTGCCTTTAAAACAGCGCGGTTATCTTCCATCGTTTCGGCTAATGGCTTTTCGGTATAGGTATCGCAACCTGCTTTTACTGCCTCGATGGTGTGTAATGCGTGTTGGAAATCCGCTGTGGATATGAAAACGGCATCGATTCCTTTAGCAGCATACAATTCATCATTGTTTCTGTAAGTTTGGATAGATCCGCCTAATTCTTTCTCTAAATAGGCTTTTCCTTCATCTCTACGGCGATTCCATAAATCTGAAAGTGCGACCATTTCAAAGTTCATTTGTTTCGCTAAAGCCTTGAATGGCGGTACATGTGATGCCCGGTGGCGATCTGAAAAACCGACACAAGCTACACGAACGCGGTCATTTGCGCCTAAAATCTTGCTATAAGACTTTGGACTAAATGCTAAAGTTCCTAGGGAAGCTAAAGCACCTTTGTGGATAAATTCTCTTCTTTCCATTGTTTGGTTTAGTTAATTTCTCTGATTTTGATGTTTTTGTAGAAGACGGAATCTCCGTGCTCTTGGAATAAGATGGCGCCTGAATCTTGTGCGCCAAAACCTGGCCATACTTTATGCTTGCTATGAGCCACTAATACATTGAAAATATTGCTCTTACGTTCGTATTCAATTACTTTAAAGCCATTTAACCAATGCTGAACTATGTTATTAGGGTATACGATAACACGTGCATTGTTCCATTCGCCTATTTTACGTTGGAAGCGTCCGTCTAATTTTTTAGATGGAATGATGTCATATAAACTCGCTAGCGTTCTATTTCCCACCGTTCCTAATTTTGCATCCGGGTGTTTTGCGTCATCTAACACTTGGTATTCTAAACCGATAGCTGACATGCCTGAATTATAGGATTCGTTGACGAAATACTTTACACCCGAATTTGCACCTTCCGTTAATTTAAAATCAAAGGTTAATTCGAAAGCACCGAATTTGTCATTCGTTAGAATATCGCCTCCATTCCCTGATTCTTTTCCACCTGAACTATTTACGTGAAGTGTTCCGTCTTCCACCGTCCAAACAGAGGGAGGAGCTGTTGTCTTAAATGCAGAACGGAAGCCTGTTAAGTCTTTTCCGTTAAACAATAAGCGGAATCCTTGTGCATTCTCCTGTGGAGAAATAGTGTTTAATAGATAATTGTCTACGACTACTTTGTTGTCCAAAGGACGTGCTTGCATATCTTTTCCCGTTTGAATTCGGATGTTTTTCCACATCACCTGCATTCCCGGTTTCATGTCTGCATAAATCGCGTGCACTTGGAAGGCAATGAAACCTTTGGCCGTCATATCATCGACTAAATAGGATACAGGAACCTCGTTTATCCAAGTGCGAATCGTAGTTCCGATTGCCTCGACGCGATAATGGTTCCAAACATCCCCTAATTTAAAGGCTTTCTTAGCCTCTGGTTTTAGTTCGTTTTGGGCTAACCAACCACGTCTTGATTCATCATAAATTCCACCTGACCATCCTCTAACTGATGGATCGATTTCTGCTTGGTAACCATGCACACGACCATTTTGGTATTCAGGAATAGAAAGGCTTCTGAATTGAACGCCTGAATTCATTTTATTATCCACTTTTACATCGAATTCAAGGATAAAATCGCCGTATTCTTGTTCGGTGGCCATAAAGGAATTAGGTGTGTTCGCTACGGTAGTTCCTACCATTACGCCGTCTTTTACTTCATATTTGGCTTGCCCATTCAATTGCTTGAACCCTTTGAAGGTTTTTCCATCGAAAAGGCTGGTCCATTTTTGAGTCTGCGCCTGTAGTGATCCCATCACTAAAAACAAGCTCAAAAAAGGTATAATCAATTTTTTCATAGTTTATTTTGTTTCATTAACAAGGCTTACATCTTCGAAATTTACTCAATTATCTTAAAATAATTTACTTTCTGTAGGGTGGATAATCAGGTCAGGAAAATAGTGCTACTGGGGAAGTATATTTACTAAGTATTCTATTAAATTTGTAGATTAAATTGAAGATTATGCAAAAACAGACCAAAGCCATTCGCATGCAAGCCGAAAAATCTCAAAATAGAGAGCACTCGGTTCCTTTATACCTTACTTCCAGTTTTACATTTGATGATGCGGAACAGGGTAGAGCGATTTTTGCTGAGGAGCAAGCAGGTAATATCTATTCCCGTTATATGAATCCTAATGTGGATGAATTTATGGCGAAGATGAATATGTTGGAAAATGCAGAGGATGGAATCGCTTTTTCTACCGGAATGGCAGCTATTTTCGCTTCCATGGCGGGTTTATTAAAGTCGGGGGATCACATCGTAGCATCGAATGCTTTATTTGGATCTTGTATTCAGATTTTGACCAAAATCACCTCTAAATGGGGAATCGAATGCACTTTCGTGCCTGGTGCAAATATAAACGCTTGGAAGGCGGCGATAAAACCGAATACGAAATTTTTATTCTGTGAATCCCCGTCTAATCCTGGTTTAGAGCTAATAGACTTAAAAGAATTAGCGGCCTTGAAAGAAGGTAAAGATTTAATTCTAGCGGTGGACAACTGTTTTGCAACGCCCATTTTACAAACTCCAATGGATTTAGGGGCAGATTTAGTGATTCACTCAGCGACTAAATACATCGATGGTCAAGGCCGTGTTTTAGGGGGCGTTATCTGTGGCAAAAAGGTCTACATCGATGAAATCCGTTTCTTTGCGCGCCATACGGGGCCATCCATGTCGCCATTTAATGCATGGATATTATCTAAAAGTTTGGAATTATTAGACTTAAGAATGCAGAAGCATTCTGAAAATGCGATGGCATTAGCGGAAGCTTTGGAAGGACATAAAGCCTTAGATCAAGTCAAATATCCTTTTTTAAAATCTCATCCACAATATGATTTAGCGAAACGTCAAATGAAGTACGGCGGAGGTATTCTAACTATTGATATTAAAGGAGGATTTGACAAGGTAAACGAATTCAGTAAATTATTGAAAATAGCTTCCATTTCTCCCAATTTAGGCGATTCTAGAACAATTATTACGCATCCAGCTTCGACAACCCATGCTAAAATATCTGCTGAGGATAAAGCGGCTTTAGGTATTACAGCAGGATTAGTTCGTGTAGCGGTGGGTTTAGAGTCGATCGAAGACTTAAAAGCTGATTTCATTCAAGCCCTTAATCAGATTAGCTAATGTGGATCGCGCTAATCGTTTGTTTGCTTTTGTTGACTGTGAATGTCGTGATTGGCGTTTATGTGGAGCGAAAGCTATCTGCTTTTATGCAGGATCGATTAGGGCCTATGGACGTAGGTAAATGGGGTTTATTGCAGGTTTTTGCAGATCTCTTGAAGCTATTCCAAAAAGAAGATATAGTTCCTGCAAACGCCCAAAAGCGCTTGTTTCTTTTAGCTCCCTGGATTATTTTCTTGTCCATTTTTGGCGCATTTGCAGTCATTCCCCTCAGTTCAGGCACTTTTTTGCAGGGTAGTCAAACTGAGATGGGAATCATGCTCTTCATGGGTATTGTTTCCTTAGATAGTTTAGGGATTTTGCTAGCCGGTTGGTCCTCTAATAACAAGTACTCTCTTTTAGGAGCCATTCGTTCCGCCGCCCAATTAGTTTCATACGAAATTCCTTTAGGTTTAACGATTTTATGTGTGGTGCTTATTTCCGGAAGCTTAAATTTACAGGACATCTCGTTGCAGCAAGGGATATTTACTTCAGAAACTCAATATCTATTCGGATTAAAAAGCTTAGGTATTGATGTGACACAGGCCGGAGGTTTCTTAAGCTGGAATGTAGTTCGAATGCCTTTATTCTTTTTCTTATTTATCATTTATTTCATCGCCTCTTTAGCAGAAGCTAATCGGGCTCCTTTCGATATACCGGAAGCTGAATCAGAGTTAGTCGGTGGATTTCATACCGAGTATGCTGGAATGCGCTGGGCACTTTTATTCCTGTCGGAATATGGCATGATGCTTTTAGTGAGTGTTTTAGGAGTTATTTTGTTCTGGGGATCCTGGTATTCTCCTTTTCCTAATATCGGAACTCTTCGCTTAGCCGATTGGACGAATGGAGAACCTGGGACTATTTATGCAACCGTGATGGGCTTTATTTGGATTATGATCAAATCATATTTGCTGATTGCTCTCCAAATGTGGATTCGATGGACGCTTCCCAGACTTCGTGTAGATCAACTCATGTATTTGTGCTGGAAGGTGCTGATCCCCTTTGCCCTGATTTTCGTCGCAATATCTGCGCTTTGGTCGCTTCTAATGTAAGGAATCTCCTTAATTTTTTGTTTATTTACACTATTGCGTTTGCAAACCTATATTCTATGATCAAACTCTTACCTGGAGTCCTTTGCCTTGGACTTTTATTTGTCCTTTCGCATCAAAGCATTGCACAAACCACATCCCTACCTTCTGTTTTCGGAAAAGTAATCGATGCTTCGACTGGTGAGCCTTTGAAAGGCGCTGATATTTCTGTGGACTTTAAAAAATCAGGGGTTAGAACTGATTCATTGGGTCAGTATAAAGTGTATTTGCCTTATGGCGAATGGGTCTTGAAGGTGAGTTATGTAGGCTATAATCCGTATCGTACGAAAATCTATATTAAAGCGAATACCGAATTAAATGTGGAGTTAAATAATGTAACGAAGCAATTAGAAGAAGTAATTGTGTCGAGTGCGGCGACGAGACGAGATATTCAGACACCTTCTTTAGGGGTCACCGTTCTAAGTTTGAAAGGAATCAAGAAATTACCTACTATGATGGGGGAGGTCGACGTGATTCGTAGTTTACAATCTCTTCCAGGTGTTTCTTCGGTAGGAGAGGGTGCAAATGGTTTGAATATTCGGGGTTCTAATGTAGACCAAAACCTAATCTACATTGATGATACACCTATTTTTAACCCAACGCACATGTTCGGGTTGTTTTCTGTTTTTGCTTCAGACGCCATTCGAGATTTAGAATTATATAAAGGGGGTGTTCCGTCCCGTTTTGGAGGTCGTACTGCCTCGGTTTTGGACATTAAGATGATCGAACCGAATACAGAAAAATTCAAAATGCAAGGTGGAATTGGCTTAGTTTCAAACCGGGTGATGGCTGAAATTCCGATCATTAAAGAGAAATTATCCATTTTAGTTGCAGGTCGTTTATCGGTGAATGACTTTATGTTCAAATGGTTTGCGCCTGATTATTTAAAAAACTTGCGGGCAAATTTTTCTGATATCGCGACGAAAATTTATTACCGTCCTAACACGAAAAATACCATTTCAATTTCCACTTATTTAAGTCACGATTACTATCGGGTAGATTCGCTATTCAGTATTGAGAATGTGATAGCGAAGCAAACGTCCTTTAATTATGGTCACTCTAATGCGGCGATCCATTGGAACCATTATTTCTCGCCTAAATTAAACATGATGGTGAGTGGATCTTTAACTAATTATTCGACTAAAACCTTTGCCCCTGATACGGTCAACACCATTGACCTGAAAAGCTCGATTTTGTACCGTAATATGACGGCAAGTTTTGATTACCAGCCGCGGGAGAATCATAAGATGAATTTTGGTGTAACAGGTACGCGTTATGATATTGACCCCGGTAATTTGAATGAGGGAGTTGTTTCTAGAGTGGCGACCGTTAAATTACCCTTAGAGCAATCCTATGAATTAGGCATCTTTGCCGATGACGAGTGGACCCTTAGTCCGAAATTTACCGTGCAAGCTGGTTTGCGTTATTCTCAATATTACCGGATGGGCGCTGGGTCCATTAATGAATATGTGCCAGGCCAAGTACCTTCTTTAAATTCCATTGTTAAAAAGACAACTTACGGTGATGGAGAAGTGATGGCTTCTTATGGTGGTTTTGAACCGCGCTTAACCATGAAGTATTCATTAGCTGAGAATACCACCATGAAATTTGGTTATAATCGTCAACAGCAATTCTTCCAATTATTATCAAATAATACAACGCCTTTACCTACCTCGCGATGGAAAACTGCTGATACTTTTATCAAACCTCAGCAAAGTGATTTCCTTTCTTTAGGCTTATTTAAAACCTTTAATGAAAATGTGTATGAGGCTTCAGTAGAAACTTATTACCGCAATGTGAGAAATACGTTGGACTTCGTTTCTGGAGCTAATTTACAATTGAATCCGAATATTGAAACCCAATTAATTACCGGTAAAAGCAAGGCTTATGGTATGGAATTAATGGTTCAAAAGAAGAAAGGGGAAGTGTCTGGATGGGTTTCTTATACCTATGCTCGTGCTTTCAACCAAATGATTGGAGATTATCCAGAAGTACAAGCAATTAATGGCGGAGAATGGTTTGCTACGAATTATGACAAGCCACATACCTTTAATATGATGTTGAACATTCAGCCTACGACGCACCATAGCTTCTCGTTCACTTTTGCTTATAACACAGGTCGCCCTTTCTCCTCTCCATCTGGATCGTATGAGATTGGTGGCAAGAAATTCCCGGTATTTGCGGAAAGAAACAATGACCGAATTCGGGATTACCATCGCCTAGATTTTTCTTGGACGATTAATAATCCTTCGATGCGCAAACAACGCTGGGAAGGAAGTTGGGTATTTACGATCTATAATTTATATGGTCGCCAAAATCCCTACTCGGTCTTCTTTAAGTCAACTAAGAATGGTTTGAGAGCTTATGAATTAAGTGTATTCGCCTCTCCATTTATCTCCCTTACCTATAATTTCAAATTCTTGTAATATGTCTTTATCTCTTAAAAATACAAGTTTTTACGTCTTACTCATTGGAATAGTGACTTGGGCTTGTGTGAATCCGATTAAGGATTTTGTGCAAATTGATGCCACCTCCTTCACGACCATCGAAGCTGATATTTCGGACGATGCACAATTGAGTAAGGTGCGTTTGACCAGTTCGTCGAATCGTTTGGTCTCACAATTATCACTTCCTATTTCAAAAGCAGTGGTGTATGTGACGGACCAAAGCGGTACAAAAACAAACTTTACGGAAGGAATTCCTTTAGGTACTTATTATCCTTCAGCCGGATTTAAAGGAGTGGTGGGTTCGACTTATAAGTTATATGTGAAGATGTTAACAGGTCAAACGTATGAAAGTACGGCTGAAACAATGAAAGGGGTGCCTGAAATAGAAAATGCAATTACACGTTTTGAGATCTTTGATCAATATTCTAAAGTAGATGTACGCCGTGCAGGATTTACCGTTTATTTGGATTTCAAGGATATGCCATCGGAGGGCGATTTTTATCTTTGGAACTGGAAAAATTATCGAAATGCAAGTTTTTGTGCGACTTGTACGGATGGAGGTAAATTTGATTTTAAAAAGCAAGATTGTGTTCAACCTAAATTTCCAACGGATGCCATCCTTAATTATATGTGTGACGGAAATTGTTGGGATATTAGTACCAATAATGATTTGAATGTTTTCTCCGATGTTTTAACGAATGGCCAAAGAGTTGTGGGCCGTCAAGTGGCTCGAATTCCATTCGATAATTGGACTCCTTATTATTTCCGATTAGAGCAACGCTCGATTACGAAAAATGCGTTTGCCTTCTATCAATCCTTAATCTCTCAAGTACAATCATCCGGATCCCTATTTGATGTGCCAGCTGAAACGCGTTTTAGCTTAAATATTAAATCATTAACTACACCTTCAGAGCGTGTATTGGGTATATTTAACGTATTTTCTGTGCGAAAGAAAATCTTTTATATCGATCGTAGAAAGAATATTCCAGTAGGAGAAGAGCCTATTATTTCCGTTATCCCGGGTGAAACTTATACCTGTCCGCCAGGATCGGTGGGATGCTTGGAAAAGGCGCCTTGTGTCGAATCGCCTATCAGAACAAAAATTACGCCGGAAGGTTGGGTATTCTAGTTTTTTAGGCACAAATTTGTGCTTTAATAAGAACTATGATCGGAGTTTTGTTAGTCAATCTGGGTACTCCAGATGATCCAGGTACACCTAGTGTACGTAAGTATTTACGCGAGTTTTTAATGGATGGTCGAGTAATTGATATTCCTTATCCATTTCGCTATCTGTTAGTCAATGGAATTATTGCTCCGTTTAGAGCACCTCAATCTGCGAAGATTTATAAAGAACTTTGGGAAGAGCGTGGATCTCCATTAAAATTCTATGGTGAAGATGGTTGCGCATCTCTGCAATCAACCTTAGGCGATGCCTATATGGTTCGTTTGGCGATGCGCTACCAAACTCCTGATTTAAAAACGGCTTTAGCAGAAATGAAAGCGGCGAATTTAAAGAAATTAATTGTCATCCCTTTCTTTCCTCAATACGCCTCTGCTACCACGGGTTCTATTTACGAACGCGTGATGGAATTAATGTCGGATTGGCAAATTATGCCTTCTTTATCGCTTGTGAGCTATTTTTACCAGCATCCGATTTTTGCCAAATACTTCGCAGATAAAGCAGCAAATTACCAAAAAGACGTCGACTTCGATTACTATTTATTCTCCTATCATGGAGTTCCCGAACGACACATTCGTAAAGGCGATATCACGAAGAATACTTGTGTGTTTGGTGCTTGTTGCGAGACCATCACGGAGAAGAATCACGGTTGCTACCGCGCTCAGTGCCATGAAACGACTCGTTTGATTGCTAAAGAGATGGGTTTGAAACCAGGAACCTTTGGGACCGCATTTCAAAGCCGTTTAGGACGCGATCCTTGGTTACAACCCTATACGGATGAAACCATCAAAAAGCTCGTAAAAGAAGGCAAGAAGAAGATATTAGCCTTCTCTCCAGCCTTTGTGGCAGATTGTCTAGAAACCACCATTGAAGTAGGTGAGGAGTACAAAGAATTATTCGAAGAAGCAGGTGGTGAGCACTGGCAATTAGTCGAAAGTTTGAATAATTCACCAGAATGGGTCGCTCTTTTAGAAGACCTCGTTAAGAAATCATAACATGCTTTATTTAATTTTAACCATTGTATTTTCAGTCTTATTACTGGTGAATTTTCGTGCCCACGCGAAATTTAACATAGATACACGCATTGCTATTTTATTGAATTACCCGGTCTGTTTTTTGACTGGCTACTTTCACCAAATGAATGCCATTCCCTTTCATTGGCCATCTGCAGGCTATTCCATGGGAATTATTGGAATTGGAATTGGTTTTGTGATCACATTTCTTTTGTCAGGATATTCTACCGTTAAGAATGGAATGGCGCCCACCTCCTTGGCTAATAATATTTCCTTGGTGATACCTGTTATGGTGAATCTCTTTATTTGGAAAACAGGAGGGGATGTTTCCATTCAGATTATTGCTGGGCTTTTATTATCCTTTGCTGCCATTTATTTCTGCAGCCCATCTGTTTCGGAATCCTTACAGAAACCAGTTATTTGGGCTTTAGTGGCTGTTTTTATCGCCTATGGCATCACCAATACGGCGTTTAATTACTTGAATGCGGCGATTGTTCAACAAGTAGGAGGTAGTATTTCTTTTACGTTGATGTTATTATTGGGTTCAATGGCAACGTCTGCTTTAGTTCTAGCGTATTGGACGTTTACTGGTGGAGTGACTTGGTCATTGCGTTCTGTTTTAGCCGCTATTCCTTTAGGCTTACCTAATTTCTTTTCGTTTTATTTCTTGTTAAAGGCATTGGATGCTTATCAACAAAACGGTGCCGTAGTTCTAACAATTTATAACCTTGGTGTGATTCTTTTGAGTGCCGTAACGGCCCTGATCTTCTTTAAAGAGAAATTGACAAATAAGCAGTGGGTAGGGATTGGGTTAGGGTGTGCGGGTATTGCGTTGATTATCTTATAAAGAATAAAGCATAGAGCAAAAAGAATAAAGTTTGTATAAAAAAAGGGAGTGAAGCTCCCTTTTTTTATCATTTTTGAAATGTTTCATGCTTCGTTGCGCAGCAACATCCACCTTTATTCTTTGTGCTTTATGCTCTATGCTTTCTCTTCGGACTAAGCCGAAGGCGACTCATTGACCAAGTTGCGAAGCAACGACTAGGTATTGGCTAAATTGCGAAGCAACGACTAAGCAAGTTGCTTCGCAATTATAAAACGTTAGCCGTTTGCTCTTTAATCTTCTCCAGCTCATCCTTCATATTTACCACCAACCGTTGGATGGTAGAATCATTCGCTTTCGAGCCAATGGTATTGATTTCACGGCCAATTTCTTGCGCCATGAAGTTAAGTTTCTTGCCGTTTCCTTCTTCTAATATTTCAATGAAATAATCAAGGTGGGTGGCAAGACGTACTTTTTCTTCAGAAATGTCAAATTTTTCGATGTAATAAACCACCTCTTGTTCGAAGCGGTTTTTATCGAAATCTTCTTTCAATCCAAGTTCTAAAAGTGCGTTGCGCATCCTTTCGCGGATGCCTGGCATTCGAATTTTATCTTGTTCTAAGACTTGTGCTAAACCAGATTTTATGGCGGCAATATATTCGCGGAATTTATCTTCTACGACCTTCCCTTCGCGAGCACGGAATTCTTTACACTCTTTCACAGCTTCTTGAACGGCCTGAAATACAACCTTCCATAATGCTTCGATTTCGTCATCGTTTTCTTGTGAATTATCAGATGAATGTAAACTGGGCATGGACATAGCCTGTAAATACAAGGCATTCTCGTCAATGTTTTGTACCCCTAATTCAGCAGCTAAACGTTTTAATTCGGTAAAATAGGTGGAGATCTGGCCCTGTGGTAAAATACTTTGCTCCACGTTCTCTGTGTTTTTTTGTAAGTGCAAATTCAATTCCATTTTACCCCGCTCTAGTTGTTGCGTTAGGTAATTACGTATATCGATTTCTTTTGCAGATAATGATTTAGGAACGCGGCAAAAAATATCGGTGAACTTCGAGTTTAAGCTTTTTACTTCGACACGGATTTGAAGGTCTTGGATTTCTTTTTGGGATTTTCCAAAGCCCGTCATGGAGTAGATCATATAGTTTCTTTTTTGGCCTTAGCCGCTTGATAAAAGGAGAATGCAATAAATAATAGCATTGCAATAGAAGCGCCTAAGTCGATTTTATTTCCTGTAATAACGGAAATAGGTGCAAATTTGAATTCGATTGTATGTTTACCAGCTGGAATAGCTAAACCACGCAAAACGTAATCGGCTTGTACGTGATTTGTTTCTTTTCCGTCAATATAGGCTTTCCAATCCTTGTTTCCTCGGTAGTAAATTTCAGAGAATACAGCGAAGCTAGGGTCTTTAGACTCGGAACTATAACTCAAATGATTGGGTTTATACGAGGTTAATGCAATACTTCCATCTGTTTTAAAGGAAGTCCCAGGGACGAAAGCGGCGTCTTTTTGTTCTACTAACGCCACTGTGCGTGGATCAATTTTACCGATTCCGTTCAAGGCTTCATCAGCCGATGGAATCACGTTTACAGAGGAAACAAACCAGGCATTTCCTAGTGCCCCTGGATTAACTTGTGGTGCTAATTGACCGGTTGAGTCTGGACTTAGAATGTATTTTGTATTCAGCATATTCAGGATGTTGGTTTGTCCTGGATTAGCGGTGAATTGTTTTTCGATTAACTCTTGGTAGCGACGTAGTTTTGCTGCGTGATAGCCACCCACGGATTGATGGTAATAGGAGGTGGTAGCATCGCTCATGAAATTCGTGGCGACGTTAACTACGCGGTACTGCGTGGAGTCTTGAAGGATTTTTTGATCAGCAGGGCTAGGAAGTATTTGTTCGTCTAAAGTTGCTTTAGAAACAAAGAATTCTTTGCCAAAATACCGTTTTGCCACCGGCGTTAAATCAAATATCCCTAACAATACTAAAGCAATCAGCCAAATAGATTTTTTAACTTTCCCAGTTGTGGCGACCCATAAAATACTTGTTCCAATCAATACAATAAAGAAACTGCGGAATGCATCGGACTGAAATAATTCGATACGGTCTAGCTGAATGCTACGCCAGATTTGGTTATTTAAAGAGGTGTCTTGGATTAAGGCTCCACCAAAGTTAGGGCCTTTAAACTCTAAGAATAGGTCAGGTGCTAGGCCAAAAAACAAGGCTAATCCACCACTCAATCCTGCAGCGTATAACAAGGGTTTTTTGATTTCGGTCCAGCTTGATTTTTGTTGGATGAATCGAATAAGCCCCAAAATACCTAAAGTCACAAAGCCCAATTGTACGAAAGAAAGTACCATCGTGATAGCTCTAAACTTATTAAATAAGGGGAAGTACTGGAATAGAATCGTGTTGAAGAAGAAGTATTTCCCCCAAGCAAAAGTGATAAATAGGGCGGTAAAGCCAATAACCCACCATTTTTCAGCCGACTTAATGTAAAAGGCGCCAAACAAAAACAAGAAAATCACTAAGGCTCCGGCATAAGCAGGACCTGCCGTATAACTTTGATCACCCCAATACGCTGGGCCTTTTTCCACAAATCCTAAAGCTTGCTCGTCAGGAATTCCGGCATTAGTCATGGTTTGGTAGGTATTCGAAGCGGTTCCTCCTAAATCTCCAGCAGAGGCACCACCCATAAAATTGGGGATTAATAAAGTGCCTGTTTCAGCAATACCATAGGACCAGTCGAACGCATAAGTTTGGTCTAATCCGTCTCCACGTGATTTATTTACGCTTAATTCAGACGCACCGCGTGTTGTTTCCTTGGCATATTCGTAGTTGTTCCAAAGACGCATCGAGTGCGTCCCTAACGCTAAAACTAATCCTAAGCCTATCAATAATCCTCGCTTTAACCAATCAACCACTGTTTTATGAATGATCGCTTGCGATAAGGTATAGATTTTATAAAATCCGATAATGAAGAATAAGTAATAGGTGATTTGTACGTGGTTAGCGTATAATTCGAGGGCCATACCTAGCGTAAACAAGGCGGCTCCTAGCCATTTCCGATTACCCCAACCTAGCTTTACACCCGCTAAAACGATAGGAGCATATGCTAAGGCTAACACTTTCGAAGTATGTCCAGCTGGAATGATGACCATATTATAGGTCGCAAAGGCGTAGAACACTGCTCCGGCAAAGCCTAAAATAGGGGAGGCTCCCATCGCCCAAAGCAAAATATACATCCCTAACATCTGCAGGAAAAGTAAGTTCACGGGGCTGGGAAGGAGATTAGTAATGAAAGATCCGATTTTGGCAGAAATAGAATAGGGATAAGATCCTGAAATCTGATAGGTAGGCATTCCCCCAAACATCGAGTTCGACCACCAAGCATCCTCGCCGGTCTTAGCTTTGTACTGAATGCTCTCCTGTGCTGCCGCCTGGGCTTGTTGAATATCGTGTTGGATCAATACTTTTCCCTGCAGAACGGGTCCACAATAAATAAAAGCGATCAAAAGAAAACCCAAAAGAACCATCCCATGGGGGGCAAAGGAGCGCAAATTAATTTTCATATCTTATGAGATCGATACTAATTCAAGTTCAAAAGTTAAATCACGGCCAGCTAATGGGTGATTCGCATCTAAAGTTACGTATGAATCGGTTAAATCAGTGATAACAACCTCTACTACATGACCACCATCTTGGTGCATGGATAGTGAGGCACCTACTTCTAATTCGATGTGCGCAGGAACTTGAGCGCGCTCTAAAGTCACTGTGTTTTCAGGAGAATGTTCGCCATAGGCCTCAGCCGCTGGGATTAGCACGGTTTTTTTCTCGCCGATTGTCATTCCAGTCACGCCATCATCAAAACCTTTGATGACCATGCCTGAACCTAATTGAAATTCAAGGGGAGTTTTTCCTACAGAAGAGTCAAAAATAGCACCATCCGTGTGTTTACCTGTGTAGTGTACGGCAACCTGGTCGCCGGTTTTTGCAATAGACATAATGAATCGTTAAAATTGGAAAATAAGCTACAAATAACACGAATTTTTATAGCGTTTCCAAGCCTTTTGACCTACGATTCTATGGTCTGGAGTGCATATTTTTGGCGTATCGCGTTTAGTTCATTTTCCATTGTGTGCAAGGAACTAATGAAGTTCTTTTTCGCTAAGGAAGGTAAGTTCTTGTAGTAATCAATTCCTGATTGAAGATTAGACGTGAAATTTTGAAAATATTTCGTCCGCTTTGCCCAGACGTCTGTATTTATTTCCTCTTCGATTGTCTCTTTTAGGTAATCCACATAGAGTTCAATTTCTGCCAAAAACATGTGTGGTCGACTGTCCTTCGTCAAGGTTTGTATACGTCCATAGATGTGATCGATCATCGTTTTGAGGGAAACTATTTGGGAAAAATTCGCAATGTTTGGTCCAGGACATATCGTCACAGCCGTTAATTTTTTTACAAACATTTCTTTGTATGTGATGGCTGCTGAATTACTGAGGCCGACACAAAGGCATTCTTTGGCCAAAATCTCCGCCTTATTTTGCTGTCCCTCCGGAGTCGCTAATTTTAATTTGATGTACTTTTTTGAAGCGGTACAAATAGGTTCAGCCGTAAATTCTGTATTAAACGCCAAATGTTTCTCCGTACATGGGCTGCCCGGTTTTTTATGCTCAATTCTACTTAATCGTTCCTTGTAAGCACTAGTGCCCTTTAAATAATTAAAACGTACGCCTAAAGGAGAGCTTTTACTTAAAATTATATCTTCCTTCTTCGAATCTGCTAGCAATTGCATCGTTTCTTGATCCACCGTGGTCGCCTCAGGCACTAATAAGAAGGGCGTTCCCCATCCAGTGCTGTCCACTGCATAATAATCGTGTAAGAAATGATCTTCTTCATAGGTTCCGATGCCCCCTTGAACAGAAATCTTTATGGCTGGCGCTTTGTCTCTCTTTTGAAAAATGGAGAAAATCGTATCGATGAGTTCCTGTTTTCTGGATTTGAATTCTTCCAAAATCGGTCCTAACAAATATCCGTCGGTTGCAAAGGCATGCCCGCCACAATTGAGTCCTGATTCGATTCGAAATTCACTAACCCAAACCCCCTTTTTAGCCAAATATTTTCCCTGTATTAAGGCCGATCTAAAATCCGTCACCTTCACGATTACCTTCTTTTTAAACGTATGAAAATCTTCACAATGCTCTAGATAATTAAATAGTCGAGGGTTTAACCCGGCCGAAAAGACCATCGAAGAGTCACTCAAGTCACTATTCGCATAACCTCTTAGCGCCGCAATGGCATCTGAATTTTCGTCTTTCACTTCCCCATTTGGACTTGGATTACTCTTATCCAATTTTGTCATAATGTTAACGTCGATACTTCCTGCACACATTTTTCCACGCAATTCTTTCTGTAGCATTACTTTTTTCGTAGGGCAATCCATCTGCAACATTTGCTCATAATCCTTACGTAATGCAGAATCTGTTGGCAGCATTTCAAAGTATTTGTCGATTTCGTTTCCTTGACCAAAATCTTCCGCTTGCAAAGTGTTGAATTGCTGATTAACAATACGATTAAGGAGATTTAAGTAACTGGTAATTCGTTTGGCCCTATAGTCCTCCATATTGGGTCCAATAGGGTGATATTTTTCACCGAATTCCTCACTATAATGCTTTCGCATCATTTCGATAAGCCGATCTTCAGCCAGCGAAATGACAGACGATATGCCAAAACGGGCAACTTTAACGGGGGAGTCAACGGTAAAGGCTAAACCCATCACCGGTATATGGAAAGTATGATTTGAATTTGTGTTCATGTATGGTATTTTTAGCCTGCTCAAATGGCCTCGCAAAATTACCGACACTAGGATGGGGAATAGCTGATTTAAATCATGCTGGGGAGTGAGTTATATCAATTAGATTAGAGAGAGGAGAGCATAGAGTAAAGATGATTTTTATTTCCTCTCTTTCCTCTCTACTCTCTTATCTCTTATCTGCAAAGCGAAGCTTTGTACTTCAACGATAAGGTATCCCCCAGCTCTATCGCCGTATTGAAATCAAGACAGGCGTCATCAATAAGTCCCAAGTGCATTAAATTTATGCCGCGATTATAATAGGTTTCGGCATAATAGGGGTAGCGTATGATGGATTTAGAGAAATCGCGGATAGCTCCTTTGTCGTTGCCTAATTTAGATTTATAGTAGCCGCGGTAGAAAAAATAATCGGCATTAGTTGAATCGAGACGAATGGCTTTAGTTAAGTCAGAGATGGCACCCGAATATTGTTCCATTGATCCGCGTGAAAACGCTCTTGCAAAGTATATTTCTGGATTTTTCGGATCCTTTGTGAGTGCGACAGAGAAGTTATAGGTCGCCTGTTCGTATTTTTCTTGTTGTATTTGGCTCAAGCCAGCGGCGTATTGCAGCATGCAGCTGCTGAAGAAAAGGAGCGAAAATAGAAGAGCTAAAATTCGGATCATTTGAATTGAATGAGGGTGATTCCCGCACCGCCTCGGTCTGCATGTTCGTCAGTTATCGACTTGATTTCTTTGTAACGCCGTAATTGTTCGCGTATCAAGGTACGTAAAATTCCGTCACCTTTTCCGTGCAATATCTGTACATCTGTAACACCTAAAAGTAGGCAATCGTTGATATATTGGTCTAAAATCACATACACTTCTTCACCTCGCTTGCCTCTAACATCCAATTTAAGCTGGAATTGAGCCATTCGGTCATTGATGTCGATGCCGCGTAAGGGTGCGGAGCTTTTCTTCTGTTGTTTAGGCGCGACGATTTTTTGTAGGCGGTTTAATTTGATTGTGCTGCGAATGGCTCCTAGTGAAATCATCGCGTCTTTTCCTTTTAATTCGAGTATTTGTCCCAAAGTAGGTTCGTCCCCACTCCCTTTAATAACCACCCAATCTCCCACAGCGATGAGGGAGTTCGCATAGACGATTCCTGGTGTCTCGGAAATGACCTTTATTGGGGCCACCGTTTTTAATTCCTTTTGAACAAATGCTGCTAAATCCGCTCGTAACTCTTTCGTTTTATCTTTGTCCGCTTCCTTCTCCTTAATTTGACGAATGGTCTGCTCGATACGTTGATTCGCATCTTGAATAATTTTTTTGGCTTCAGTTTTTGCTGCATTTAGCATCGCCTTCTGTTCCTCTTGAACGTGGTTTTTTAAGCGCTCGTAATTCTCCTTGATGGATATAGCTTGCTCGTTTGCGAGGGCTAAACTGGCATTTTTACTTTCCCAAATCTGCTTCTCCGTCTCCGTTTCCAATAATAATTTATCGAAGTCCACCTGTTTCTTGCCTAATTTCTTACGCGCATTTTCGATGATAGCTTTAGGCAGTCCGATTTTCTGGGCAATTTCAAAGGCAAAAGAACTACCCGGTTTCCCCATATCCAGAATGAATTGAGGCTCTAGGTGTTCCGTGTCGTAACGCATGGCGGCGTTGAAGAGACCTTTTTGGCGATCTGCAAGGCTTTTTAAATTCCCAAAGTGCGTATTAATCGCTCCAAAACATCCCTTGTCGGCTAATTTTTCTAAAATGGCTTCCGCTATCGCACCTCCTAAGGAAGGTTCGGTTCCGGTACCAAATTCATCCACTAAAATCAAGGTATTTTCATTCACGTGCTGCATGAAATGCCGCATATTACTTAGGTGAGAGGAATAGGTACTTAATTCATTTTCTATGTTTTGCTCATCACCCATATCGAGGAAGATTTGGGAGAAGAAACCCATCGTGCTTCCCTCGGCTAAAGGAACTAAACAGCCCGATTGAAATAAGAATTGCAAGAGACCTACGGTACTTAATGTCACGGATTTACCCCCAGCATTAGGTCCTGAAACGACCATAATACGTCTTTCATCTTCTAAACGAATCGTGAGCGGCTTAATCATTTTGCCAATTTTTTCGAGGGATTTTTCCAAAAGTGGATGTCTCGCATCAGTCCAGTTGACGATTGGTTTATCTTGAATAAACGTGGGTTTGATGGCTTTGTGTTCGGCCCCCCAGAGGGCTTTGGCCCGAATAAAATCAATCAATCCTAACCACGAAAAAGCGTGGGCTAAAAAGGGTGTTAAGGGGCGAATTCGATCCGATAATTTGGACAGAATCTGTATAATTTCCCTTTTTTCAGCGGACTCTAAGGATTTAATCTCATTATTCATTGCCAGCGCATCTGCAGGCTCTAAAAACACCGTTTTCCCGGTATCAGATTCATCCTGAACAAAACCTTTGATCTTGCGTTTATGCTCCGCCGCTAAAGGAATCACCATTCGGCCATTCCGTACAGTCAGGGAAAAATCTTTACTCACCCAGCCCTCTTTGTACGCCTGACTCAGATACGAATCAAGTTTCTTTCGAAGCCCTTGTTCTTCGGCTATGCGTTTACGTCTTAAATCGCCTAAAGCAGGGGAGGCCGTTTCCTTGATTTGACCATTCGTGTCAAAAACTCGATCTAAATCTTGAATAATTGGAAGAATTTGTCTGAAATCCCCATTGCTTTCTGCACCTTTCGCTAGAAAATGCTGAGTAATCTTTTGTATTTCAGGGTATTCAGATGCATCGGTAGCCGCAAAGAAG
The DNA here is from genome assembly GCF_054558755.1 of Aquirufa sp. A-Brett2-W8. Lineage (NCBI taxonomy): Bacteria > Pseudomonadati > Bacteroidota > Cytophagia > Cytophagales > Flectobacillaceae > Aquirufa > Aquirufa sp. A-Brett2-W8. The sequence continues at coordinate 322,631 of NZ_JBPXKS010000002.1, forward strand.
CGAATGCTTTCGTATAATACGCTCAAAGCTCGCTGCCAATCCCTCCATTCGTCTGCTGATAAATAATGACCTTCTAATGCCAATGGGCTTAAATAGGAGCGCAAATCGAAGTAATCCACTTGCGGAAATTCACCGCCGTGCTCCCCTAAAATTCGCCCCATTTCATCCACTTGCTCCACCCATTGTTTAACAAGAGGGAAACGGTCTGAAAAGCGCATTTTATCCGCATATTCTTGCCCCATTGGACTTAAGCAAATTTGCTTAATTTCCTCTTTTATCTGGTTGAAGCCCAGTTTTTCAGCAAGATTAATGGGGTAATTCATAAAGAAAAATGCGCTTTTATTTTTTCGAGTAAAACCTCGTTGATTTTAAAATAACTCTCAGTTGTCCAACCCGCTACGTGCGGACTAAAAATCGTGGCTGGATAGGCGGCTATTTCGGTAAATATTTCTTTTTCCACGGGAGACCAGGTCGACAATTTTTCGTTGGGTAATACGTCTAGAGCTAATCCTCTAATTTGGCCTGAACGCAAACCTTGCAGTAAGGGTTCAAGTGGAGAAATAGGCCCTCTAGAGCTATTAATAAATAAAATAGGCTTTTTGAAGGACTCGATAAAGGAAGGTGTGACCAGTCCGCGAGTCTCAGAAGTCAATGGGATATGTAGGCTCAGGATGTCAGCGTCCTCGAAAATTTGTTCGAGCGAAGCAGGAAAATCAACCGAAGGCGCATATTTATCATAAGCTAAAATCCGCAATCCAAAACCAGAAAGCCGCGAAGCGACCGCCTTGCCCATATTTCCATATCCGATAATACCGATTGTTTTGCCTTTGATTTCGAAACCTCGATTCCCGTCTCTTTCCCATAATCCATGCCGAATCTCTGTATCAGAAGTATGAAGCTTGTGAGCCAAAGAAAGTATTTGGCCGATGACGTGTTCCGCTACGGAATCTGAATTACCTTCATTCGCTGCAAAAACAGCAATTCCGCGTGCTGAACACGCATCCAAATCTACTAAATCCAAACCGGCACCGGCGCGCGCAATGAAAGATAAATGCGTATTTTCTAGTTTGTCAGCGGTGATTTTGAATTTACTACGAATCACTAATCCTGTATACTCGGGTAAAATGCGGCGAAATTCATCCGCGCTCAATCCCAAACGAGTTTCTACCTCGAAGCCTAATTTCGTCAGTCCTTCCGCCATAGAAGGATGAACTTCGTCGACAATCAAAACTTGCTTATTATGCATTCATTCGGTTTTTTACAAGATCTAAGGCTAAAAACATAGCCTGTAAGAAGGAACCTGGGTCTGCTACATTTTGGCCTGCAATATCATAAGCCGTACCATGATCGGGGGACGTACGAATAACAGGTAATCCTGCCGTAAAATTGATGCCGGAATCGAAGGCAATGTATTTAAATGGAATTAATCCTTGATCGTGGTACATGCCTAAAACTCCATCAAAATCTTTGAATTGAGCTTTTCCGAAGAATCCATCCGCAGAATAAGGCCCTAAAACCAAATTCCCTTTTTTTCTGAATTCCTCTACAACAGGTTGAATAATCTCTAATTCCTCTTGTCCTAAAAGTCCGGAGTCACCTGCATGTGGATTTAAACCCAAAACCGCTAAACGTGGTTTTTCAATCGAGAAATCCTCCTTCAAACTCTTCAAGAACAATTGAATTTTTGTACGTAAAAGATCGGCACTAAGTGCCTTAGAAACCTCTAATAAGGGAATGTGGCCCGTCGCTACGCCCATCCGAAGATTTTCAGATACTAGCATCATTAACGATGATTTTGCCTCAAACCGTTCCGTGAAATATTCCGTATGTCCCGGGAATTTAAATTCCTCTGATTGTATGTTGTGTTTATTGATTGGAGCAGTGACTACTGCGGAGATTAAACCGCGGTCTAAGTCATTTGAAGCGCGCTCTAAGCAATCAAATGCTGCTTTACCAGCTTCTTTAGTCTCTTTTCCAGGTTCAATAACGGTGGTAGAATCATCCCAGCAATTGATGACAGAGCTTCCGCCTGATTTTGCTTCAGATGCATCTTGAATTGAATCGATCGACCACTCTTTTAATTCGAATTTTTGGCGATAAAAATCCAGTACTTTGGCAGAACCATAAATCACAGGCGTACACCACTTTAGGATCCGTGGACTCGCTAAGGATTTCAAGATTACCTCAGGGCCTATGCCGTTATAATCACCTAGGGTTATGCCAATAATGGGTTTCATTCAACTGGATTTTTTGTTCGACCTGCAAGTTAAGAAATTTCGCAGGAAGCCGATAGAATTATTTTTTTAGTAAGGAACCCAATAATAATTGTAAATTTTTAAGTTTTACCAAATTAAATAGGGCAATCAATACAATTATCGCAATATATTTAGCATTTTTGTTAGAATCCGATAATTGATTGATTATGCCAAAATCATACGTTAAGAAAATCTCCAGTTTATTGATCGCTAACCGTGGCGAGATTGCCATTCGAATCATGCGTGCTGCGTCCGAATTAGGGATTCGCACCGTGGCCGTTTATACGTTCGAAGATCGCTATTCGCTGCACCGCTATAAAGCGGATGAAGCCTACCAAATCGGTAAAGACGACGAACCTTTAAAGCCTTATTTAGATATTGAAGGATTGATTTCTTTGTGTAAATCAAAAAAAATTGATGCAATTCATCCGGGTTATGGTTTTCTTTCTGAAAACGTAGGTTTAGCGAGTCGCTGCAGAGAAGAGGGGATTGTTTTCGTTGGTCCCTCTCCAGAGGCGATGAATGCTTTAGGAGATAAAGTGGCCGCGAAAGTGGCTGCCATGAAGGCCAATGTGCCCATGATAGAGGATTCTAGAGGGGATTTGTCGGATTATTCTTTGGCCTTATCAGAAGCGAAACGAATTAAATTTCCGGTGATGGTTAAAGCCGCTGCCGGTGGTGGTGGACGTGGGATGCGGGTGGTGAGAACGGAGGAGGAACTGGAAAAAGCCTACCAAGAAGCGAAGAATGAGGCGAAAAATGCGTTTGGGAATGATACCTTGTTTATCGAGAAATTCATTGATGATCCGAAGCATATAGAGGTTCAATTATTAGGGGATCAACACGGAAATTTAGTCCATTTGTACGAGCGCGATTGCTCCGTGCAAAGACGTTTCCAAAAGGTGGTGGAGATCGCTCCGTCCTTTGGTTTAAAAGAAGAAACAAAACAAAAATTATACGCTTACGCGCTTTCCATAGGCAAGGCGGTGAATTATTATAACGCAGGAACGGTCGAATTTCTAGTTGATAAAGACGAGAATATTTTCTTTATCGAGGTAAATCCGCGTATTCAGGTGGAGCACACGATCACAGAAGAGGTGACGGGAATCGACATTGTCCGCACGCAGATTCTGATTGCCCAAAATTACAAATTATCCGATCCAGGTATTTTCATTCAAAACCAAGCAGATATCCCATTAAAGGGCTTTGCGATTCAATGTCGTATCACGACAGAAGATCCGGCGAATGGTTTTAAACCAGATTTTGGAACCATCATTGCCTACCGTAATGCGGCAGGTTTTGGCATTCGTTTAGATGAAGGATCCTCGTATCCGGGGGTAAAAATTTCCCCTTATTTCGATTCGATGTTAGTGAAAGTGTCGGCAAAAGGCCGCACGCTTCGCGGTGCGTCCGAACGCTTAAACCGCGCGCTGACAGAATTCCGAATCCGTGGGGTAAAAACGAACATCCCGTTCTTGCGCAACGTCATCACGCACCCAGTCTTCCAAGAAGGCCATTGTACGGTGCCATTCATTGCCAACCACCCAGAACTATTCAATTTTAAACCTACTCGCGACCGCTCCACGAAGGCGATTCGCTACCTAGGCGAGGTGATCGTCAACGGAAATCCGGATGTTAAATTTAAGCCAACGACTCCTTTCCGCACTCCGATTATTCCTTACGTGGATCCCATGTCAGTATATCCGAAAGGGAATAAGCAATTATTGACGGAAATGGGTGCGGAGAAATTCTCTAAACACATCCGGGATGCGAAGCAAATATATTTTACTGATACCACTTTCCGTGACGGACATCAATCGCTTTTAGCGACTCGTGTGCGTACACAAGATATGTTAGCCGTTGCGGACGGTTTTGCGAAATCCTTCCCTCAATTATTTTCGATGGAGGTTTGGGGTGGCGCGACTTTCGACGTAGCGATGCGATTCTTACAAGAATCCCCTTGGAAGCGTTTGGAAGAATTCCGCGAGGCCATGCCAAATATGTTATTGCAAATGCTTTTCCGCGGCTCGAATGCCGTGGGATACTCGGCATATCCTGATAATTTGATTGAGAAATTCGTGGAGAAATCCTCTGAAGCTGGAGTAGACGTCTTTCGTATTTTCGATTCTTTGAACTGGATCGACGCCATGAAAGTTTCGATCAAAGCCGTTCGTGAGCGAACTCCCGGTATCGCAGAAGCAGCTATTTGCTATACGGGTGACCTATTCACGAACGAAAAATATAATTTACACTACTATGTGGATATGGCGCGACAGCTTGAAGATGCGGGGGCACACATGTTATGTATAAAAGATATGGCGGGCCTTTTACGTCCTTTCCAAGCCGAAAAATTAGTGACTGAATTAAAGAAGGCGGTTGACATACCGATTCACTTGCATACACACGATACGGCCTCTGTTCAATCGGCGACCTATTTGAAGGCAATTGAAGCGGGAGTAGATATTGTGGACGGCGCTTTAGGGGCGATGTCCGGTTTGACGTCCCAGCCTAATTTAAATTCGTTAGTGGCGATGATGCAAGGACATCCGAAGGCCTCTGATTTGGATTTAGATTTATTGAATGAATACTCTAATTATTGGGAAGCGGTGCGTACCATGTACACGCCGTTTGAATCTGAATTGAAGGCTGGAACCGCTGAGGTGTACAATAATGAGATTCCGGGTGGACAATATACGAACTTGCGTGGCCAGGCGATTGCGCTGGGTGTGGGCGATAAGTTTGAGCAATTGAAGCGAAATTATACGGAAGCGAATACGCTTTTTGGCGATATTATAAAGGTGACACCCTCTTCTAAGGTGGTCGGGGATATGGCGATTTTTATGACCGCTAATTCGTTGACGGCGGAGGATGTATATGCCAAAGGCGCTACTTTATCCTTCCCTGAGTCGGTGAAAGACTTCTTTAAAGGCGGCTTAGGTCAGCCCTACCAAGGTTTCCCGAAACAATTACAGGAGATTATTTTGAAAGGCGAGCACGCTATCGAAGGTCGACCAAACGATCATTTAGCGCCCATCGATTTTGATGCTGATTTTAAGGCATTTACGAAGAAATTCTCGGAGGCTGAAGGTGGATTTTACGATTATTTATCGTACAAAATGTATCCCAAAGTCTACGAAGATTTCTACAAGAACTCCGCCCTATTCGGCGAATTATCGGCCCTTCCTACACCAGCTTTCTTCTATGGTTTAAAGCAGGATGAGGAAATTATGATCACGATAGAGCAGGGTAAAACGATCATTGTGAAGTTCTTGTACATGTCGGAAGCAGATGAATCTGGCCTGCGCAATGTGACATTTGAATTGAATGGACAAGCGCGCCGGATTAAGATTTTGGATAAAAACGTCAAAGTAGAACGTGCGCAACACGCGAAAGCGAAGGCTAAAGGAGATATTGGAGCCCCATTGCAAGGACGTTTATCACGTATTTTGGTAAAACCTGGAGACGAGGTGAAATTAAATGCACCTCTATATATAATTGAAGCCATGAAGATGGAATCGATTGTTTCTGCTCCTTTTGAGGGAATTATTGGCAATGTTTTGTTGACAGAGGGAACGGTGGTAGAGCAGGATGATTTGGTCTTAACCTTAGAAGAAGCGAAACTTCCAGAGCCTAATGTAGAAGAATATTTGTTCGTTTACGGAACGTTGCGCCGTGATTGCGGTAATGACTTGCATCGCCTAATTGCCCGTAATTCAGACTATATTGGCATGGCGACTTACCAAGGCCAAATGTTCCAAGTTGCTGAATATCCGGGTATTATTCCATCGGAAAATGCGAAAGATCAAGTGGTGGGGGAATTGTATTTATTATCTAATACGATCAAATTATTGAACGTTTTAGATGAATACGAGGAGTATAATGCAGAGAAGAAAGACGAGAGTTTATTTGTGCGCGAGCAAGTGAAAGTAACCTTAAAAGGTAAGGAAATCGAAACCTATGCGTATCTATACAATAAAAAAATTGACCCCAAAACGCGCATTGCTTCAGGGGACTATGTAAAAGGCTAATGAAAAAAATCGCTCTTTTTTGTTTAATGTCACTCGCCCTAAACGCGCAAAGTCCGCTGTTAAAGGCGCATGCGCATAACGATTACGAACACGAGCGACCATTTTTTGATGCGTTTCAGCTAGGATTTGGTTCAGTAGAAGCGGATGTGTATGCGGTCAATGGGGAATTATTAGTGGGACATGAGCGATCTTCCTTAGCACTAAATAGAACCTTAAAGAACTTGTACATTGACCCTATTGTGGCGGTTTTAAAGGCAAATAAAGAAGGGAACTTTCATCAATTATTGATTGATTCGAAGACCCCCTCGGATTCCACATTACCCTTAATTATTGCCGCCTTCAAACCCTACGCAGCTCTTTTGCAAAAAAAAGGATTTCGAATTGTTATTTCTGGAAATCGACCAAAACCTGCTCAATACATTGAATCCCCCGTTTGGATCACTTTTGATGGCCGTTCAGATGAACCTTTTCCTACGAATAAGGTGATTTTAGAGAGTGAATCGATGTTTAAATTTGGTTTTTGGAATGGTCAAGGACCTATTCCTGCTGCTTTAAAAGAAAAACTGAAAACCTACGTCGACAAAGTACACGCAAATGGTAGAAAAGTGCGCTTATGGGCTACGCCAGATTCACTTTTAGGTTTTCAGGCCTTACTAGATATAGGAGTGGATTATATCGGTACGGATAAACTTAGTTTGTTAGCGGATTATTTAAAATTAGGAAACAGTAAATAAACTGTTCCTGCTACTTTTATAATTAAACCTCATCCTATGACAACTAGACGCGAATTCCTCGTAAAATCCTCTTTATTTTCGGTAGCAGCTGCGCTTCCTATTTCCCTATTTGCTGCGAAAAAATCCTATTCTTTAGGCTATTCATCTATCACCTGGAGTGGACAAGATGAAAAAGCCATTCAAGATATAGCTAGCTTGGGATTTAAAGGAATTCAATTGCGCGCGAATACGTTTGCTAAATACGGAGAATCACCGGCATCGCTAAAAGCTTTAATAGATCAATCAGGTTTACAATTGTGCATGTTTTCGAGCGGAAGTGTAGAAATTGATCCGGCTAAAGTAGACGCATCTATTGCGCAGCATGTAAAGCATGCCACTTTCGTGAAAGCTTTAGGAGGTACTTCGATTCAATTAACGAATTCTTTACGTAAAAAAGGAGTGAAGCCAGAGGAGAAAGATTTAATTCGTTTAGCAGAAGTAATGAATGAAATCGGTGCCCAAACAAAGAAATTAGGCATTCAAGCCACCTACCACAACCACATGGATCAGTTTGGAGAAACACCCGAGGAGGTAGATTTACTTGTTCAACATATGGATCCGTCTAAAATCAAATTGCTTTTAGATGTGGCGCATTATTTCCAAGGCGGTGGTAATCCAGCCGATGCTGTATTGAAATACCAGAAAGTACTTCATTCTCTACATGTTAAGGATGTCCGCCAAACAGAGCCACGTTATCGCTTTGTCGAATTAGGCCAAGGGAAAGTGAATTTAGAAGAGGTTTTTGCGAATTTGGATAAAATTAAATTCAAAGGATTTGCCATCGTGGAATTAGATGCGGTACCCGATCCAGGAAAAACACCTTTATCTTGCGCCCAAACTAGTAAGCAGTTTTTAAAAGATACAATTCAATATCCTTTTTCTTAAATTGCAGCCTAATTTAAAATACAATGGCGAGTAAAAAGGATCCTGCTATAGGATTTATCTTCATTACCTTATTAATTGATGTTCTTGGAATTGGATTAATTATCCCTGTTTTACCTACCTTGATCAAAGGTTTCGTAGGAGGGGATATTTCCGTTGCCTCACAATATGCGGGTTGGTTAATGGCCTCTTATGCCATCATGCAATTCTTATTTTCCCCTATTTTAGGTGGACTTTCGGATCAGGTGGGTCGGCGTCCAGTGATTTTAGCTTCTTTATTCGGCTTCACAATTGATTATTTAGTTTTAGCCTTTGCACCAAATATTCTTTGGTTATTCATCGGACGTATTATGTCAGGTATCACCGGAGCTAGCTTTACAACGGCTCAAGCCTATATTGCCGATGTTTCTAAACCGGAAGATCGTGCGAAGAATTTTGGTGTAGTAGGAGCGGCCTTTGGCGTTGGATTTATTATTGGACCCGCGGTAGGAGGGATGTTAGCCTCTTATGGAGATCGTATTCCGTTCTTCTCCGCGGCCGCTTTAACTCTGATAAATGGCATTTATGGCTATTTTATCTTGCCTGAATCACTGTCTAAATCGAACAGAAGACCTTTCGATATAAAGCGCGCTAATCCACTCGGTTCTTTAAAGAATTTGACAAAATATCCGGTAATCGCCGGTTTAGTGGGGGCTTTTTTCTGCCTTCAATTAGCCGGTCAAGTACATCCGAGTACCTGGTCTTACTTTACAATGAAGGTTTTTGGTTGGACTCCGGATCAGGTGGGTTATTCCTTAGCCTTTGTGGGTTTAATTGTAGCGATTGTTCAGGGAGGTTTGGCTCGTATTATTATGCCAAAACTCGGTGAAATCCGCGCTATTTCTTACGGCCTTCTGTTGTATGGATTTGGCTTTTTCTTATTCGCTTATGCTACTAAATCGTGGATGATGTATGCCTTTATGATTCCCTTCGGTTTAGGTGGTATCGCTGGCCCTGCGCTCCAAAGTTTAATCACCCAACAAGTAGGCGCAGATGAGCAAGGTGAATTACAAGGAGGATTAACGAGTTTGCAGTCCATTACGACTATTTTTGGCCCTTTATTAGCCTCCAATCTATTTGCCTACTTTGCTTCCGAACGCGCACCTATTTTATTTCCCGGTGCGGCCTTTTTTATGGCCGCAATCCTCGTTTTAACAGGATGGTTGATTGTAATGAGATCAATTCCGAAGAAACACGCATAAAAATAGGATGAATGGTATTCAAGCTATCCTATTTTACCTTAACTTTCGAGAATAAATCCCTGTAAAATGAAATTAACAATCAAATCAATCTGCCTTGTGGCAGGAATGCTTTTCGCTTTTGTTGCGTCTGCGCAATCTACAGAAGAAATTTTAGCGAAACATGAAGCTGCGATGGGTGGCTTAGACAAATGGGCTGCTGTTAAGACGGCGGTAGTTAAAAACAAGTTCAATGTACAAGGAATGGACATTGAAAGTAAAACATCCTTAGTGATTGGTAAATCTTTCCGTACTGAAATTGAAGTGATGGGAAATAAAATCATCACCGCTATCGATGGAGACAAAGGTTGGATGAATCGTCCAGCGATGATGGGTGGAACTGGCGAGCCAGAAGATATGCCTTCTGAGCAAGTAAAGATGGCAAGTTCACAGAAAACTTTAGGTTCGATTTTAACGAATGCAAAAAAAGACGGTTATAAAATCGAATTAGTTTCTAAGGAGAAATTAGATGGAGCTGATGTCTATTTATTAACAGTCACTAAACCATCTGGAGAAGATAGTAAGGTGTATGTGTCTACGGCAACTAATTTCGTAGTGAAGACACAGGCTAAAGTTCAAGCAAATGGACAAGAAGTAGATTCTGAGGTGAGTTTCTCGAACTATAAAATGGTCAATGGTTTGGCTTTCCCTTATACTGTCGAAACAGCTAACCCAATGGGTGGCATGATGACAGTCGAAACGGTTTCGGTTGAAATTAATCCTACCATCGATCCAGTTATCTTTGCTAAACCAGGCAAATAAATCTTGAATTTAATGAAAAAGGGCTTCAGAAATGAAGCCCTTTTTTTATGGTAAAAATTGTTGAATGTGATTCCTAGCACTTCGAATCGCTTTGTCAATATCCTCCTCTGAACCCTCGTATGCCTTATCCTCTACTTCGATTACAATAGGACCTCGGTATCGCACATCATTCAAAGCAGAGATAAATTTCCCCCAATCGATGTCCCCTAAACCAGGAATTTTAGGCGAATGATATTCTAAGGGATTAGCCAGAATTCCCACGCGATTTAATTTCTCCTGATACACTTTTATATCTTTTAAATGTACGTGGTGTATCCGATCCGCATAATGGTAGATAGGGTAGGTATAATCCATCATTTGGAATACCATATGAGACGGATCGTAATTTAGGCCAAAATTCACCGACGGAATAATCGTAAATAATTCGTCCCAAATCTTAGGCGTACTCATTAAATTCTTTCCTCCCGGCCACTCATCATCCGTAAAGAACATCGGGCAATTCTCTATGCCTATTTTGATTTTTAATGAATCAGCTAAGGCAATAATTTCTGGCCAAACCTCAGCGAAACGACTGATATTATAGGCCACATTCTTGGTGTAATCGCGTCCCACGAAGGTATTCACCCGCTCAATACCTAAAACGGAAGCCGCCTGAATGACTTTTTTAATGTGCTCTCTGTAAATTGCGGCCTGCGTTTCATCCGGGTCAAGGGGATTGGGGTAATAGCCTAAAGCAGAAATTTTTACCGAATGCTTAGCAAGTTTAGCTCTCAAATCTAGCAGATCATCGTGTGTCATTTGATCTACAGCAATATGCGAAACGCCGGCATACCTGCGTGCATCCTTTGACGAAGCTGGCCAGCACATGACTTCTATACAAGCAAAATTTTGCTGTTTGGCATAGTCTAAAACTTCAAAAAGACTTTTATTCGGAAGAATCGCAGAGACAAAACCAAGATCTAACATGTTATTTATTTTTTTCTAATCCGTAAAACAAGGCAAACGAAGCCGATGCAATCCAAAGTCCCACCGCCTCTCTAGCTAATTCCTGATTGTGCGTTTTCATGCTTAACCCATCTGTCAAAAATCCCTCCCAAGCCGTCATTTCCACCCATAATTGCAAGCCAGCAAACAGAGATAAGCAGAATAAGACAATTAAAAGTTCAGGATTCGTTTTTCCACGCATCGCTTGCAGCGATGTAAAAACAGCTGTGGCATACACAGGAACCCATAAAATGGGATCAGGGTCATTCAATTGCCAATAGGTAAAAAGTGAGAATGCGATGCAAAAAAAGGCCCCTATAATAAATTGTATCTTTCTCATGGTTATTGACATAGGTTTTTAACGGCTTCGGCCGCACCAGGATAAACAAGTTTTTGTGCTTGCTTGAATGCTAGGCAGGCTTTATCGTTTTGATTTGATTTGATATAACTTAATCCTAAAGCATAATAAGCTTTCCCAAAATTCGGATTAATCTCCGCGGCTTTCGCAAAATCAGCGATGGCGGCGGTATAATTTTCCTCCTGAAATAAAATGTTTCCTCGGTTATAGTAAGCATTGATTTCTTTAGGCGCTAAGCCTATGGCTTTCGTAAAATCCGCTTTTGCATCCATTGGTTTAGCAAGTGCTGCCTGTATAATACCTCTTTGTAAGTATCCGGCACTCGAATCTGACTGAGCAGCAATAGCTTTATCCGTAGGAGCGAGGGCTTTATCCCAGACTCCTTGTTCCATCAAAACAGCCCCCAAATTCAATTGAGATGCATATAAAGAGGGTTTTAATTCAATAGCCTTACGATAAGCCGCTTCCGCCTCCGGGTAATTTTTTTCTTGAAATAGAATTACGCCTTGTAAGTTATACGCCTCAGCAAGACCCGGATTTTTTTCAATGGATTTTTGAAGCGCTTCTTTAGCAGAAACGGCTTCCCCTTTCTGTAAGCGAGCTTTCGCTTCCTCTAACCAAGCCTCCCCTGAAGTAGAACACGCCCACATAAAGCATAGGCTTAAAAATAGAATCGATTTTTTCATTATTTAAAGTTAAGGTGCTATTCCAAAAAAACGATATTTATTTTGAAAAAAGCTCCTTTTTTGTCATCTTTGTGATGGCAAATTACCAGCTCCCGCTGAATCCCCCAGGTCTTGATCGAAGCAAGGGTAGGTCGGTTGTAGCGGTGAATTTGCCATTTTTTTGTTATTAAAAATCTGACCTATGAAATTTTTTATCGATACAGCGAATTTAGCTCAAATCAAAGAAGCACAAGATTTAGGTGTTTTGGACGGTGTAACAACAAACCCATCCTTAATGGCTAAAGAAGGAATTACAGGTAAAGACAACGTTTTACGTCATTACAAAGCGATTTGTGATATCGTAGATGGCGATGTTTCTGCCGAAGTAATTGCGACTGATTATGAGGGAATGATTCGTGAAGGCGAAGAATTAGCCGAATTAGACGATAAAATTGTAGTTAAGATTCCTATCATCAAGGACGGAATTAAAGCCTTGAAATATTTTTCAGAAAGAGGAATTAAAACAAACTGCACGCTCGTGTTCTCAGCTGGCCAAGCTCTATTAGCCGCAAAAGCTGGTGCAACCTATGTTTCTCCTTTTATTGGCCGTTTAGATGATATCTCCTACGACGGTATTGAATTAATCGAACAAATTCGGTTGATCTACGATAACTACGAGTTTGAAACGCAAATCTTGGCAGCCTCAGTTCGTCACCCAATGCACATTATTAAATGTGCTGAAGCCGCTGCTGATGTCATGACAGGTCCTTTATCTGCCATGTTAGCACTTCTAAAGCACCCATTGACAGATTCAGGTTTAGCTCAATTTTTAGCCGATCACGCAAAAGTAAATTCTTAATAACCTAGGCGATTCTTATGTCTGTTTTATCTTTTGAACAAGTAACTATTTCACAAGACGGCGTTAATACGCTGGAAGACATTAATTTAACGATTAATGAAAGAGATTTTTATTATTTAATTGGTAAAACGGGGAGTGGGAAAAGCACGTTCTTTCGCAGTATTATCGCGGAATTAGCGATTGAATCTGGGAATGCAACGGTGGCTGGTTATTCCTTGAATACCATTAAGCGTTCAGATGTACCATTTTTGAGAAGAAAATTAGGTTTCGTCTTTCAAGATTTTCAATTATTAACAGATCGCGATGTAGAGAAGAATTTGTCTTTTGTTTTAGAGGCCACAGGTCATAAAGACAAAGAGGAGATTCGCTTTAAGATAGAGGAGGTTTTACGCCGGGTAGGAATGAGCTCTTCGATTTCGAAGCGTATTCATCGTTTATCTGGTGGAGAGCAACAACGCATTTGTATTGCACGCGCCATTTTAAACAATCCTGTTTTATTGCTTGCTGATGAGCCTACGGGCCATTTAGATCCAGAGATTTCTTTAGAAATTATGCAATTATTTAAGGAATTGAATCAAAGTGGAATGGCCATTATAATGGCTAGTCATGATTATAATACGATGGCTAAAGTTCCCGGTCAAATCCTCAAATGCGAAGGTGGTAAAATTTTCCATGTCGCTAGTCTCTAACTATTTTCCCGAATAGTAGATTACCGGAATAATACATTCCTCTAAAGAAATTCCCCCGTGTTGGAAGGTGTTTCGGTAGTGGTTTACGTATTGATTGTAATTGTTGGGATAGGCAAACATATTGTCTTCTTTGGCAAAAACGTAGGTCGTAGAAACATTAGGTTTAGGCAAGAAAATGTTCTCCGGTTTTCTGCAAACCATCATTTTACTTGCATTATCCCAATTTAGATTCTTGCCTTGCTTATAGCGTAAATTCGTATTCGTATTTCGATCCCCTACAATTTTGATGGGATTTTGAACTCGAATCATTCCATGATCTGTGGTGATAATCACTCGACCCTTTTTCTCAGCGATCTTCTTTAATAAGTCAAACAAGGGGGAATGCTGAAACCAACTTGCAGTTAAACTGCGGTAAGCTGACTCGTCCGGAGCTAATTCCTTAATCATCGCCATGTCCGTGCGTGCATGCGAAAGCATATCTACGAAATTATAAACGATGACATTTAAATCATTGGTGGCTAATTTATTAAAATTGTCCACTAATTGTTTTCCCTGATATTGATGGATAATCTTATGATAGGAGCTTTTGGCGTTAATTTTTAAACGCTTTAATTGCTCCTGCAAGTAAAATTCTTCGTGTTTATTGAATCCCTCTTCATCGTCCGAGTCCCCTAAATCATAAACCCATTTATCCGGATAATTTTTAGCGATTTCTGAAGGCATCATACCAGCAAAGATGGAATTTCTCGCGTAAGCAGTCGTGGTAGGTAAGATGGAAAAATAGGTGCTTTCTGACTCTAATCGAAAATATTCTTGGATGTATTTGTCCAACGTTTTCCATTGATCAAAGCGTAGGTTATCGATTAAAATAAAATACAAGGGACTTTTGTCATTTATTTTAGGAAATACATGTTTCCGAAGCATTAAATGCGAGAGAACAGGCGTTTCTGTATTCGGATTCATTAACCAACCTTCGTAATTTTTCTCAATGAATTTACTGAAATGTGCATTTGCTTCATTTTTTTGGTTGTTCAAAACCTCCGCCATCGATTTATTCTCGGTGGTGTCGATCTCAAGCTCCCAATAAATGAGTTTTTCGTAAATTTCTGACCATTCTTTTGCATTCAAATGATCCTGGTACTGCATTGATAAGGCTAAAAACTCTTGTTGGTAGGTAATATTAGTTTTACCCTCTTCGAGTCTTTTTTTGTCAAAAATCCGTTTGACTGAAAGTAATAATTGATTGGGATTTAATGGTTTGATCAAGTAATCCGCTATTTTAGAGCCGATGGCGTCCTCCATTAATTCCTCTTCTTCTGATTTTGTGATCATGATCACCGGAAGGTTAGGGCGGATTTTTTTAATGTGCAATAAAACTTCTAGGCCTGACATGCCAGGCATATTTTCATCTAAGAATAAAATATCAAATTTTTGTGTTTCTACTAAATCCAAGGCATCTGCACCGGAATTAACCGTAAATACTTCATATCCTTTGCCCTCTAAAAACAAAATATAGGGTTTCAATAAATCGATTTCATCGTCAGCCCAAAGTATTTTATACGTCATTGTCCTTTTATTTACCTTTCGAGATTAAAATTAGCTAATTTTATAACGTCATCCTCGTTAATACATGTTAATAGATACTCCAGTGCATTTGACGGAATCTGCCATAGAAAACCTTCGACTCATCACGTTTCCGGAGCCCTTTCTTCGCGTGGGAATGCGTGGAGGAACCTGTGGAGGAACCTACGTTTTGGGTTTTGATTCAAAAACAGATAATGACGAGGAGTATTTAATTGAAAATATACCGGTCATTATAGATCGAAGAGAATTACTTTTTGTCTTAGGAACTGAGATTACTTTTGAAGTTCAAGGCAATGGTTTTTTCCTTCATAAACCCGCCAAATCATGAAATTTGCTGCCATTGACATCGGTTCAAATGCCGCCCGCCTTCAAATCTCCAGTGTTTTAGAGAATGAGGGTGTGATTAGTTTCAAACGAATTGAATATGTCCGTTTTGCACTTCGTTTAGGACATGACGTATTTAGCGATGGATTAATTTCGCCAGAATCAGAGGTTAGAATCTTTAAGTTGATGCACGCCTATAAATTATTAATGGACTTGCACGAAGTGAAAGATTATGCCATTTGCGCTACTTCGGCGATGCGGGAGGCCTCAAACTCGTCTGAAATAATTACGCGTATTCACAAGACTTTGGATATGAAAATTCAATTAATTGATGGAAGTCGAGAGGCGGAATTAATTAATGATGTTGTGGTTCAATCATTGCACCCTAAAAAAAATTATTTGCACATTGATGTGGGGGGGGGAAGTACAGAATTAAATATTTATAGCAATCGAGTGAAGTTAGCCTCTAGATCATTTAAAATTGGTTCCGTTCGTTTATTAGAAGGTACGGAAAAAGAAGGGGATTGGGAAAAGATGCGCAATTGGATTGCCCAGCAAATGAGTATGATTTCTGGGGATATTGAAGCCATTGGAACGGGTGGAAACATCGCAAAATTATTAAACCTTTCCAAGCCTTCACCAGAGGAAAAATCAATGAGTTTTGATGCGCTATTTGAAATGGCAGCCTATGTGGGTTCTTTTTCTTTTGAAGATCGAGTGAATAAATTACGCCTTAATACGGACCGTGCTGACGTGATTGTTCCGGCAGCTTCCATCTATTTAACTGCGATGGAATTAGGTGGATGTAAAACGATTTTAGTGCCTGATTTAGGATTGAAAGATGGAATCATTCAAATGCTGTATGATCGTCATCTGAATAGAAAGAAATAACTATTTTTCGATTCGGTAAACGAGTCCCATCGAAAGGACTTGAGAAAATTGCCAACTAGGATCCTGGTCATAATCTCGGAATAATACGATCTGCAGATTTGTGCTGACATACTTGTTCACTTTCATGGTTATATTCGCATCCAATCGGTGTACGATACTGTTAGAGAGATTTAGTCTGAAGTAATCGATTAAGGCTGAATACCGTGCTTTTACGTTGATATTTTCCCACACATCTTTGTCTATGTTGACCAGGTACTGAAAGACGAATTGATTTCTAATATTGTCCCCTGGCTTTTCTAGGCCATATAATCCTGCTCTGGAGATGGCTTGATCGAAGACAAAGGTTTGGCGTAAACTACCAATACCTATTCGGGTATAAAAGGATTTATCCGGATGGTATTCTAGACCCATGGAGGAGGTTAAATAGGCAGGGGCAAAGAGACTCGAAATTAAGGAGTCAACCGCAACGCCAGCTTTGTTTTTCTTTCCATATTCATATCCATTAAAGAATTGAGTCTGAAAGTTAGTAGAGCCATAAAAGTCCCATTTAGGGCTGATTCGATAACCCGCTTTAAATTCGTAAGCAATTCGGTCGATGTTTTTACGGAGACTTTGGGTGCGGTTTTGGAGAAAACCTACTTGTAAATTTAGGTCTGAATTTAATCGCCAGGATTCATTTGAAACGTTGGCAGTGTGATTTAAATACCATCCAATGGCCAAGGTATTTGTACCCCCACCTTTCCAGTTATCACTAAAACTAGATTGATTTAAGTTGATTCCTGAGGTCATCACTTGTTTCCATTTATTAGCTGTCGAATCTGCTTTCGATTCCCCGAATGTGGGACATAAAGCAGATAAGCTTAGCAAAATAATAAGTGAAATTAACTTCATCTGACAAAGGTACAAAAAAGCTGTTTGAATGGTTTATTTTCCTATGGATAAACGGATCTGACCTGAAAAGACCTCTGCTGGAGCTAACTCAATCAGTCCATCTCCTGTATTAAAGGCATCCGTATTCGCTGTCATGGGCTCAATTGCAACCGAGGTATAGCCTTCTGGTTGAAATACCACCAAGAAAGGGAATTGAATGGACGATTGCTCTAAAAACAAGGATCTCTGATGCTTTGTATCCATAAATTCGGTGACGTGCTTCTCCTGAGGTTCTAATCGAAAAACATGATCGATTTTCTCTTTACTAAATTTAAAATGTTGTTTCCCGAGTAGATTTTCCTCTTGTAAAGGGATCATTTGGGAGTCTGATAAAAAACGGCTAATCGGTTTGAACTTGATCTCTAAATCTCCAGCAGACGTGTCAGGAAAAGAAAAATAGGGGTGCCAGCCACAAGCAAAAGGGAGAGGCCCCGTACCCGTATTTTCGGCCTCGAAGGTGATATCTAAAGTCCCCGAGTCTTGTAATGTATAGGTATAACGGAACGTAAAAGGGAAGGGGTAATTGGGTTCTTCGCCAGAATAAACGTGTTTCAGGGTGATGGAGTTTTCGGAGGCTGTGACCACATCGAAAGCTGCCCTAGCCAGTAAACCATGGATGGCATTTCCGAGTTCCGGTTCGTTAATGGGTAATTGGTAATTTTTGCCTTTGAAGGAATAATTACCATTACGCACTCGATTAACCCAAGGCGTCAATAAGGAGCTGGGATGATAGGTATTGCTTTTTAAAGGATATTTTTCGCTTCCCGGCAGGTCAATGAGTGATAGACCAGAAATATGTAATTCGATTAAACTGGCTCCTATTTGAGGATCGATAACAAGGTAGTCCCCCGTATTTTTGTTTCTTATTTCCATAGCGTTTTATCTTCGATACCCATTCCATAAAGGGCAAAATCATATTTAACGGGGTCATTAGGATCTAATGAACGTAGTGTTTCAGTTAGTGCCAAAGCCGTTTTCCAGTTTGCCTTCTCTTCTTTCATCAAACCTAATTGACTAGCCGTGCGCATGGCATGTACGTCGAGTGGACAAACTAATTGAGATGCTTTAATGCTGGACCAAAGCCCAAAATCAACTCCTGCCTCATCTTTTCTCACCATCCAACGCAAAAACATATTGATGCGTTTGCAAGCAGAGTTTTTCCTAGGGGATGCAATGTGTTTTTTTGTTCTTTCTGGCGCCCATTCCAAATCGAAAAAATAGGAATAAAAGCCATTAAGTCCATTTTCAATCGTTAAATCACCCTCTTGTAAGCCATGCGTAAACGCCGATTCTAGTGAATTATTGCTTTTGTAATGTCTTTGAAAAAAGTCGATAAAATAGAGCGTGTCTGAATACTGAAAGGTTCGGTGTTTGAAAGATTCAAATCGCTTTAAATCCGATGATTGATGATTTAGAATGAAATCATAAGGGGATCCATCCATCAAATCGATGAGTTGACGTGCGTTTTGAAGAATTGTCTTTCGTTGACCCCAGGCTAAAATAGCGACCCAAAACCCCATAATTTCAATATCCTGTAGTCGAGAAAAGGAGTGAGGGATTTGAATAGGATCGTGTTCAATAAAACGCGGATGATTGAAAAAAGCGAATTTCTCATCTAAGATGGCCGCTATTTTTTCGTGGATCATTTGCGACTAAAAAAAGCGATAATTCTTGATGGAATGGAAAAGACCCACACCAAAATAGTCACCGCCGTGGAGAATACGGCTATAAAAGGATAGGATAAGATAAAAAATATTTCAAAAACTACGTGTCCAGCTGTAATTGGCCTTTTTCTCTTTGTCATAAATCTACTGTAATAAATAAGATATTTCAGCCCTCACGCGCTTATCCACTGCATTTAATTTTTCAAAAGCTTTAGGAGAAAGTTTGATAATCACCTTCGTATCTCCATTGGGTAAACGACCAATGACTTTCACCCAAATGCTTTGGTTATTCGTAAGGTTCTTCACTAAAACCAAGGTTCCAATAGGAGCAGTTCGGTGTAAGGCTAAGAATTTACCTGAATTATCCGGTACGTCTATTAATTCAGCGATACCCGTCTCAATCTTCTTTTTAATATCTTCTGGACCTTTTTCTTTAACTGGAGCTGCTGGTGCAGCTGGTTCGGCTGCAGGATCTGTAGTAGATGCTTTCGCTGGCAATAGGTTAGTCTTATCTACAGAAATGGTTGATTTAGAAGCGGATGGGTCAGAAACAATCAGGCGTTGACCTTCTTGCAAACGATCTGAAGTTAAATTATTCCATTTACGCAATTCTGCCATAGTCACTTTGTGCATGTTAGCAATAGAAAGAAGTCCTTGTTTACTGGCTACAATGTGGATTTCGGCTTTTTTAGGAGCATCCATTTTAGGGGCATCAGCTACTTTTTCTTCCGCCATTTTAGGGGCAGGATTGCTTTCCTCTAAGTAATGCAATGGGATATATACGATTTCGCCTGTTTTCACTGGGATTTCAACTTCTGAATTAGCAGCCTTGAATTCTGTCAGAGATAAATTATAGCGTTTTAAAATCGAGAATAGCGATTGCTTAGGGCCTACTTTGAAAAGTAAATAGGTCTTGTTGTTTTCTTTTTTTAAGCCTAAAGAATCGAGCGTAATGGCCTGCAAGCTGGTGCTTAAGCCCAATATAAACGCTAAAATGAGAGTTAATTTATAATTTTTCATAAATAACTAGTTTGATTTTGTCCTTTACAAAAATCAATTGATCATTGAGCAACGTAAAGGTGTGGTAACCGATGGCATCCCCTTCTGCGATTAGTTCTAGTACTAAGGTCTCGAAGGCTAAATTGCATACCCGAAGGTAGTTTTTCCAGCCATTATCGTAAAGATAATAAGAAAATATTAGCTTATCCTCACCTTCAAAATAATCCAATCCTTTCGCAATGTTTTCGTTGAATTGTTGTTTAAAGAAAGCTTGAAAGTCTTTGAAATAGTCTTGACTTTCTTCGTAATGTTGGGGAGTTTTGAAGTTGAAAGGGCTTTCAGAGTTTAATGCGCGCGGTTTTTCTTCTTTCAGAAGCTGAATCGGGCGTAAAGAATAGGTTTGAATCGCTTCCAAACCCGGATTTTTACTCTTCTGTAATTTGATGAAAATCGCCTGATTTTCGTCCCCCGATTGAAAGTTTAGTTGAGCATAGTCTGCTGGTGCTTTTCCTAAAAGCTCCATTTTTTTTGTACTGACATCATATGAATGCCAAAATGCCTCACCATTTCCTCTTGTTTCAATCCACAAAAGGGGCTTATTCGGTGTTCCCCAATAGCGGATACTCCAGATAGGTTCAGTAAATGAATGTTCGAAAAATGTGGACAAAGGCGCGAAAGTTTGGAAATTATGTGCAAATTTGGCAAAATTCTATCGAATAAACGTAATTTTTATGTTGCACGGCAAAAAAGTAGTCGCGATTATTCCGGCTCGTTTCGCGTCTTCTCGTTTCCCTGGAAAACCGCTGGTAGATTTGGGCGGAAGGCCGATGATTCAGCGTACCTATGAGCGTGTCAAGGCGGTGGAAGGTTTTGATCGAATTGTTATTGCGACAGATGATCAACGCATTTTTGATGTGGCGCAGGGTTTTGGTGCAGAAGTGATGTTGACATCCACTAGCCACATGACCGGTACGGATCGTTGTGCAGAAGTATTGAGTCGATTAGGCGAATCGGTGGATTATGTCATTAATATTCAGGGGGATGAACCCTTTATAGAGCCCGAACAACTGAGAGAGGTCGCTGCAGGATTTGCTTCCGGAGCACCTATTTTAACGCTGATCAAGAAAATCACAGACATTGAAACGCTTTTTAATGTAAATACTCCCAAAGTTGTTTGCGATGAAGAAGGGCATGCTTTGTATTTTTCGCGTCAAACGATTCCTTTTCTACGAGGTGTGGATCCTAAAGATTCGTTAGCAAAGCATACTTTTTACAAACACATCGGATTATATGCTTATCGGGCAGATATTTTGCCCGGTTTAAGTGCTTTAAGGCCTACTTCTTTAGAGCTGGCGGAATCTTTAGAGCAGTTACGTTGGGTTCAAAATGGTATTCGAATTAAGGCCATTGAAACGCAATTTGAAACTATAGGAATTGATTCTCCGGAAGATGTAGAAAAAATTTTGAAAATGGGCCTCATTTAGCCTGATAAGCAGTATATTTGTTAGGTTTTTGGCATAAATCTTAGTCCAAAAATCATTCTAAAACATGCAAAAACTGAATATAAAAGACGTATTACGCGAAAAGATTTTAATTCTTGACGGCGCAATGGGTTCTTTAATCCAACAATATAATCTAACGGATGCCGATTATCGGGGTGAACGATTTAAGAATTTTCCACACGAAGTAAAGGGAAATAATGACCTATTATCGATTACTCGTCCGGATGTAATCAAAGAAATTCACGCAAAATACTTTGCGGCTGGGGCTGATATTGCCGAAACGAATACCTTCTCTGGGACTTCCATTGCCATGGCAGATTACCACATGGAGGATTTAGTGTATGAATTAAACTTCGAGTCTGCGAAAATTGCGCGCGAAGTGGCGGATGAGTTTACAGCAGAGAATCCATCAAAGCCCCGTTATGTGGCTGGTTCCATTGGGCCGACAAATCGTACGCTTTCCTTATCTCCAGACGTAAATGATCCCGGTTTCAGAGCGGTGACTTTTGATGAATTAGTCGAGGCTTATACCGAACAAATTCGTGGTTTAGTAGATGGTGGGGCTGATTTACTCTTGGTTGAAACGATTTTTGATACCTTGAATGCGAAGGCAGCTTTGTTCGCCATCGATCAATACTTTAAGCAGGATCCTTCGAAGCCTTATTTACCTGTGATGGTTTCAGGTACGATTACGGATGCGTCTGGACGTACCTTATCCGGCCAAACCACCGAAGCCTTCTTGACCTCTGTTTCTCACATGCCTTTACTCTCGGTTGGCTTAAACTGCGCACTTGGTGCAGATTTAATGCGTCCTTACGTGAAGACCTTGAATGATAAATCCCCTTTCTTAGTTTCTGCTCACCCGAATGCGGGTTTGCCGAATGAAATGGGAGAATACGATCAATCGCCTGCAGAAATGGCGTCAATTATCGATGATTTCTTAGCGAACGGCTTCCTGAATATTATTGGAGGATGTTGCGGAACGACTCCAGCGCATATTAAGGCCATTGCAGAAGTGGCCGCGAAACATAAGCCTCACGTAATTCCTGAGGCTAACGATAATCAGCAATTATCTGGTTTAGAGCCCTTGGAGATTACCGCATTGACCAGATTTGTCAATATTGGTGAGCGTTGCAATGTGACGGGTTCGAAGAAGTTTGCCCGTTTAATTCGGGAAGAAAAGTTTGAAGAAGCTATTTCGGTGGCTCGTGAGCAAGTGGATGGAGGAGCGCAGATTTTGGACATCAACATGGATGAGGGAATGATTGATGGCGTCAAGATGATGCCGCAATTCTTGAATTTATTAATGTCTGAGCCTGATATCGCGCGTTTACCTATTATGATTGACTCCTCGAAATGGGAGGTTATCGAAGCAGGTTTGAAATGCGTGCAAGGTAAATCGGTGGTTAACTCGATTTCGCTGAAAGAAGGGGAGGAGAAATTTATCGAGTCTGCGAATTTGGTGAAGATGTACGGAGCTTCCGTCGTGGTCATGGCCTTCGATGAAACGGGGCAAGCCGATTCCTACGAGCGTCGTATTGAGATTTGCAAAAGAGCCTATGATATTTTAGTCGATAAAGTAGGTTTGCCTGCTCAGGATATCATTTTTGATCCGAATATTTTAACTGTCGCGACGGGAATTGAGGAGCACAATAATTATGCGGTTGATTTTATTCGCGCGACGAAATGGATTAAAGAGAACTTACCCCACGCGAAAGTATCTGGTGGTGTTTCTAATATTTCTTTCTCCTTCCGGGGTAATGAATTAGTTCGGGAAGCCATGCACACGGTTTTCTTATATCATGCGATTAAAGCAGGTATGGATATGGGAATTGTTAACGCCAGCCAATTAGGTGTGTACGATGATATTGATGCGGTGCTACGTGATTTATGCGAGGACGTTTTATTAAACAGAAATCCAGAATCAACGGAGAAATTAGTGACCTATGCAGAAACAGTTAAATCGGCTGGTAAAGAGGTAGTTATCGATGATGCTTGGAGAAAAGAACCGGTTAATAAGCGTTTACAGCATGCTTTAATTAAAGGATTGACGGAGTTTATTGATGAAGATGTTGAGGAAGCGCGTCAATTAGTGGAGCGCCCGATTCAGGTGATTGAAGGTCCTTTAATGGATGGAATGAACGTGGTGGGGGATTTGTTTGGAGAAGGAAAAATGTTCTTGCCTCAGGTCGTGAAATCTGCGCGGGTGATGAAGAAGGCGGTAGCTTATTTATTGCCGTTTATTGAGGCAGGAAAACAAGGTGGGGAGAGTTCTTCCGCCGGAAAGATATTAATGGCAACAGTGAAAGGCGATGTGCATGATATTGGAAAGAATATTGTGGGCGTTGTTTTGGCCTGTAATAATTACGAGGTGATCGATATCGGTGTGATGGTGCC
Organism: Aquirufa sp. A-Brett2-W8; assembly: GCF_054558755.1. NCBI lineage: Bacteria > Pseudomonadati > Bacteroidota > Cytophagia > Cytophagales > Flectobacillaceae > Aquirufa > Aquirufa sp. A-Brett2-W8. The sequence goes on from NZ_JBPXKS010000002.1 coordinate 346,454, forward strand.
TTGTGATAAAATTTTAGCGGCAGCGAAAGAGCATAACGTTGATATTATCGGTCTATCGGGTCTGATTACGCCATCCTTAGATGAGATGGTGTATGTGGCCAAAGAAATGGAGCGACTTGGTTTCAAAGTTCCTCTTTTAATCGGAGGGGCCACAACGTCCCGCATTCATACGGCCGTAAAAATTGATCCTCATTATTCAGGACCTGTGATTCACGTTTTAGATGCCTCCCGTTCTGTACCTGTGGCGGGTCGTTTATTGCAAAGTGAATTAACTTCTCAAGAAATCTTTAGCGAGATTAAAACGGAATACGCCGAATTGAGAACGGCTCATGCAGCTCGTCAACAAGAGAAAAATTACCTATCCATCGATCAGGCTCGGACAAAATCGAGTGGAATTGATTGGACGGGATTTAAAGCGAAAAAGCCATCCTTCTTGGGCGTGAAGTATTTTGAAGATTATTCCTTAGAAGAAATCGCCAAATACATCGACTGGACACCGTTCTTCTCGACTTGGCAATTATCAGGTAAATACCCGCGTATTTTTGATAACGAGGTGGTAGGAATAGAGGCGAAGAAATTGTTTGATGATGCGCAATCCTTATTGAGTGAAATTATTGCGAATAAATCGCTGCAAGCGAAGGCAGCCTTGGGTTTCTTCCCAGCCAATTCACTAGGTGACGATATTATTTTACATGATTACGTTGAGAAGGCCTTAGAAGTGGCCTGTGAAAAGCATGGTTCGCACAAGCAGAATTCGTATGAGATTGAAATGAAGGATGAATCTTCTGATAAGAGTCAGTGGTTACACCATTTGCGCCAGCAAGGCCAGAAAGCAAGTACCCTGCCGAATCGCTGTTTAAGTGATTTTGTAGCACCATTAAGTATAGGAGAAACAGATTATGTGGGTGCTTTTGCGGTTACTACGGGTCTGGGGATTGAAGTGCTTTTGGACAAATACGAAAAAGAACATGACGATTATAATTCGATCATGGTGAAGGCTTTAGCGGATCGTTTAGCGGAAGCCTTTGCTGAATTATTGCACGAGCGTGTTCGTCGGGAATTCTGGGGCTATGCTTCTGAAGAGCATTTAAGCAATGAGGAGTTGATTTCAGAAAAATACGATGGCATTCGTCCTGCTCCAGGTTATCCGGCTTGCCCCGATCACACCGAAAAGAAGCGATTGTTCGAATTATTGGATGCGGAGAAGCAAATTGGAATTCAATTAACGGAGAGTTATGCGATGTATCCGGCCTCTGCGGTGTCTGGATTCTATTTCTCACATCCGGAGAGTACGTATTTTGGTTTAGGTAAGATTGCCAAAGACCAGGTAACAGATTATGCGAAACGTAAAGGCATGTCCCTAGACGACATCGAAAAATGGTTAAGCCCGGTTTTGAATTATGACTAAGATTACGAAATATTTTGAGCAAGCGGCTGGGAAAACCCTTTTCTCGATCGAGATTATTCCACCGATGAAAGGCCAACACTTGGGCGAGTTAATGTCGCACATTGAGCCTTTAATGGAGTTTAAGCCACCTTTTATTGAGGTGACGTACCATCGCGAAGAATATGTCGATAAAGTCGTGGATGGCATTTCTAAGCGTATTCCTATCCGCAAGCGTCCGGGGACTTTAGGGATTTGTGCGTCTATCATTCAACGTTTTCAAATCGAAGCAGTACCTCACGTTATTTGTGGTGGTTTTACGCAGGAAGAGACGGAGGATTTCTTAATCGATTTACACTATTTAGGGATCGAAAACGTGCTATTATTGCGCGGTGATCAAGAAAAAGGAGAAAGCCATTTTACACCTAAACCGGGCGGGCATGCTTATGCGAACGAATTAGTGGCGCAAGCGGCGGCAATGAATCAAGGAATATTATTGCACGAAGAAACGGAATCCTTACCTACGAATTTCTGTATAGGGGTTGCTGGTTATCCAGAGAAGCATATTGACGCGGTTTCTTTTGACCAAGATTTGCGTTACTTGAAGCAAAAAGTAGATGCGGGTGCAGATTATATCGTGACGCAGATGTTCTTTGATAATTCGAAATACTTTGATTTTGTTAAAAAATGCCGCGAAATGGGCATTAAAGTGCCTATTATCCCAGGATTAAAACCTTTAGCAACTGAGCGTCAATTAGAGATTCTGCCGGAGATTTTTCATTTAGAAATTCCCAATGAATTTGTTTCTGAGGCTCGTAAATGTGCAAATAACGCGGCAATCAAGCAATTAGGTATTGAATGGGCGGTGCAACAAGGCAAGGAATTAATTCAAGCTGGTGTTCCTGCCTTGCATTTTTATACGATGAGTAAGTCTGATAGCGTTCGCGCCATCGCTGAAAAATTATTCTAATGAAGGTCTTAGTTTATGGTGCGAGTACGAATCCGAGTCGATATGCCTATATCGCCACCGAATTATTATTGCAACATAAGCACGATGTTTCACTTGTCGGAATAAAAAAAGGGGAAGTCTTAGGTCTCATTATTCAACAAGATCAACCTTTGTTGAAAGATATCGACACAGTTACCTTGTATGTAGCCCCTGCGAATCAGGAGGGTCTTTTTGACTATCTTCAAGCCATATCACCCAGACGTGTAATATTCAATCCAGGAACTGAAAATCCGGATTTGGAAAAGGAATTAGAACAAGTGGGTATTCTAACAGAAGAGGCCTGCACGCTGGTTTTATTGCACACAGGCCAGTTTTAAGATCTTATTGAGCTGTTAACGTAAACTCAAATTCCTCCATAATCAAGTTCGCTAATAACTTATTGCAAGCGTTAGTTACTACCTCGTTTGCCTCAGCCTCGGATGATGCGTCCACACTTAATGTGATATGCTTGCCAATACGAACGCCAGCCACTTGGTTAATACCTAAGTTTTGTAAGCCAATAAGTACGGCTTTTCCCTGAGGATCAAGGATTTCTTTTTGAGGCATTACGTTGATTTCAGCTAAGAATTTCATTATTTATTGGGATTTAAAAGGAAAATAAGGCCGGACAGCAGGATGTATGTTATCACTAAAACCGGAATTGCTGCAAATTTAAGCATAACAAGGGCAGCAATGCAAAAAATAAGGAAAATGAATTTTACTTGATTGCTTTTCCAATCCCAGGTTTTAAACTTAAATGCTAAAAGTGGTAATTCGCAGACCATAAGATAGCTCATGATGACTGCATAGATTAATAAGCCTTGGAACTGAAGAATATACGAACTGAATTCTGGTTGAAAGCGCAAAATTAAAGGTAAAGAAGCAATTAAAAGGCCATTGGCTGGGGTAGGGACTCCGATGAATTGATCGCTTTGGCGTGTATCAATATTGAATTTTGCCAAACGATAGGCTGACATCAATACCAACGCAAAAACCATAAACGGCTTATAGAATCCGAATAAACCGACGGTGCATTGTGTCCCGCAGCTTTGTTCCACTAAAGAAAACAAGATAAAAGCGGGCAATACCCCGAAAGAAACCATATCTGCCAAAGAGTCCAACTGTTTTCCTAGTTCTGAATAAGCCTGCAAAGCACGCGCTAAAAATCCATCGAAAAAATCACAAATGAGTGAAATGAAGATGCAATAGGAGGCACTCACTAAATCGCTTTGCATCACGAACCAAAGTCCGATGCAGCCAGCCAGCAAATTGCCGAGCGTTAATAGGTTAGGGATTTCTTTTTTCATGCTTTTACGAATGGATTGGATACTTTTTCTTGACCTATGGTCGTGCTTCCCCCGTGTCCAGGGTAAACAATCGTTGATTCAGGTAAGGTATATAATTTCGTTTGAATGCTATGAACTAAATCAGCGTGATTGCATAAAGCGAAGTCAGTTCTACCGATACTTTGTCTAAATAACACATCTCCATCAAATAATAGACCTTCATTTTCAAAATACAATGCCACGTGTCCAGGCGCGTGACCTGGCACGAATAAAATCTTGATTTCCATTTCGCCAATCTGTAGAATTTGATTGTCCTCGTACCAAACATCTACCTCAGAAGCTTGATAATGAGGAAAACCATACACTTGAGCCCGATTCGCTGAATCTTTAAGCAAAGGTTCATCTTTTGGATGAAGGTAAAATGGGATCTTGTATTCTTGTCTAAAATACTCCACACCTAAAACATGGTCAATGTGCGCGTGGGTATTGAGAATATGTGTTAACGTAATGTTTTTTTCTTCAATGAAGCTTTTTAGGGTTTGGCGCTCCTCAAAAGTGTAGCATCCCGGATCTACGATAATGCCAATACCCTGAGAATCCCAAATGATATAGGTATTTTCTCGAAATTGGTTTACGGTGAAGGCTTGGTGGAAAATCATACGTTATTTATTTGCCTAAAAGGAATATACATGGTTTTTTGTGTAAATCTGGTTGGTTTTTGGCCCAATCACTTGCCTTCTTTGTTTGAACAAATCCATCAGGCGCTGTCACTTCGCAGGCAATGCAAATTAAGGAATCCGGCGCACATTGTGCAATCAGATCTTCTAGCAGGGCATTGTTTCGATAAGGAGTTTCTATAAAGATTTGAGTTTGACCCCATTTGGCCACATCTCGATCTAATTGTTCGATTTTACGAATGCGAGCGGCTTTGTCGATAGGAAGATAGCCAATGAAGGCGAAACTTTGGCCAGAAAAACCAGATCCCATCAAGCCTAATAGGATGGAAGAGGGGCCTACTAAAGGTATAACTTCAATTTCTAGTTGCTGAGCAATGGAAACCGCTAAGGCGCCAGGATCGGCAACGCCAGGGCACCCTGCCTCGGAAATAACGCCGATATATTCGACAGAACTATGTTTTTCATAAAAATTCTTAACCGTTTTAGCTTCGGTATCCTTATCTAGTACTTCAAAAATCAATTCGTCTATTATAATCCCTAATTTTAATTCACTGATGAATCGCCTGGCCGTACGTACATTTTCGACTAAAAAATGCGTTGTCTGCTGAAGGGCCGTTAAGATTTGTGGACTCAATACATCGGAGGACGTATTTTCAGCAATCGGACAGGGGATGAGGTAAATTTTCATAAATACGATTGAAGCGCCTGCAAAAATAGCTCAGGTTGTTCTGCTTGCACCCAATGGCCAGCTCCAGGAATTTCTACCACTTCAAAATTAGGGAAAATTTCTGCAATGTATCGCTCGTCTTCGGGTTGAATGTAATGGGAATCTGCTCCTTTAATGAATAGTGTTTCCGTATTTGAGGCGTTAGGAACGAATAATTCGTGACCCACCACGTCGATGTTTTTAGTGATAACTTTCAGATTGATGCGCCAGGCGAATTGTTGCTCTGCATTTCGGTAGAGATTTTTAAGCAAAAATTGACGAACTCCTTCGTTTTCCTCAAATCGTTTCAGATGATCATTTGCTGCTTGTCGACTTTCCAGTGTGGTTAAATCTAAGCTATTTAATCCTTCTAAAATGTGCGTATGGTGCACCGGATAGAATTTAGGCGCAATATCAACGATGACAATTTGGCTAGCAAGGCCTGGATGTAATAAATCGAATTGCATGACCACTTTGCCTCCCATGCTGTGACCAATGAGGATTGGATTTTCTAATTGATGTTCCTGAATGAATTCCAAAAGATCGGCTGCCATCACTTGGTAATCGAATTCGTCATCCCATGGAGATTGGCCGTGGTTTCTTTGGTCCAAAAGAAAAACCCGGTGATCCCCTGATATCGCTTTTCCAAATCCTAGCCAATTATCAGAGGTGCCAAAAATTCCGTGTAGTATAATTACCGGTGTTCCTGTTTCTCCTAGTGCGCGATAAAATAATTTCATTTAGGAAAGGTATATAGCTTTTTCTTTTGGCTCCGTTAATTCGCCAATGGGACTTAAATCAAATCCATTTTCTTTTGCAAAGGCTTCAAATTCAGCCGTGTGCTCAGCTTCCACTGCAATTAATAAACCTCCCGATGTTTGGGGATCTGCTCCAATGTAGCGCTGGCGTTCAGAGAATTCCTCACTTAGGCGATCTCCATAACTCGCTAAATTGCGAGCAGTGCCACCAGGGAAACACTTTTGGTCTAAATAATGATCTATATTAGGGAGAAGCGGTAGATTTTCAAAAGCAATTTTAGCACTTAAACCTGATCCATTCGCCATTTCTACCAAGTGACCGAAAAGACCAAAACCAGTCACATCCGTTAACGATTTTACATAGCTCAAAGGCCCAAGCTTCTCTCCGAACTTATTCAAAGTACTCATTTGCTTCACTGCGTGGCCTAAATCGCCAGGGCTAACGATACCTCGCTTTTGGCCTGTAGATAAAATACCTACGCCTAATGGCTTTGTTAAATAGAGCATACAGCCTTTAGTGGCCGTATCGTTTTGCTTTAAATGTTCTTTACGAACTTTACCTGTTACAGCAAGACCAAAAATTGGTTCCGGAGAATCGATGGAGTGACCACCGGCTAAAGGAATACCTGCCTCTGCACAGGCCGCCCGGCCACCTTCTAGGACTTGCGCTGCAATTTCAGGTGCTAACTTATCAATAGGCCAGCCTAAAATCGCAATGGCCAGTAAAGGGCTTCCACCCATGGCATATATGTCAGAAATGGCATTAGTGGCTGCAATTTTCCCAAAATCAAAAGGATCATCGACAATTGGCATGAAAAAATCCGTCGTCGAAATGACTGCCTCGCCATTTTGCCAATCAAATACTGCTGCATCATCCCGACTCTCATTTCCGACTAATAATAAGGGGTGATTAGCCTTGGGTTTGTCTGATTTTAGTATTTTATCTAAAATCTGTGGCGATATTTTACATCCGCAACCCGCGCCGTGGCTAAATGAAGTTAATTTGATATTTTCTGACATGATGTGTTTTTTCTACTGCAAAATTATTCTTTAAATAATTAAAAATTAAGTTTCTGTTAAATTAATGCAGATTATAGGACTATAAGAGGCTGCTTCTCTTAGGTTATTGCACGTTTTTTACATTTTAGTCCTATATATCAATCAATTACCCCGATAAAAGGCAAAATACTTTTTAAAGATATTTTGGAGTATTTGATTTTTCTCCCTTATTTTGCGGTTGCATTACTTAATTAACTTTATAACTAAATTTCAATTTTATGCAAAGAAGGTTTATTACTAAATCAGTGTTATTAGGAGCGTTTTTTGCTTTTATTATGGCACTACCTGTTGGGCAAGCCTTTGCTCAAGGGTCTACAACATCCGCTTTGTCGGGTACCGTTGTGGATGAAAAAGGACAAGGGTTACCAGGTGCTACGGTAATCGCAATTCACGAACCTACGGGTTCACGTTACGGTGCATCTACTCGTGGTGATGGTCGTTACAACATTGTAAACATGCGTGTAGGTGGTCCTTATAAAGTGACTATTTCATTCGTAGGATACAAAGAATCTGTTCAAACAGGAATCTCTTTAACCTTAGCTCAAGAGCTTAGCCAGAATTTCAAATTAGAATTAAATCAAGCTCAATTAGAAGAAGTTAGGGTGGTTGCGTCTCGTTCATCTGTGATTAACTCAGGTCGTACGGGTGCTGCTACAACAGTTTCTAATAGTTCAATCACTACCTTACCTACATTAAACCGTTCATTAGGTGATTTTGCTCGTTTAGATCCACGTGCAAATGGTTTAAACTTTGCAGGTCGTAATGCATTATATAATAACGTTACCGTTGATGGTGCGTTCTTTAACAATGCTTTCGCTTTATCCCCTACGATTGGTGGTCAAGCAGGTGCTTCTCCTATCTCAGTAGATGCGATTGATCAGTTCCAAGTTTTAATTGCTCCTTATGACGTACGTCAAGGTATGGCAACGGGTGCTAACATCAACGTAGTAACGAAATCAGGTACAAATGATTGGACTGGTTCTGCTTACTATTTTGGTACAGACCAAAACCAAGTAGGAAACAAGATTGGCGATGTAGTTAACCAATATGGTAACTTCGCTAGAGGTCAATTCGGTGGTCGTATCGGTGGTGCTTTAGTTAAGAACAAATTATTTGTTTTTGCTTCATTCGAGCAGGAATTACAAACTCAGCCAGGTTCTAACTTTATCGCAAGACGTGGTGGTTCTAATGCCGCTAACCAATCTGTTGCAACTGTTGAACAATTGGAAAGTATCAAAAGCCTACTGAAATCGAAGTTTAACTACGATCCAGGTGCATATGAAGGTTGGGATAGAAAGAATTATTCACAAAAGGCGAACATTCGTTTTGATTGGAATATTTCTGACAAGCACAAATTTAACTTGAAATACAACTACCTTCGTTCATACGCTGATGTTCCTCCATCTTCATCTGGATCATTAAACGGAGGACGTAATCCTTCTGCTACGGTATTACCTTTTCAAGGATCTTTATACCGTATCAACAATAATTTAGATTCGTATATAGCTGAATTGAACTCTACGTTCTCTTCTACAGTGGCGAATAACTTAACTGTTGGTTATACTCAGATGCGTGACTTCCGTCAATCACCTGTAAACAACACTCCGTTCCCTACAGTTGATATTGGAAACAATAACAACAACTCTCTTACTGCTTTTGGTTTCGAGCCATTCTCTGCAAACAATATCTTGGATTCCGATATCTTCCAAGCATCTGATAACTTGACAGTTTATGCAGGTAAGCACGTATTTACTTTAGGTGCTGCGTATGAAACAAATGCATTTAGAAATGGTTTTGCTCCTAATTACTATGGTGGTTACCAATTCAAATCAGTAGATGATTTCATTGCATCTGTTAATACAGATGTTTCAAACGCACTACAATATCAACAATCTTGGTCTAACTACTCAACTTTCCCTTTTGCGGAGATGAAAGGTTATACGGCATCATTGTATGCGCAAGATGAATTCACTGCAGCGAAAGGTTTGAAATTAACATTTGGTCTTCGTGCAGATGGTACTGGTTTCCCAGTAGCTGACGATGCGAAGTATAATAATGCTTATGTTCCTAGCTTAACTTTCCGTAATAATACGGTATTAAGAACAAATCAATTGCCAGATTTCACCACCTTATGGTCTCCACGTTTCGGATTTAACTGGGATGTGAAAGATGATAAGACGACTCAGGTTCGTGGTGGTTTAGGTGTATTCTCAGGGCGTGTTCCTTACGTTTGGTTGTCAAATCAATTATCAAATAATGGTGTATTATTTGGATCAGAGCGTTTGGCTAATCCGACTAATCGCCCTTTCAATGCGAACGTAGACGCATATCGTCCAGCTGTTGCAACTTCAATCATTCCTACCTCGTATAACTTAGCGGTAACTGATCCTAACTTTAAATTCTCTCAAGTATTCCGCGCTAACTTAGCATTGGATAAAAGCTTAGGAAATGGCTGGTTAGTATCGTTAGAAGGTATCTACACAAAAGATATCAATGCTGTTTACTTAGAGAACATAAACTTACCAGATTCGAAAGTGAAAGCGGTGGGTTCTGATAGCCGTGTGATTTATTATACTTTAGGTGCTAATGGTTTACCTAGCTCGACTAAAAATAACCAAATTTATGGTGGAACTAGAGGCTTAAATGCTCCAACAACAGGAAATACGGGTTTAAATCCAAACATTTCTGATGCGATTCTAATTAAGAATACGCAATTAGGTTATTCTTATGCTTTAACTGCAACGGTTTCAAAAGCATTTGATAATGGCTTATTTGCTTCCTTATCATACACTAATTCTGATTCTCGTTCAGTAAATGACGGTGGTTCTATCGCTCAGTCACAATGGAGAGACCGTGTAGTTTCTGGAGATCCTAATGAGAACGTAGCATCTTATTCATCATACATGCAAGCACATCGTATCAATGCGTACGGATCTTACAAGTTGAATTACTTGAATGAGAAAGCAGCAACTACGTTTGGATTTACCTATTCAGTTGCTCCTGCAGGACGTTATTCTTATACCTACTCAGGTGATATGAACGGTGATGGTCAAAATAATGACTTGATGTATGTTCCTTATGGAGAAGGAGACATCTTATTAAAAGACTTAGCTGTTTCTTATAACGTTTCTCAGACATTTACTTACACTGCTGCACAGCAATGGATAGATTTAGATAAGTTTATCTCTCAAGATCCTTATTTGAATTCTCGTCGTGGTAAATATGCTGAGCGTAACGGTGCTGAATTACCTTGGTCAGCTAACTTTGATTTCAAAGTAATTCAAGATTTCTATATCAATGTAGGTGGTAAGAAAAATACATTACAATTTACTTTAGATGTATTTAACTTAGGTAACTATGTCTCACCACAGTGGGGCTTAGGCCAATCAGCTATCCGTGCTAGTTTATTAAACTACACAGGAAATGATGTAACGACTGGCAAGCCTAGTTTCAACTTCCCTTACAGATATACTGGTAACCCTACTTCATCTGTGCCTTTGACAGATTCATTCCAACGTAGCTTTGGTTTAGGATCAAGATGGCAAGCACAGTTTGGTGTACGTTATATCTTTAACTAAAACTAATTGGCTTTGCCAATTCAGTTTTAAGTCAAAACAAAAGGGAGCATTTGCTCCCTTTTGTTTTTTAGTCAGAGGGTCAAAGAGTCTTTATAAAGAATAAAGCACAAAGAATAGAGTTGGTTAACAAAAAAGGCGCAATCTGCGCCTTTTTTGTTGTATAGGAAATATGTTCCTCCGGACTGATTTCCTCTGAACTATTTGACTAAGCCGCAGGCGACTAGGACGAAGTCGACTAAGTTGCGAAGCAACGACTCACTGATTGTTTTAGATTAGAGATAATAGAGTAAAGAGTAGAGAGTTGGTTAACAAAAAAGGCGCAGATTGCGCCTTTTTTGTTGTATAGTAAATATGTTCCTCCGGACTGATTTCCTTCGGACTTCCGACTGATTTCCTCCGGACTATTTGACTAAGCCGTAGGCGACTAGGACGAAGTCGACTAAGTTGCGAAGCAACTACTCATTGACAAAACATTTTAGTCGCTTCGCGACTAAAACGTTTTATGATGCGCCATTCTAAACAAATCATCCTTAGTCAACGATTTGAAATACTCATAGGTAATCTTTAAGCCATCAGCGCGATTAACCTTAGGTTCCCAGCCTAGAATGCTGCGCGCCTTGGTGATGTCTGGTTTGCGTTGTTTGGGATCATCTGTAGGCAATGGAAGGGAAATAAGCTTCTGTGATGTCCCCGTTAATTTGATGATCTCCTCGCCAAATTCTTTGATCGTAATCTCATCCGGATTACCGATGTTTACCGGCTGCGCATAATCGCTCAATAAGAGACGATAAATGCCTTCCACTAGATCATCTACATAACAGAACGAACGCGTCTGTGAACCATCGCCAAACATCGTTAAATCCTCGCCACGCAACGCTTGTCCTATAAAGGCAGGCAATACACGTCCGTCATTCAATCGCATGCGTGGACCGTAGGTATTGAATATCCGAACAATGCGTGTTTCTAAGCCGTGGTAGGTGTGATAGGCCATGGTCATGGCTTCTTGAAAACGTTTGGCCTCATCATAAACGCCACGAGGTCCCACCGGATTCACATTCCCCCAGTATTCTTCAGGCTGAGGATGCACATTAGGATCTCCGTAAACCTCTGAAGTAGAGGCGATCAATACGCGCGCATTTTTCACACGAGCTAAACCTAGGCAATTATGTATTCCAAGAGATCCTACTTTTAAGGTTTGGATCGGAATCTTTAAATAATCGATAGGAGAAGCAGGGGAGGCGAAATGTAGAATGTAATCTAGTTCGCCAGGTACGTGGATGAATTTAGATACGTCGTTATGATAAAACTCGAAGTGCTCTAATTTGAACAAGTGTTCGATGTTCTTTAGATCGCCAGTGATCAAATTATCCATCGCGATGACGTGATATCCTTCTTTGATAAAACGATCGCATAAATGGGATCCTAGAAATCCAGCTCCGCCGGTGATTAAAACTCTTTTCATATTATTTTATCGTTTGACGGCCTATCGAATAATAGGTGTAGCCTAATTCTGCCATTTGGTTTAATTCGTATAAGTTTCTTCCGTCAAATATGACTTTGTTTTTTAATAAACTATCCATTCGGTCGAAATCTGGCGTTCTGAATTGTGGCCATTCGGTAACGATTAAAAGGGCATCAGCTCCTTCTAAGGCTTCGTATGGATTCTTTGTGAAGGTGATTTTATCACCTAATATATTTTTGACATGACTCATCGCTTCCGGATCATAAGCACTTACAGAGGCCCCAAGCCCTAATAAGGCATCAATATTGTACAAGGACGGCGCCTCTCTTATGTCATCGGTATAGGGTTTGAAGGCAAGGCCCCACATGGCAATTTTTTTGCCCTGTAGATCACCTTTAAAGTGTTTTTGAATCTGGGGGATTAACTTCGTTTTTTGGTTCTCATTTACTTTCATCACGGAGTCCAAAATCTTAAACTCATAGTCGTTCTCGGTGGATGTTTTAGCTAAAGCTTGTACATCTTTTGGGAAACAACTTCCTCCATATCCGATTCCTGCAAATAGGAAGCGTTTTCCGATCCGAGAATCTGTTCCGATTCCTTTGCGCACCTCATCCACATTAGCACCTACGAGTTCGCAGAGATTAGCGATCTCATTCATGAAGGTGATTTTAGTCGCTAAAAATGCGTTTGCTGCGTATTTAGTTAATTCTGCCGAACGTTCATCCATAAAGATGATCGGATTACCTTGGCGAACTAAGGGCGCATATAAGCGCGACATCAAGTCTTTTGCTCGCTCTGATTGCGTACCTATAACGACACGATCCGGTTTCATAAAATCTTCTACGGCTACACCTTCTCGTAAGAATTCCGGATTGGAAACGACATCAAAATCCACTTTGGCCTGCTTAGCAATAGCGGAATGTACTTTTTCGGATGTGCCTACTGGAACGGTACTTTTATCAATGATAACCGCATATTCTGATAGGAGTGGGCCTAAATCATCCGCCACTTGCAAAATGTATTTTAAATCTGCCGAACCATCCGCGCCAGGAGGGGTGGGAAGAGCTAGGAAAATGACTTTTGCTCCAGCAATACCCTCTTGTAAAGAAGTGGTAAAATCCAGACGCCCTTCTTCGGTGTTTCTTTTAAACAAATCTTCTAAACCAGGTTCATAGATAGGGATTATACCAGCCTGCATTTGTTTTACTTTCTCTTCATTGATATCTACGCAAGTAACGTGGTTTCCTGTTTCTGCGAAACAAGTTCCAGTTACTAAACCTACATATCCGGTTCCTACAACAGCTATTTTCATATTTTTACTGAATTACTTTACCAATACTTCCCGAGGGTTCATTTATTTTTAACCAATTGGCTAAGGTGCTAGAAATATCACTGATACTCGTTCTTTGACTCACTTCTCTAGGTTTTACATTCCATCCAAAAAATAATAACGGGACGTGGGTGTCATAGGCATATAAACTACTATGTGTAGTACCTGTTTTGTTGCCTGAAAACCACTGAGGTTTTAATAAATACATAAAGTCCCCACTTCTGTGTTGATTGTAGCCGTTAGCAATCATTTCGCGGTAAAGCGAAGGTATTGGGCTGGAAGCAGTTTCTCTCATGTCCACTAATTCAGCAAAACCAGGTTGTTTTTTGAATGATTTTTCCAAAACCTTGCCTACAGCCTCCTTCGAAATCTGTAATCTGTCTAGGTTAGCCTGATTCAGGTATATTTGGTAATTATCGGTTCCTAAAATGATATCCACCTCGCCAAAAGCTTGTTTTAGAGCCGATTTCACATCGTTAATCGCTTTTCCGTTATCAAACACACCACCCGGCATACGCTTGCTTCGAATGTAAGCAGGAATTTCTGCCACCGCATGATCCGCCGTTAAAAACACTAAGTATTGATTCTTTCCTAGTTTGGCATCTAAATAGCTTAAAATTTCAGCGATATCTTGATCTAAACGCAAATAGGTATCTTCTAATTCAATAGATTGGGGTCCAAAAGAGTGTCCCACATAGTCTGGTGATGAAAAACTTATCGCTAAAAAATCGGTCGTGCCATTTTTTCCTAAATGCTCGTCTTCAATCGCTTTTAGTGCAAAATCTTTTGTTAGTGTATTGCCATAGGGGGTTGTACGAAGAACTTCTAATGCATTTCCTCCCTTTAAGTCATGTGGGAAAGTCGGCGTTTTTTCACCTGGTAATTTACTTTCATACAAGCTATTATCTTCAGCTGATCTCGTGTAAGTAGAGATCGGATAAAGTGTATTCCATCCTTGGCTAACGAGCTTTTGAGGGCGACCCTCTAGGTTGAATTTTTGAACCCAAGTCGGCAGTTCTTTCAGGTAAAAGGACGAGCTTATCCAGTACCCATCAGCAGAGTCATACCAATAGGCTGCATCTGCCGTGTGCCCACCTGGCAAAATAGAACCTCTGTCTTTAAGTGCAATGGCAATTGTTTTTGATTTGTAATTCTGTGCCATTTTCAATTGATCCGTAATGGTAGAAGTCCAAAGGTTTTTAGGGGACATAATACCCGCCTTACTTTTGCTTCCTACGGTTTGAACGGTAGAATCATCAGTACAATACATTTTTTTTCCGTTAGAGACTTCTATCCATTCATTGCCTACTATGCCGTGAACCGCAGGAACCGTTCCTGTGTACACACTAGCATGTCCAGCTGCCGTCACCGTAGGAGCGTAATTATAGTGATTATCCGTACAATTCATACCTTCATTCATGAGGCGTTTAAACCCATTATTAGAATAACGGTCGTAGTATCTATTTAAATAATCATAACGCATTTGATCAACTACAATGCCTACAACGAGTGCAGGTCTCTTTTGTGCTGTAGCTGTTAGTGATAATAAAGCGAGTGACAGAATGATAATCTTTTTCATGAATAGGAGGGGAAATCGCTTAGGATTTCGGATGATTTGTTGAAAATGTGGTAATGAAGTCCATTGGTTATAACTAAATAATTAGCTTGTTGGGTTTTTTGGTATTGACTAATTTGTTGTAGTGTTTCTAAGTTTAATTCTACCTGAGGAGCTTTGCATTCAATTAACATAAAAACCTCTCCTTGAGCATTATATATACGAATATCAGTTCGTCTGTTCAATTTATCTACCTTCATTCCCCTTTCAATTTGAAATAGGCTGGCGGGATAGTTCAAGTGTTTTACTAAATAATTAATGCAATGTTGTCTGACCCACTCTTCAGGTGTAAGTAATCGATATTTAGTAGAGATCTCTTCGAAAATATATAGTTTTCCTTCATTTTTCTTTACTTTGTGAGAATAGGCAGGAAAAACTAGGTTTAGATCCGGAGATGTTGTCATCTTTATCAATATAAGCTCTA
The DNA here is from genome assembly GCF_054558755.1 of Aquirufa sp. A-Brett2-W8. Classification (NCBI taxonomy): domain Bacteria; kingdom Pseudomonadati; phylum Bacteroidota; class Cytophagia; order Cytophagales; family Flectobacillaceae; genus Aquirufa; species Aquirufa sp. A-Brett2-W8. The sequence goes on from NZ_JBPXKS010000002.1 coordinate 361,721, forward strand.
AATTAATCTTTTTGCTTAATTAATTCATCACAAAGAAGCGTATAAATATGAAAACGAAAGAGGAAATTGTTCAGAATTGGTTGCCTCGGTATACGGGGACGAATTCAGATGCATTTGGGCAATATATTTTATTGACTAATTTCAAGAATTACGTAGATATGTTTGCGGAGAAATTTGGCGTTGAAATATTGGGTCAGGATCGTCCGATGCAGACTGCAACAGCGCATAATATAACAATCATTAATTTCGGGATGGGTTCACCTATGGCGGCTACCGTGATGGATATATTATCTGCCATTAGTCCTAAAGCGGTTCTTTTTCTAGGGAAATGCGGTGGTTTGAAGAAGAATTTGGCTTTGGGGGATTTGATCTTACCTATAGCCGCAGTTCGTGGAGAAGGGACATCAGATGAGTATATGCCTAAAGAAGTGCCAGCCTTACCCTCTTTTCGCTTGCAGCGTGCCGTTTCTTCCATGATTAAGAAACACGAATTAGATTATTGGACTGGTTTAATTTATACGACTAATCGCCGTGTTTGGGAGCATGATGAAGTATTTAAAACCTATTTATCTGATATTCGGGCGATGGGAATTGACATGGAAACTGCCACGATATTTACGGTCGGTTTTAAGAATAAGATACCACATGGAGCCTTATTATTAGTATCTGATAATCCAATGACTCCTGATGGGGTTAAAACGGATGCAAGTGATAAGAATGTCACAGCCAATTTTGTGAATAAACATTTACAAATCGGTATCGATGCCTTGGAAGAATTAGCGAATTCTGGCGAATCGGTAAAACACTTAAGATTCGACTAAAAAAAAAGCCTTCATTATCGAAGGCCTTTTTTTAATTGCAAAAATCTCTAATCACATTATAGGCTCCTGCATAGCCGAGTTCTCCGGATTTACTTAGGTCTAAACAGCCAGAAGAATCATTAAGAGCTAGTTTTATGATTCCACGAATGAAATAGGCTTCTGCATATTTGGGATTTAAAAGGATGGCATTACTGCAATCTTGGATGGCATTACGCTGATCACCTAAAGATGATTTCGCTACTCCTCGCAGAAAATAGGCTTCAGCATAGGTAGGTTGAAGTGAAATGGCTCTGTTGTAATCATCCATCGCATTTTTAGGATCTCCAGATTTTGATTTAGCTAATCCTCGGTGAAAAAATACTTCCGCCCTTTCCACACTCATATCTGTCATTTTCGTGCGATCCACTAAACCATTACGTAATTCGTCTAATTGAATTTTGCCAAGTTTCGCTGTATAGAGAATTTTCGCATTTTCATTATTGCCAAAATCAATAGCCCGAGTAAAATCTTCCATCGCAGCTCTTTGGTCCCCCAGCTTCGCTTTTACGAATCCTCGACCATATAAAGCTTCTATTTTCTCCGGATCTAATTCTAAAGCTTTATTGAAGTCCTCTAATGCGCCTTTCTCTCCATTTTCGCCTCGGTAATTTTCTAATTGAGTTTTGCACAAACCAGAATAATACCAATCATCAGCTTTCTCGGGACTTAATTTTAGCACCTCAGAGAAGTCTGCTAATGCTCCCTTAAAGTCATTGGTTTTCATTTTTGCAAAGGCACGTCCGGACATATAATTCGTGCGCTTTGGTGTAATTTCGATGGCCTTATTATAATCTTCAATGCTTCCCGCAAAATCCCCTAATTTTGATTTACTTTCGGCTCTAGCGGCTAGTGTGGGGGCATAATCGGGTACTAATTCCAATGATTTATTAAAGTCTGTGATGGCTGCTCGGTAGCTTTCAATTTTGTTTTTGGAAATTCCGCGACTAAAATAGGCCGTTCCCTCTAAAGGATTTAAACGAATGGCTTCGTTATAATCTTGAATGGCTAAGGGATGTTTATCTTGTTTGCTATAGCTTTGGCCGCGGGCAATAAAGGCTTCGAAGTACATGGGCTTTAACTCGATGGCTTTATTAAAGTCCAAAATAGCGCCTTGGAAATCCTTTAAATTGTATTTTGCAAATCCTCGGTTATAATAAGCGATTGGATTAGGATTGGCTGCCGTTTTTTCAATTTCCAAACTGAAATTGCGTAAGGCATCTGCATAGTTGCCAGATTTATTCTGATTTAAACCAATCTCCAAGTAATTGATTTCAGTTGTCTGTGCTGATAAGGATAAACTGCTTGCTACAAAGGCGAAGACTAGTAGGCAAATTCTGAATTTCATTTCGCTATTATTTTTTGTAAAAATAAGCGAAATTACTGGCTTGTTAAAATTTGGATGACCCCAAAAACGATAATTAAAAATAGGGTTCTCAACGCCGTTTTTTTCAAATAGGGGTCTATTTGCTCAGAGCTCATCTCTGAGTGTAGTTCGCGGAAAAGTTGAATGATCGGATAAATACCTACGATAAGTAATTGCTGATTTATACCTATTTTCATCCCAGCTACAAAAGGATAGGCATAGAAGCAGGCAATGGCTAATATATAGAGTGCTTTTTGGTAATAAAATCCGAACGTTTTACCTATGCGAACCGGAATAGAGTTTTTTTCCGTTTTGATATCATTGTCGATATCCCGTAAATTATTCAAATTCAACACGGCTACTGACAAAAATCCGCATCCTGCGGCTGGGAAAAGAATGGCTACATTTAAAGTAAAGGTTTGTAAGTAATAAGTTCCCAGTGTGCCGATTAGACCGAAAAATAGAAAAACAGATAAATCCCCTAAGCCCATATAACCATATGGTCTTTTTCCTACGGTGTAGGCAACGGCTGCAGCAATGGAAGCGACTCCCAAGGCTAAAAATGTGCTCCAAACTTCAATGGGGGCATTCTTGAGTCCGAAAAATAATAAGGAGATACCAGAAATAAATGAGAAAGCTGCCGTGTAAATCACAGCAGCTTTCATCTCTTGTTGACTAATTTTTCCTGTTTGAACAGCTCTTAAAGCCACTTTTCGATCTTGATTATCGACTCCGTTAGAGAAGTCGCCTAAATCATTCGCGAAGTTGGAAAGTATTTGTAAAAATAGGGTAGTTAAGGTGGCAAGTACGGCAATCAATAGATTAAACTTTCCTGCAGAATAAGCTAGAAAATTACCTAATAATATACTTCCCACTGCTAGCGGTAAGGTTCTAGGCCTTGCCGCATCTACCCATCTATTCATTATTACTTACCTATAGCAGCTAAAAATTCAGGGCTATTTGGTTTGATTCCTGAAGCAAAGAAGTTTTGTAATTCCCCTTTTTCGTTGATCACATACTTGCAAAAGTTCCAGCTAGGCTCTTTTTCATTCCAGCCATTCTTCGACTTATCTGTTAACCATTGATATAAGTTACATTTTTCTGAACCTTTCACAACTACTTTTTCCATCATTTGGAAGGAAACGCCATAGTTTAGAGAGCAGAAAGAGGAGATTTCCGCATTTGATCCTGGCTCTTGTCCACCAAACTCATTAGCAGGGAAACCTAAGATCACGATGTCTTTGTTTTCTTTGTGGAATTTCTCCCAGTCTGCATATTGTGGTGTATAACCACATTTAGAGGCTGTATTTAATACGATGATTTTCTTGCCTTTAAATTGCGAGAAGTCAATTTCTTTTCCATCAATACCTTTCATTTTGAAGGAGTGGAAATTCGAAGCTGCTGTGATTTCCATTTTTTCTGGTCTGTTTAAGACTGTTTTTTGGGTGAATGGTAGGGCCAAAGCCGTTAATAACGATCCGATTTTCATAAAACTTGCGATCATGATGATAATAATTAAAATGGTGAGGTAAATATATTTACGTTTCAAATTACATACGATTAGGTGAAACTATTCCTAATAACGAGGTGGCATGCTGAATTGTTTTACCTGTAAGGTCAGCTAAGATAATTCGAATGTTTCGTTTCACCTCATTTTCTTCTGAAAGAATAGTCATCTCATTATAAAACTTATTAAAAGTTTTAGCAAGATCATAAGCATAATTTGCAATGACTGATGGTGCAAAATTCGCCGCAGCAGTAGCTATTATTGCCTTGTATTCACCCAGTAGGTAGATTAATTCTTGTTCTGAGCTTGCTAATTCTGAATCTGTATTTATTGGATTAATCGTACCAGCTTTGCGTAAGATCGAACAAATCCGAGCATGAGTATATTGAATAAATGGCCCCGTATTTCCTTGGAAATCAATGGATTCCTCTGGGTTAAATAGCATTCTTTTCTTAGGCTCTACTTTTAATAAGAAATATTTCAAAGCACCTAATCCAAGATTATGGAATAATTCGTTTGATTCCACCTCCGTGAAACCATCAATTTTCCCTAATTCTAGCGTGCGATCTTTCGCCGTTTGAATCATCTCCGCCATTAAATCATCGGCATCTACCACCGTTCCTTCACGGGATTTCATTTTGCCGCTAGGTAAATCCACCATGCCATAAGAGAGGTGAAAATTACCTTGAGAGAAGGGTTTATTTAATTTTTTCAAAATATGGAAAAGCACTTCAAAGTGGTAATCCTGCTCATTTCCCACAACATAAACCGATTGGCTAGCTTTGAAATCTGCGTATTTTAATTGGGCCGTTCCCATATCCTGAGTGATGTAAACGGAGGTGCCGTCCTTACGCAAGACTAATTTCTCATCTAATCCTTCCGCCTCTAAATTAATCCAAACAGAGCCATCGGGCTTTTGGAAAAATACCCCAGAGGCTAATCCTTCGTCCACAATCTGCTTTCCCAATAAATAGGTATTCGATTCGCGGTAAATTTTATCAAAAGAAACCCCCATGGTTTGGTAAGATTTCTCAAAACCAGCAAATACCCAGGCATTCATCGCATTCCACAATTTCATCACCTCCGCATCACCCTGTTCCCATTTTAAGAGCATTTCTTGCACTTTTAATAGGATAGGAGCCTGTTTTTTCGCTTGTTCTTCTTCGAGTCCATTAGCCTTTAAATCGGCGATTTCTTCCTTATAAGCCACATCGAAGGCCACATAATATTTTCCTACTAAATGGTCGCCCTTTAATCCAGTCGATTCGGGAGTTTCTTCCTTGCCAAAAAGCTGGTAAGCCAGCATTGATTTACAAATATGAATACCTCGATCGTTCACTAAATTTGTTTTAACTACTTCATATCCACCCGCTGCTAAAATTTGAGCCACAGAAAAACCCAGAAAATTATTCCTTAAATGGCCTAAGTGTAAAGGCTTATTCGTGTTAGGTGAAGAGTATTCGATGAGAATTTTTTCGCCTTTCGACTCGATTTGAAATGGATTTTTATCGGATGCCACCGCTGATAATAAACCTAACCAAGCTGAATCGTGAATTGAAATATTTAAGAAACCTTGAACCACTTGAAATGCCTTTACCAAGGTACAATTAGCGAGTAAATAGTTTCCTAAGTCCGTTGCAATGGCTGCAGGAGCCTTTCCAGCTTGTTTTGTATAAGGGAAAACAACTAGAGTATAGGCACCTTCGAATTCCTTTTTCGTTTCTTGTAAAACGATTTCGGAAACCTCGATGCTAAATAATTCGTGTAGTCCTTTAGCTAGTTGTTCTTGTAATGTTTGTTGAATAGTCGACATTAAAAATGGTCTGATTTGTCAATCTACAAAGGTAGCTAAATTCGCTCTAAACCTTGCCTCTCATGCTCAGAAATGAATAAATTAATCTTACCTTTGTCGCTATTATGCAAAATATGTACCACGAGGCGATTCAAACTTTAAAATCCGGAGGAGTGTTGTTGTATCCCAGCGACACGATTTGGGGTTTAGGCTGTGATGTTCGGAATGAGCAGGCGATTGAGAGAATTTTGGAACTAAAAAATAGACCAGCTAATAAAGGCTTGATTCTATTGATTTCTAAAATGGAGCAATTGAGCGAATATGTCGAGCAGGTGCCTGAAATCGCCTGGGATTTAGTGGAATTTGCGGAAGATCCATTGACGGTCATCTATCCTAAAGGGAAGAATGTAAGCCCTTTATTACTAGGCCCAGATGGAAGTATTGCCATTCGACTTTTGAAGGATGAGTTCTGTAAAGGCTTAGTTTATCGCTACCAAAGAGGAATTGTATCTACATCGGCTAACCTTTCAGGCGAGCCATCTCCGCTTAATTTTGCAGGCATTGCGCCTTCTATTGTGGCTGGAGTGGCCGGGATATTAAAGAATCCAGCAGGAGAGGGGGCAGTAAAAAAAGCGAGTAAAATTGTACAATTAGGCCTACATGGCGATTATAAATTAATTAGAGGATAGCATGAAAGAAGGGACGGAGATTGTAGCGGATCCTATTTTCTCAAAAATCGGTGTAGCAGCTGATCGTTTGGGATTGGATTGTTACGTCATTGGTGGATATGTGCGCGATGCTATTTTAGGGCGTGAATGCAAGGATATTGATGTGGTTTGTATCGGTTCTGGGATTGATTTGGCTTTAGAAGTGGCTAAAGAATTTGATTTACCAGAGCACGCTGTGTCGGTATTTAAGAATTTTGGAACGGCAATGATCAAAGTCGATGATTGGGATCTAGAATTTGTCGGTGCTCGTAAAGAATCCTATAACCGCGATTCACGCAAGCCAGTGGTGGAAGAGGGAACTTTAGAAGACGATCAAAACCGCCGAGATTTTACCATCAATGCCATGGCGGTTCAATTGAACCAGGCTCATTGGGGATTATTACTAGATCCATTTCATGGTGTAGACGATTTAAAAGCCAAACTAATTCGAACACCTCTTGCCCCCGGTATCACTTTTTCGGATGATCCTTTGCGCATGATGCGTGCGGTTCGATTTGCGGCTCAGCTAGGCTTTGATATTTTTCCTGAGACTTTTGAAGCCCTGAAAACGGAGAAAGACCGCTTAGAAATCATTTCGATGGAGCGGATTTCGGATGAATTGAACAAGATTATTTTATGTAAAAAGCCATCGTATGGTTTTTTATTATTGGATGCCTGCGACCTATTGCCTATCATCTTTCCTGAGTTCATGAAATTGAAAGGTGTTGATACGGAAGATGGTAAAGGGCATAAAGACAATTTTTACCATACGTTGCAGGTTTTAGATAACATTTCAGATAACACGGATGATCTTTGGTGGCGTTGGGCAGCCATTTTACATGATATTGCCAAACCTCAAACCAAACGTTTCGTTCAAGGAAAAGGTTGGACTTTTCACGGACACGAAGATATGGGAGCCCGTCAGGTGCCTAACATCTTCAAGCGCTTGAAATTACCTTTGAACGAGAAAATGAAATTGGTTCAAAAACTCGTCCGTCTACATTTGCGCCCCATCGCCTTGTCTAAAGAAGAAATTACTGCATCGGCTTTGAGGCGTTTGCTCTTTGAAGCAGGTGAGGAATTGGAGGCCTTGATGACCTTATGTAGGGCAGATATTACCTCTAAAAATGGAGATAAAGTCAAACGCTATTTGCGCAATTTTGACATCGTAGAAGCGAAATTAAAAGAAGTTGAAGAAAGTGATTCTTTGCGTAATTTCCAGCCAGTTTTCTCTGGAGAAGTGATCATGCAAGTTTTTGATATAGGTCCCGGCCGCGAAATTGGCTTAATAAAAATTGCCATGCGCGAAGCCATCCTAGAGGGTTTGATTCGGAATGATTTCGAATCTGGTTGGGATTTATTACTCGATGAGGGTAAAAAGCTTGATTTGAAACCTATCTTATCTCTTACTGACCTATAATAAAAAAGGCTCCGATTTCGGAGCCTTTTTTATTAGGTATTGAAGTGGATTAAAAATTAATCACAAAATCTTCTTTTGCATAACGAACTTTGGCTGCACTTGCCATAAAGTCATTAGCTGCATCACGTTCTCCTACGGCTAGCATCAATACAGAATGTAATCCCATAGCTTCTAAGCCTAGTAATTCATCTAATTTCGCTGGAATAAATCCTTCCATTGGCGTGGAATCAATTTGTAATTCACCCGCCGCCGCAAGGGCTGTACCCATCGCTAAATAAACTTGACGTGCTGCCCAATGTCTTTTCGCCTCTACCGGACGACCTAATAATGAACCAGCAATAGCACCACGGTAATCCCCTAGCATATCTAGTGAAAGACCACGTGTATCAGCTACTAATTGGATGAAAGCATCGATTTGAACTTCAGTAATATCATTCCAAGCTGCAAAAACCAATAAATGCGATGATTCAACAGCCTGTGGTTGACCATAAGCGATTGGTTGAATTTTTGCTTTTAATTCTGGGTTTTCGATTACTAACACTTTATAGGGTTGTAAACCAAAACCTGATGCTGAAAGGCGGATTGCTTCTAATAAAGAATCAATTTTATCTGCGGAAACTTTGTTTCCGGTCATTCTTTTTGCGGCATAGCGCCACGATAATGAGTCAATTAAAGACATAAGTTGAATGGTGAATGGTGAATGGTAAATTTCAAGGCTTACTCCAGAAAATGGTCTACGACATATTTTCTGCGAATAAGCCTTGATAATTTATCAAATAAATAATTCAAATTCTTTTACTCCTGCGCCTAATTAAGAGAGCGAAAGAGTTCGTATAGTAGTGTGAAATTTCAAAATGTAATCTCATAAAACATTGTCGTAAGGCAGTTTTAGAGATTACATTTTGAAATTACTCACTAACTAAAGACACTGTGAGAGCGAAATCATCATAAATCGCCTTATCACCAATTGATTCAAAGAACTTCTTAGAACCGTAACGGATGTTAAAGTCAGTACGATCGATCGTAATGTTTGCCTTCGCAGTTACTTTACCGCCTTTAACCGCAATTTCTGCTGGGAAAGTGATTGATTTTGTGATCCCTTTTACGGTTAAGTTACCAGTTACTTGATTACCTGCTACCTTAGTGATGACGAAAGAAGCCGTTGGGAATTTTTCTACTTCGAAGAAATCACCAGAAGAGATGTGTCCAATGAATTTTTGGTTGTAACCTGCATCCGTGATATCTAAATCCTTAATGGTTTTCAAATCAATGGTGAAGTTTCCTCCGATTAATTTGTTTCCATCTACATTTAAAGCGCCTGCAGAGATTCCTACAGTACCATTGTGCTCTCCAGTTACCTTCTTGGCTAACCAAGCGATAGAACTAGTTGTCTTGTTTAAGTTGACAATTTTAGGTGCGGCAACACCAGCAATTGAGATTAGGCCTAAAGCCAAAGTTGCAATAATTACTTTTACAGATTTCATATAATTTATTGTTTAATTGTGAGAAAATACGGTTCTAAATTCGTCCAAAATTTGGTTCATTTCTTCGAGTTTTCTAACTCCTAAAATGTCGAAATGTTTTCCCCAGTCATTTTGAACTTGATCTACTTGTGTTAATAAGTCTAGTCCGGAAGGTAAAATTAAAATATCCACTGCTCTGCGATCTTTCGGGCATTCACGGCGTAGAACTAATTTTTTTTCCAGCAATTTATCTACTAGGCGAGAGGCATTGGACATTTTATCTAACATTCGTTCCGTAATAGCCAGAACGGTCATTGGAGTTCCTTGTTGTCCTCGCAGAATACGTAGTACATTGTATTGTTGTACGGTAAGTCCAAAAGGTTTAAGCAATTCCTGCTGTTGCTGAACAATCCAGTTGCCTGTAAAGATCGCATTCACAACGGCTTTAGAGGCCTCAGAAGGAAATTTTGTTTGCTTTAAATCTTCGGAAATACCCATGATTAAAATTTGATGTCGTAAAATTAAATGTAATTACATTAAATACAAAGGAAATTAAATTTATTTTTATTAAAACCCTGATAATTTTAAATTTTGGGCTATTTTTGAAGATGCAGAATCTATTATCCCTTCAATACCCATTCATTTTAGCATCGAATTCGCCACGTCGAAAAGATATCTTGCGTTCCGCCGGCTTTGAATTTTCTGTATTGCCGAGTGATGTGGATGAATCTTTTGATGAAACAATGAAAGCCCAAGACGTTCCTGTCCATTTAGCGGAACGTAAAGCCAGTGAATTAGCCAAAATTTCTCCTAATGCCTTAGTTTTAGCCGCTGATACGGTCGTGATTTTGGGAACCGAAATCTTAAATAAACCACAGGATAAGTCGGAGGCCATTCAAATGCTACAAAAATTATCTGGTCAAACACACGAAGTGGTGACTGGGATTGCATTACAGACTCCACATGGACTGTTTACGAAAGCGGATTCAGCTTTAGTTAAATTTCGCACCTTGGAGGATTGGGAAATTGATTTTTATGTTCGGGAGGGTGCTTGCATGGACAAAGCCGGTTCTTATGGCGTACAAGATTTTCTAGGAATGGTAGGAATCGAATCGATCGAGGGCTCTTTCTATACGGTCATGGGTTTACCTATTTATGAGGTCTACTCACTAATGAAGCCTTATATTTTAGACGGGAAACAATTATTTATAAGATAAATAAGCCTTAGATAGAGAAGCTTTCTCCACAACCACAAGTACGACTTGCATTGGGGTTTTTAAATTGGAATCCTTTGCCATTTAAGCCATCGGAAAAGTCTAATTCGGTGCCCGCTAAGTATAAGATTGATTTTTTATCAACCATTACTTTTACCCCTTTGTCTTCGATAATCATATCATTTGGTTGAGCTTCTGCGGCGAAATCTAAGTTATACATTAAGCCTGAGCATCCGCCACCTTCTACTGCCACGCGGATGTTAAATTCTTCCGTTAAACCTTCCTTAGAACGCAATTCTTTAATTCTATTGGCTGCTAAATCCGTTATCGTGATCATGATCGATGTTTTTGAAATAATTCTGCTACAAAATTAAGAATTTTTTCGATAAAAAATTCATTTATTTAGAGTGAATCTAAATAAAGGCTAGTTTTTCAAAACCATTGGTCTTAATTTTGTGTTTTAAATGCAGATTCAAATACAATATGATGCTTTCAATTAAGAATTTACACGCAAGTATAGGAGAGAAGGAAATCTTGAAAGGGATTAATTTAGAAGTTAAAGCCGGTGAGGTTCATGCGATTATGGGGCCGAACGGTTCTGGAAAGTCTACCTTAGCGTCTGTTTTAGCTGGCCGCGCTGATTATGAAGTAACAAGTGGAACTGTAGAATTTCAAGGTAAGGATTTATTAGAATTAGCTCCTGAGGAACGTGCTGCAGAGGGTTTATTCTTAGCTTTTCAGTATCCGATAGAGATTCCAGGTGTTTCGACTACTAATTTTATGAAGTCAGCTGTCAACGAAATTCGTAAATACCGTGGTGAAGAACCTTTAGACGCTGTTCAGTTTTTGAAAATGTTTAAAGAGAAGATGAGCTATGTGAATATAGACCAAAGTTTATTGTCTCGTGCATTAAACGAAGGCTTTTCAGGTGGTGAGAAAAAAAGAAATGAAATCTTCCAAATGGCGGTGTTAGAGCCGAAGTTAGCCATCTTGGATGAAACAGACTCTGGATTAGACATTGATGCCTTGCGTATCGTGGCAGAAGGAGTAAATAAATTGAAATCCCCAGACAATGCGACGATCGTGGTGACTCACTATCAACGTCTTTTGGACTACATTATTCCAGATTTTGTGCACGTTTTGTACAAGGGAAAGATTGTGAAATCAGGAGGGAAAGAATTAGCGCTTGAATTAGAAGAGCGTGGGTACGATTGGATCATTTCAGCTTTAGGAGAATAAGATGTTGTATACAGAATTAACGTCATCAACTCAGAAAGAGGCTTTGGAGCGTTTTAAGGCCAAAGGTTTTCCTACCAACAAATGGGAGGAATGGAAGTATGCTTCCTTGAAATCATGGAATGAGAGAGAAGTAGAGTGGACCCCTTCAGCCTTGAATGAGGCTTCAGAGGCTAGCTTACAAACCCAAAATGGAAATACCACCTTTACTGGTATTTTGCCAGCAGGTGTAGAATTTCTACTTTTTGATCAGTTTTTAGCTACTAATCCAGCGATGGCTGCTAAATGGGAGCAGCGTTTTCCGATCCTTGATCAAAATTCACTCTATGATTTAAATGCAGCACTCGTTGCTAATACTCAAGTTTTGTGGGTAAAGGCAGGTGTTTCTGTGGACGATGCCATATCGCATGATTTTATTTTATCGGTGAAAAAAGCGTCGGCTATTCAAAGCCGTTTAATTGTGTTCTTGGAGGCTGATGCTTCTTTAACTTTGATTGAGCGAGCTTATACTTCAGCAGGTTCAGAAGAAGTCTTGTCTAATTTTGTGCAAGAAATATATGTGAGTGAAAAGGCTAATTTGACCTATGTGAAGGAACAAGATTTGGCCCAAAACACCACCCACATCGATCATACCTTCATTACGCAGCTTTCAGATAGTCAAGTAGATTTATTTACGTTCTCTCTGAATGCCGCATATTTACGTAATAACCTGCATTTCTACAGTGATGGAGAACGCGTAATGTCCAATCTAAATGGACTCTATGTGCCAGGAGAGGACCAATTAATGGATTCTCATACGGTTGTGGATCACCGTAAACCGAATTCAGAATCCCATGAATTATACAAAGGGGTTTTAATGGGGAATGCGACTGGGGTGTTTAATGGTAAGATTTTTGTGCGTCCTGATGCTCAGAAAACGAATGCTTTCCAAAGCTGTAAAAACGTCTTAGCCTCTACGCGTGCCACCATGAATACGAAGCCTCAGTTAGAGATTTGGGCAGATGATGTTAAGTGTTCTCATGGAACCACGACAGGTCAATTGAACGAGGACGCTTTATTTTATTTACGGTCTAGAGGTATTTCTTTAGCAAACGCACGAACTTTATTGTTATTAGCTTTTGTTCAAGAAGTAATCGATCGTGTTACACACGAAGAGACGAAACTACGTTTGACAGATAAAATCATTTCAAAAATCCAGACTTCCTTAGCGATTTAATCATGGCGGAAAAATTAAATATAGATCAAATTAGAGCGGATTTCCCTGTTTTACATCAGCAGGTGAACAAAGCTCCTTTGATTTATTTTGATAATGCGGCGACTACCCAGAAACCGAAAGTTGTCATAGATGCTTTACAAGACTATTACGATCGGGATAATGCCAATATTCACCGAGGACTTCACACCTTAGCTGAACGTGCAACGACCGCTTATGAATTAACTAGAACTAAGCTTGCGTCCTTCCTTAATTCACCCTCTTCAGATCAGATTATTTTCACATCAGGTACGACGGCGGGGATTAATTTAGTAGCCCAAACTTTTGGACGTGCTAACATCGAAAAAGGAGATCAAATCATCGTTTCTAACCTAGAACACCACTCGAACATCGTGCCCTGGCAGATGATTGCCCAGGAAAAAGGAGCAGAGATAAAAGTGATTCCGGTAAGCGACGAAGGAGTTTTAGATATCGAAGCTTTCAAAGCATTATTAAATTCTAAAGTTAAATTAGTCGCTGTCAATCACGTTTCTAACGCGATTGGCACGATTAATCCCATTGTTGAAATCATAGCACTTGCACACGCTGTAGGTGCAAAAGTGCTAATAGATGGTGCACAATCGGTGGCGCACTTAGCTGTGGATGTGCAGGCGCTCGATTTGGATTTCTTTGTATTTTCTGCACACAAGTTATTTGGGCCGACTGGCGTAGGCGTATTGTACGGAAAGCGTGAATTACTAGAAAATATGCCACCTTACCAAGGAGGCGGGGAGATGATTAAAGAGGTGAGCTTTGCGGGTACGACTTATAATGAATTACCTTATAAATTTGAAGCAGGAACCCCTAATATCGCTGATGTGATTGCTCTAGGAGCTGCTTTAGATTATTTGCAAGCAATTCCAGCTGATGCCTTAGCGACTCAAGAAGAAGCACTTCTAGCTTATGCGACGGAGAAGCTACAGGTTATTCCGGGTTTAAAAATCGTCGGTACAGCACCTGAAAAAATTGCTGTGATTTCCTTCGTGGTGGATGGTGTTCATCCACAGGATATTGGCGTTTTATTGGATAAATTTGGCATTGCGATTCGTACGGGTCATCATTGTGCACAGCCTTTGATGGAACGATATGGCCTTGTGGGGACTTGTCGTGCCTCTTTCTCGTTTTACAATACGTTCGAAGAAATCGATCGATTTGTTTTATGTTTAGAGAAGACTTTACAGATGTTACAATAATGGAGCAGGCGATAAACGATATACAGGAGGAATTAATAGAGGAGTTTGGTCTTTTTGAAGATTGGGCCGATAAATATGAGTATTTGATTGATTTAGGGAAGAAGTTAGCTCCTATGTCAGATACTTTTAAGACAGAGGAGAATGTGATTAAGGGCTGCCAAAGCCGCGTTTGGTTACATGCCGAGAAGCAAGGTGATTTAGTCGTATTTCAAGCTGATTCTGAAGCAATTATTGTGAAAGGAATGATTTCGATGTTGATTCGGGTATTATCGAATCATAGCCCTGCAGAAATTTTGGCATCAGATTTATATTTTATTGATCAAATCGGAATGAGCCAGCATTTGGCCCAAACCAGATCAAACGGTTTAGTTTCCATGGTAAAACAAATGCAACATTATGCTTTGGCCTTCTCTTAAGCGATTATTCAGTATGGAAAATTCAAGTCAAATGAATGAGGTAGAATTAAAGGAAAAAGTGGTAAAGGCGATTAAGACCGTCTATGACCCAGAAATTCCAGTTGATGTGTATGAGTTAGGATTAATCTATGAAATCAAGATTTTTCCAGTGAACAATGTCTATATTTTGATGACATTAACTTCGCCCTCTTGTCCGTCTGCGGAAAGTATTCCGGTAGATATTGAGAAGGCGGTGAGAGAAGTAGAAGGTATAGCTGAAGTGTCAGTTGAATTAACTTTTGACCCACCTTACGAGCAAGATATGATGTCAGAAGTGGCAAAATTGGAACTTGGATTTATGTAATTGCGTTATCGTTTTAATTATAAAATTTAAATAGAAAAATAGATGTATCCAGAACATTTAGTACATCCTATGCGGATGGATATCGTGGCCGGAGGATTTCAAGAATTGAAGTCAGCTTCAGAGGTGGAAGACGTCATGGCAAAACCAGGTACAACCTTGGTGTTTTTTAATTCTGTTTGTGGCTGTTCAGCTTCTACGGCTCGCCCAGGTGTTAAAAATGCCGTAGCAGCTTCTGAAAAGAAACCAACAAACTTAGTGACAGTATTCGCTGGTGTAGATCCAGAAGCGGTTCAAAAAGCACGTGAATACACCCTACCTTATCCTCCATCTTCCCCATCGATAGCTTTATTCAAAGATGGTGAATTAGTTCACTTCGTAGAGCGTCACCACATAGAGGGTCGTTCTGCTGATATGATTGCAGGACACTTAGAAGGTGTGTTTGATGAGTTTTGCTAATTCTATACAGCATAAAAAAAGGGAGCTCCATTCGGGCTCCCTTTTTTGTTTCCTTTCAGGAAGGATTATTGCTTGGGCGCACCGCCCATTGCTCCTGATTCTGAACTGCTATTCTTAGCTTTCTCTGCCATTTTCTTCGCAGCGCCTTCATAGTCACCCGCTTTAATGAAGGACATCTTCAATAAGTCGATTGATTTCTGAGTAGCCTCTTGAATTTGAGCTGGAGTTAAGCTCTTCACCTTAGTCTCTAAATCTTCAGACCATTTCATATTACGGCCTAAGTATAAGTTACTGTTCAAGCTTCCTACTAAAGCATTATCTTGAGAACGCGTCACTTGACGTGATTGTAACCAAGATTTCTTCGCTTCATCGATTTCTTTCTGAGTAAAACCTTCTTTTAATACTTTCTCGATTTCCTCTTTGAAAGCAGACTCTAGCTTAGCTAAATTCTCTGGAGCGTAAATAGCATATCCGATGAAGGCACCACTTTGATCTAATGGACTAGCTACGAATTGCGATCCAACACCGTAAGATAAACCATCTTTTTGACGGATACGGTTCATTAAACGAGAGCTTAATCCACTACCACCACCTAACATATAGTTAGACAATTCTAATGCAGCGTAATTAGGATCGCTATCAGAAATCTTCAATGGCTGGTAAGCTAAGAAGAAGGCATTTGCCTTATCAGGCGTCTCGATAGAAATGGCTTTGCCACCTGTCTCTTTGAACACATCTGGAATACGTTTGTAAGGCTTAGGGGATTTCCAGTTAGCAAATTCCGCCGTGATTACATCCTTTAATTCTTTCTCATCAAAATCACCTACGGCAGAGAATGTTGCATCCGATGCTCCGTAGAAGTTCTTGTAGAAATTAATTGACTCCTCTAATTTTGCAGCCGCATAATTAGCCGTTTGCTCTGCCATAGTAGGCTGGTAACGTACATCTTTCTTGTCATAGTGACCTGTTCTCAATTGACCTAATGCATCAGATCCTTTTGCTTGAGGCTCACTTTTTTGACCTTCGATGGCTGTTAAATTCTCTTGCTTTAACTTCTCGAATTCAGCTGCCGGGAATACCGGTTGCTTTAATGCTTCAGCCACTAATTTCATCGCTGGGATTAAATTCTCGCGAGTTGTTTCAATAGAAACACTTGCTTGAGTAGGTCCACCATTGATACTCACACGGGCTTTTAATTTGTCTAATTCATCCTGGAATTGTTGACGTGTATGTTTCGCTGTTCCTTTAGATAACATGTCTGCCGCTAAATCGGCTGCAGTTACTGTACCCATTAAGGATTTTTCATCACCAAAACGTAAAGTCATACGAGCATAAACCGAGTTACCTCTTGTCTTCTTAGATAAAAGCGCTAATTGGATACCCCCAATTTTTTCTTTTTTAGTACGAGCATCGATGTTCGCTGGAGATGGATCAAATGCCTCACCTTGGCTAACTGCTGCTTTTGGCTTGAAGTCTTTCAATACCACTGCTACTTCTTTCGATTCTGGAATCTCCGCACGCTCAGGCTTCTCTGTAGGGTAGAAAGTACCTGAGGTTCTATTAGATGTTTTGAAATAAGTGGAAGCCACACGTTGAATATCCGCAGGAGTAATTTTCTCTAATTGATTACGCGTATGGAATAATAAACGCCAATCTCCTTGAGCGATGTACTCAGACATTCCCACACCTACACGTTGTGCATTATTTAATAATAACTCGATGTTCTTAATGCCTTTCGTTTTGATACGATCTACCTCTTCTTGCGTTGGAGGAGTTTTGGCAAAATTTTCGATGGTATTAATCATAATCTGGCGAACTGAATCCACCGATTTTTCTTTCAATACTTCTGCGCCAAAATAAATCAATCCTGGCTCTTTCAATTGGAAAGAGAATCCAAACTGGCTACTTGCCTTCTTCGTATCAATCAAGGCCTTGTATAAACGTCCAGACGGAGCATCAGTTAATAAATCAGCCATGACATCTACCGCAACATAATCCGGGTGTAAGCCAGATGGAATATGGTAAGCCATACCCAAAACTTGTACATCACCCACGCGGCGAAGTGTTACCTCTCTTTCACCATCTTGGGTAGGTTCAGCCGTGAAAGTAGGCGTTAAAACACGCTCAGGACGTGGAATTACACCAAATTTCTCATTGATTAATTTCAATGTCTTAATCGGATCGAACTTACCAGCTACTAATAACACGGAATTATCAGGTTGATAATACTTGCGGTAATAGGCTTGTAAATTCTCGATAGGCACTTTTTCGATATCAGAACGAGCTCCGATCGTAGAGTTTCCATAGTTATGCCATAAGAAGGCAGTAGAAACGACACGCTCCATTAAAACACTTCCTGGGTCATTTTCACCCCGTTCGAATTCATTACGTACAACCGTCATTTCGGTTTCTAATTCGCTTTTAGCAATGCGGGAGTTGATCATACGATCAGCTTCCATATCTAAAGCCCAATCTAAGTTTTCATCTGAGGAAGCAAAGGTCTCGAAGTAATTGGTGCGATCTAACCAGGTCGTTCCGTTAAATTGAGCTCCGTGATCTGAGATTTCTTTTGCGACTTCTTTATGCTTCTCTTTAGTTCCCTTGAACACCATGTGCTCTAATAAGTGGGACATACCTGTTTCACCGTAGCCCTCGTGACGAGATCCTACTAAATAAGTGATATTAACCGTAATGGTTTGTTTCGATGGATCGGGGAATAATAAAACTTTTAAGCCGTTGGCTAATTTATATTCCGTAATTCCTTCCGCTTCTGTTACCTTTTCAGGGATAGGAAGGCTGGCGGATGCCTTTAGTGTGGATGGAGCGGGTTTAGTTTGTGCGATGGCTGGTTGTAAAAGACAAAGCAGTAAACCCGAAAGAATAATTTTCTTCATAGGGGTATTTTGTTTATTGACTGGAAATTTAAAAGATTATTGAATTGAGTGTATGATTAATGTGATGAGCGGTTGAATTTATTTCTTGTATTGTTGGATTAACTTGTAAATCGCCTTTTTTGTTTCCATGTTAGGGAAATATTCGAAAATAATTTCGTGTTTGTCATAATCTAATAACAAACCTGATTCTAGGAAATGAAAGGCCTCTTTGAATTGACCTGCTTTTATTAAAAAGATGGCTGCTCGGTAATATAAGTCGGCTTCCTCCGGAAGTTCATCGATCGCAGATAACATGATTTCAGCACATTTTTCGAAATCATCTAAATCATAATGCAATTGTGCCCATTTGACCCAGGTAGGGGCGAAAAAGGAATCTAAATCAACGGATTTGGCATAAGCCTCATCCGCAGAAACAGGATTGCCTAAATAGGATTCCACATCGGCTAAACCAGTCCAATAAAGTGGATTTAGGTCATTTAATTTCAGTGCTTTCTTTAGAAAATGTAGGGCTTCAAACCATTTGTCCATCTCGGTTAAACAAACAGCTAAGCCATAATAGCCTTCATCCCAAAGAGGGTCGACCTTAATCGCTTCTTTATAGTTTTCTAAAGCCCCCTCAAATTTACGTTGACGCTCTAAACTAGCCCCTAAACAGCAATATAGTTCTGGATTAGGGTCATCGTATTTCAAACATAATAGGTAGGACTCCTCTGCTTTTACGTATTCCTGAATATTCATATAGGTATTACCCAGGTTAAAAAGAGACGACCCAAAAGTAGGTTCAATCGCCAGCGAATATTCATAAGCATCGATCGCCTTTTCGTATTGTTTTAGCTTAGAATAGGCAATACCTAAATTATACCAGGCCGTAAAAGAGAAGGGATCAGAATCTATGAATTGCTTGTAATAGGGGATACTTTCATCGATTTTACCTATTTCGTCCAAACAATTAGCTAATTCCACCAGCGCATTTTCATTCTCTGGGTTCATTTCTAGACATTTCTTTAGCATGTCGACCGCCTCCCGAGGTTTACCCCAGGCTTGGTAACTTAATCCGATTCGAAAATAGACTTCGTCTTTTTCCTCTGTTCGGTCTAAGGAGGCTAAAAAAAGTTGGATGGATTCTTCGTGCTGGCCCATTTGGCTTAATAAATAGCCTTTAACGAGCGTTAATTCGATGTCGTTAGGGAAAAGCAAGATGGCATTTTCAATTAATTCCATCGCCTCTTCCGGCTTCTGCATTTCGCCTAAAATTTGTGCTTTCAGCGTAATCAACTCCAGCGAATAACTGAAGTGAGTCAGACCTAAATTTACGGCCTCTAGAGCTTGGTCAAAACGCGATTGAACAAAATAATGTTCAGCAATTTGTTCCAAGGTTTCTGCATCGAAAAACGCGTTTTCTTGCTGATTTAACATGTTCTCGTAACGTTGTACGGAAGAGTGAATGTCTTCTTTATTCTCGTCGAATTCGGGATCTAGCATTTTTCAGAATACATTTTTACTAAAATAAAGAATATTATTTATTCTTGAACGCCTTTTCGGCTTATTTTTGTTCCAAATAAATGATAATGTCAAAAATCTGTGCGATTGCGGACCTCGGTACGAATACTTTTCAATTACTAATTTCACCTAAGAATGAATTTCAAGTTTTGAATCAGCTGCAAAGGCCAGTGGGCTTAGGGATGGGAGCAATGGAAAGGGTGACATTGCAGGAGGATGCCATGGATCGTGCTTTTGTTTGTTTGAAGGAATTTAGTGACCTTTTTCTGGCCAAAGGTGGAGATTTGTCTGATTTTCGAGCCATTGGAACAAGCATAATAAGACGTGCTTCGAATGCGGATGCTTTTATTCAACGTGTTAAAAAGGAATTAGGGATTCAGATTCAAGTGATTGATGGAATGCAAGAGGCAGAATATATCTATTCAGGTATACGAAATTCCTTGCCTGAACGTTGGGAGAAAACTAGTTTAGTGATGGATATTGGTGGAGGAAGTGTGGAATTTATCTTGTTTAAAGGTAAGGAAGTGCTTTACCGGGTGAGTTTGGAACTAGGAGGTTTGCGATTAAAATCAATGTTTTCCGTGAATAATGAATTTCATCTAGCTCTTCTGGAAGATTTAAATAGCTATGTGACGAAAGAAATGCAAGTTTTATTTAGCGAATGTAAGAAGGCGAAGCCTGCTGTTTTAATAGGAGCAGCGGGAGCTTTCGAGACGATTTTAGACTTAGAGAATAGACCAGGCTTCGCGCCGGCTTCCTGCGAAATAGACTTAGCTCAATTTCGATTACATAAAAGGAATTTAGATAGTTTGCCTTATCAGGATAGGGTAGGATACCCGGGAATGAAGGCTTTTAGAGCAAATATTTTCCCTTATGCGACTTTTTTAGTGGAGAAAGTTTTGCGGGAATTAAGGATTAACGAACTTTGGTTTTCGTCCTATAGTTTAAAGGAAGGATTTTGGTTTAAAGAACTCTCACCTTCGATTAAACAACCGTAGAGATTGTAAAAAAAAAATTGTAAACTTGTAGTAAATAAGATTAATCAACCTCATCCTATGGCTTTTTCGCTAGCAACTATTTTACTTCAGGCGGGTTCAGTGACCGTCGATTCTACTGCAGCTATTGCAGATTCTATTGTTAATTCAGCTCCTGTTCAAGAGGTTACGAAAGTAGTCGTGGAGGAATTTTCAGTCTTGGATTTATTAGGAAAAGGGGGATATGTGATGTATCCAATCGGTTTCTTATTCGCTGCTGCGGTTTTCTTGTTCATAGAACGCTATTTATACATCCGCAAGACGGCTAAGTTAGATGAGAATTTCTTGCATACGATTCATGATATGTTGCAAGCGGGTAATGTGCAGGGTGCCATTAATTTCTGTAAGACGAATTCGTATCCGATTGCGAAGCTTTTGGAAAAAGGATTATCTCGTTTAGGTTCTCCTATCCGTGATATTGAAGCGGCTATAGAGAATAAGGCCAAAGTAGAAATTTATAATATGGAGAAGAATTTAGGTATTCTAAGTGCGATTGCTCGTATTGCTCCTATGTTTGGTTTCTTAGGTACGGTAACGGGTATGATTCGTACTTTCCACAATATTTCAATCTCGAATAAAATTGATATTTCAACGATTGCTGGTGGTATTTATGAGAAAATGGTGACATCGGCATCAGGTTTAATTGTAGGTATCATTGCGTATGTCTTGTATACTTTATTAACGACGATGATTGATCGTACGATTAATAAGATGGAAATTACGGCGATTGATTTCTTAGATATTCTTCACAAACCAGCGTCTAAATCATAATTCGATGAACTTTAGAAAAAGAGCAAGAGAAGCATCGGAGGTAGAAACAGGAGCCCTAGCGGATATCCTTTTCTTCTTATTGATGTTCTTTTTAATGATTTCTACGCTTGCCTCACCAGATGCGATTAAATTGCTTTTGCCTGAAACTGCGAAGCCAATGCCTACGCCAGCTAATGAGGTGATTCGCTTGACAGTGGATGAGCAGCTAAATTACTATATTGACGATCGTTTAGTGGATTTTGCGAATTTAGAGGCAGAATTAACGAAGGAAGCGACTTCGAAGAAAGCGGTGACTTTAGTGGTTCGGATGGATCGTAATCAGACAGTACAAGAATTAACCAATATCTATGACCTGGCAGCTAAATTAAAATTAGCCATGGTGATGGCGGCGGAAAAGAAAAAATAAAAATACTATGGGAGGCTATGTTATCATCGCCCTCAAATCAATAGCCGTTTACGTGTTCATCGTAGTATCCGTTTTGTCAGATAATTACAGGAATTCTAGTAAAAGAAAGCATAAAGCTCACCGAATTCTTGGTCAAAATACGGCCTAAATTCGTATATTTGTCCTTATATCTCAGCTGTTTGTAGAGTTGAGAATCATTTTGTTTTCTTTATTAATGGAAAAAATCCTAAAATTCGGTGGGACAAGTTGTGGAAGCATCGAAAGTATTCAATCCGTTTTGGCTATTATAGAGTCAAACTGGAAATCCTCCTCAGACTTTGCCGTTGTCTTTTCTGCCATGGGTGGTGTGACCAATCAATTGTTGGAAGCGGGCGCCCTTGCGGCTCAGCCAAAAACCACAATCAATACACTGATTGAAACGATTGAAACACGTCATTTCGATGTAATTAAGCACTTTATTCCTGTTAAGGGACAAAGTCAGGTGATTGCGCACGTGCGTACGTTGGTGAATGAATTACGGGATGTTTTAAAAGGAATCAATTTGATTAAGGAGATCTCTCCTAAGACATCTGACCTGTTGGTTAGTTTTGGCGAGCGCCTATCGACCTATTTAGTGTACGCTATTTTACATGAAAAGGGTCTTCCTGTCGTATATGTAGATGCTCGGGATATTATTAAAACGAATAGCGCCTTTAGTCATTCAGAAGTTGATTTTTCGGTGACTAATTCCTTGATTTCTGCTTATTTTGAAACCAATAAAGGTTCAATAGGACTTGTGACAGGATTTATTGCTTCGAATTCGAAAGGGGAAACGACGACCTTAGGTCGTGGTGGATCAGATTATACGGCCTCTGTTCTAGGG
Source organism: Aquirufa sp. A-Brett2-W8 (assembly GCF_054558755.1). Classification (NCBI taxonomy): domain Bacteria; kingdom Pseudomonadati; phylum Bacteroidota; class Cytophagia; order Cytophagales; family Flectobacillaceae; genus Aquirufa; species Aquirufa sp. A-Brett2-W8. The sequence continues at coordinate 384,410 of NZ_JBPXKS010000002.1, forward strand.
GCAGCCTTAGGCGTAAAGGAAATTGAAATTTGGACGGATGTGGATGGAATGATGACCGCAGATCCCCGAAAAGTGAAATCTGCCTTTACGATTCCGTCGATTTCTTATGCGGAAGCGATGGAATTAACCCATTTCGGAGCTAAGGTCATTTATCCACCCTCTTTGCAGCCAGCGTTTGCTAAGAATATTCCCATTCGGGTCTTGAATACTTTTAATGCAGGTTTTAAAGGAACAGTTGTGAGTAAAGAGCCTACGGGAAGTCCTTATATTATTACTGGAATTTCTTCCATCGATCAATTAGCGTTGGTTAATTTGCAAGGTTCTGGTATGATCGGTGTGGCCGGGGTTTCGGCCAAATTATTTACCGTTTTAGCGCGCGAAAAAATATCAGTAGTCTTGATTTCACAAGCTTCTTCTGAGCATAGTATTTGTTTTGCGATTGATCCTGCGGTATCTGAAAAGGTACGCAAGGTATTGGCTAAAGAATTTGCAGCAGAAATGGCTTCTGGAGATATCGAGGGAATTGATATTCAAAACGATCTTTCTGTGATTGCGGTTGTAGGTGAAGGGATGCGCAAGCATACCGGTGTGAGTGGTAAATTATTCTCTTCTTTGGGAAAAAATGGGATAAATATTGTCGCTACGGCACAAGGATCGTCGGAATTAAATATTTCGGTCGTGATTGAACAGAAAGACCTCTCAAAGGCCTTAAATGTAATTCACGAGACTTTTTTCTTTTCCCAAATCAAAACATTGAACCTCTTTTTAGTAGGAGCTGGATTAATAGGGAAGACATTATTGAAGCAAATTATTGGTCAGGAAAATTATTTGACTAAATACAAGGGGGTGCGTATCCGATTAACAGGAATTGCGAACAGTCGCAAGCAATTAATTCAGGAAGATGGCATCGAATTAAAACACGGGTTAACCTTATTAGATCAGGTAGGTGAGCCCACTGATTTAGCCCAATTTATTGACCAAATTAAAACCTTAAACCTGCCCAATTCCATCTTTGCGGATTGTACAGCAAGTAAAGAAATATATACAAATTATTTAGGCTTGTTTCAGTCGAATATTTCGGTAGTCACGCCTAATAAAGTAGCGAATTCAGGTCCGTATGACTTATATGCGCAATTGCATCAAACGGCTCTGGCTAAAGGAGTTAAATTCTTATATGAGACGAATGTGGGAGCGGGTTTGCCGGTTATTAATACTTTGCAAGGGTTGATTTCCTCAGGGGATCGTTTTGAAAAAATCGAAGGGATACTTTCGGGAACTTTATCTTTCTTGTTTAATCAATTTAAGCCAGGAAAATCGTTTGGAGAGGTTTTGAGAATTGCCAAACAAAAAGGATATACCGAGCCAGATCCGCGGGAAGATTTAAGTGGGATGGATGTGGCGCGTAAAATATTGATTTTGAGCCGCGAAATCGGTTTGAAATTAGAGTTTTCGGACATTACGATTGAAAAAATTATTCCTCCAGCTTGTGAGGCGGCACCTACGGTGGAAGCTTTCTTTGAGGAAATAGATAAGTCGAATGATTTCTTTGAGAAATTAGTCAATGAGGCCGCGGCTAAAGGAGAAGTCTTGCGTTATATCGCTTGTTTAAAGGATCAAAAAATAACCATCGGTTTACGTTCTGTAGGCTCGTCTCATCCATTCTATCAAATGGATGGAGCAGATAATGTCATCGCTTTTACAACGAAACGTTACCACGATCGTCCTTTAGTCATTAAGGGGCCTGGGGCGGGTGCAGAAGTAACAGCATCAGGAGTTTTCGCAGATATTGTGTCCATCGGTAGTCATCTCGCATAATATGGAAAAGATACGCGTATATGCGCCTGCAACGGTAGCGAATGTGGCTTGTGGATTTGATATCTTCGGTTTTGCAGTGAATCATCCAGGTGATGAGGTCGTATTAGAAAAGAAGTCTACACCTGGGATTATCATTAATGAAATTACGGGTGATGAGGGACGTTTACCTAAGGCAGTAGAGAAAAATACCGCCGGTATCGCCATCCAAAAATATTTAGAATTCATCGGTCGCGAAGACCAAGGTTTCGAGCTTTCCTTGCACAAGGATATGCCGCTAGGATCTGGTTTAGGTTCCTCTGCGGCATCCGCCGTAGCGGGCGTTTTTGCGGTAAATGAATTAATGGGCCGCCCACTATCCACAAAAGACCTCTTGCCCTTCGCGATGGAAGGCGAGCGCGTCGCCTGCGGCTCCGCGCATGCGGACAATGTGGGTCCATCGCTATTAGGCGGCTTTATTATCATTCGTTCTTACGATCCTTTAGATATCATTCAAGTACCTGTTCCGGCAGATTTATATGCGAGTATCGTCCATCCACAAATTGAGGTGAATACGAAAGATGCCCGTGGAATTTTAGATAAAGAGATTTCTTTATCAACTACCATCACCCAAATGGGTAACGTAGCAGGGCTCGTAGCCGGTCTCTTATTGCCTGATTATGACTTAATCGGACGTTCCCTCGTGGATGTAATTATCGAGCCGTCACGCGCCATCTTAATACCTGGTTTCGCGGAAGTAAAAGCTGCTGCGATTTCGAATGGAGCGTTAGGTTGCTCGATTTCTGGCTCGGGTCCCTCTCTTTTCGCCTTATCTAAAGGAGAAGAAACCGCTAAAAAAGTAGCTAAAGCCATGGCCGCGGAATTCGCTGCTTTGGGCATAGGTTCAGAGCAGTATGTCTCTCAAATTAATCAAAAAGGCCCAGTTGTATTAGCTGATTAGGCTTTAGGATGCGCTTGAAGGTAGATCGCCTTCATTTTTTCCATCGAATTATGGGTATAAACCTGTGTCGCCGCTAGATTAGCATGACCTAATAACTCTTTGATGGCATTTAAATCTGCCCCTCGATTCAATAGATGCGTAGCATACGTATGTCGTAAAACGTGTGGCGACAACTTTTCTAGTTGGCTAAATTCCCCTAGATTTTTTTTAACTAAACGTTGAACAAACATTGGATATAGTGGATCACCTTTATCTGTGAGTAATAATTGGGAGTTTTCGAAGGTGCAAAAGCCCCGATACGCCTGGATAAGCTCTATTAAAAGCTGTGGAATCGGAATAACACGTTCCTTATTGCGCTTACCAATCACTCGAATCGTTTTTGCCGCTAGATTAACCTGACTATTCTGTAAAGAAATTAATTCCGCGAGTCGAATTCCAGTGCCATACAGTAAAAATAGGATGAGTTGGTCTCTAGCTTCGCTGAAATTGCTGGCTATTTTTCGGTTCTCCACCAAGTTTTCCATCTCTGATTCCCGAACAAAGTGCGGCAATTTCTTCGTGGTTTTCACCATCCGGATGGATGTCATGGGATTCTCAGCCACTTTTCCGCTTCTCAATAAGTATTTATAGAAGGTGCGTAAAGTGGCTAATTTGCGATTTATGCTCCGGTTTTGAATGGTATCATCTGATAGACTAATGAGCCACTTGCGTACATCCATCGCTTGAACCTCTAGGAGTTTCCGTGGTTCTATAAAAGCGATAAATTGCTCTAAATCAATTGAATAGGAGGTAATCGTGTGCGGGCTGAGACGCCTTTCTATGGACAGGTGGTCCAAAAAAAAATTGACTAATTCACGATTCATAATCGAAATTAGTCAATTCCTGTAAAGAATTTATAGGAAATTAGTTATTAATATTTCCGTAAGTAATCTGCTTATAAGCAGCACGAATCATTTCTTTACGACGACCTATAGAAGGTTTTTCGAAAGCAGATCTTCTACGTAGTTCTTTAACTACTCCTGTTTTTTCAAATTTCTTCTTAAAGCGCTTTAAAGCTTTATCAATTGATTCGTTCTCTTTTATTGAAATAATTAACATTTTCTTTTGTCTGTTTTTTTAAATTGTGTGCAAAGATAATCATATTTTTTTGATGCGCAATAGGTGAATCAATTATTTCAATGAATGTTTTTACCTATTTTTGTTCTTTCAATTTAAAGAATTTTATGTCAGACTTTTCCCGGACAACGGTTACCGCAGCGTTAATTTATGCGAATGGACCCATACACATTGGTCATTTAGCTGGTTGTTACTTGCCAGCAGATATCTATGTTCGGTATTTACGACTACAGAAAAAGGACGTAATTTTCGTGTCTGGAACAGATGAACATGGGGTTCCTATTACGATTAAGGCAGCTAAAGAGAGAAAAACACCTCAACAAGTGGTTGATTATTATTATACAGAAATCAAAGATTCTTTCGAGCAATTTGGCATATCCTTTGATATATATGGTCGTACTTCTGATCCTATACATCACGAGGTTTCCCAAGAGTTCTTTTTGAAATTATACAAGGAAGGGAAATTCATTGAGGAAGTAACGGAACAATTTTACGATGAAGAGGCCAAACAATTCTTAGCGGATCGCTACATCACAGGGGATTGCCCGTCTTGCAAGCAAGCTGGCGCCTATGGTGATCAGTGTGAAAAATGTGGAACGACGCTTTCTCCGACTGAATTATTGAACCCTAAATCTGCATTGAGTGGATCTCAGCCAGTATTAAGGCCTACTAAAAACTGGTTTTTGCCCTTAGATAAATGGCAGCCAGAATTAGAAAAATATGTCGCCTCACATCCGGAATGGAAATCGAATGTGACGGGACAAGTGAAGTCATGGCTGCAAGAAGGTTTGAAACCTCGTGCCATGACGCGTGATTTAAACTGGGGTGTGCCTATTCCTTTGCCGGATACGGATGGGAAAGTGCTTTACGTGTGGTTTGATGCTCCTATCGGTTATATCTCCATGACGAAGCAATTAACGCCGGAATGGGAAACCTATTGGAAAGCGAAGGATAGTCGCATTGTACATTTTATTGGAAAAGATAATATTGTCTTCCATTGTTTGATTTTCCCAGCCATGTGTATGGCGCATGGAGGCTATCAATTAGCGGATCAGGTGCCGGCGAATGAGTTTATGAACCTTGAAGGGGATAAGATTTCGACATCACGCAATTGGGCTGTGTGGCTTCATGAATATTTAGTGGATTTTCCAGGGAAGCAAGACGTCTTACGTTATGCGTTAACGGCATCGAGTCCAGAAACAAAGGATGCGGATTTTACTTGGGCAGATTTTCAGACCAAAAACAACTCCGAATTAGTCGCCATTTTAGGCAATTTCGTGAATCGAGCCTTTGTTTTAATTGATAAGAACTTTAATTCAGTGGTGCCGCCGAAAGGGGAGGGCACTGGTTTAGAAGCTGATTTAATGGCAGCTATGGCGGAAATTCCTGCAAAATTAGAGACGGCTTTAGAAAATTATAAATTCCGCGATGCGCTTGTTTTAGCTATGGAGATTGCCCGTTTGGGTAATAAGTATTTAGCAGAAGCAGAGCCTTGGAAGATAATGAAGGAAGATCCGGCTAAAGCAGGAACGGTCTTGAATTATGCGGTTCAGCTGGTTGCGCAGGCAAGTATTGCCTTGGAGCCATTTATTCCATTCAGCGCTCAGAAATTACGCTCAGCCTTAGGGATGACTAGTTTTGAGTGGTCGAGTTTGGGTGATTTCGAAGTGATTTCGGCAGGATCTGCTTTGCAGAATCCAGGTTTGTTATTTGAGAAAATTGAGGACGAGGCCGTACAAAAACAAGTTGATAAATTAGTTCAAACAAAAACACAGATGGATTTAGCATCGAAATCGGTACCAGCCTTGAAAGAGACCATTGCCTTTGATGATTTTGCCAAAATGGATATTCGTATTGGTGAAATCATTTCAGCAGAGAAGATGGAGAAGAGTAAGAAGTTGTTAAAACTTCAGGTGAATGATGGTTTTGTGACTCGAACCATTCTGAGTGGCATTGCAGAGCATTTTGCGCCTGAGGATCTTTTAGGTAAGCAGGTGACTTTTTTAGCTAATCTGGCTCCGCGTAAAATGATGGGTATCGATAGCGAAGGAATGATTCTACTGGCCGAAGATGCGGATGGAAGTCTCGCATTAGTGCAACCTCATAAGAAAATTTGGAATGGAGGAACCGTTAATTAGGCCTCTAAATCAGGACAGGGATTAAATAAAAATAAGGTCAGAAGAAACTTCTGGCCTTATTTGTTTAACCTCTAAACCTATTTAACTATGAAAATTTATACAAATATAATGCTTTTCTCCATATTTTATGAGTTTAGTGCAAAAAAATAAAAAAAGGTGAAGTTAAAAACTTCACCTTTTCTGTTTACCTCTAAACCTATTTAACTATGAAAACTACTAACAATCTAATTATAACATCACAATCAAGTGCTCTTGTTGTTCAGAGCTATTATCGAAATTGATGTCGATAACGGGCTCCGTGCTAACAATAGACCAAACGATGTTGATCTTTTTTGCTGCTTGATTAATTTCCTTGATCCAGTTTAACGTATTGCCGTCTGAAAAATTTTGTCCCTGCTCAGAAATAGTTTTGATGGTTTGGTTGAAAACCACTTTTTCTGTTTCAGATACCTTTAAGTATTGTGTTTTGTTATTTTGAAAATCTTCTAAAATCGATATTGTCAAACTCGCTGCGCTTGCACTCTTAACTTGAGCGTCTTTGCGAATCAATGAGGTGATCACTTCTGATAATGTTTCTGATTGTACTGATAAATCGTTTGAACGATTCAATGAACGTGCGTTTTCTCCTGCTACCGCGACTAGGTTTAATCCAATTAAACAACTAGCTAATAATAATGTCTTCTTCATATTTTTGTTATATTTATTATCTAAATCAACAATACAAAATTATTGCATTTTTTTAATATGACAAAACTTTATTTTAGTCTATTTCGGTGTTTAATTTTTGAATAATTCTGAATTAGGGACAAGGATCAGAATAAAAAGTATATTTTTGATACGTATACAAAATAATATTTGGCATATTATTTTAATACATTTGAATAATTCTTATTATAAAATTACGGAAAAATTCAAATATTCTTTAAATAGTACAATCATTGGTTGTATTTGTTCATTGTTTTGGTGAGGCCTTCGGAGCAGAATGTTTCTATTATCTCCACGGTTTTGTTCAAAATGAAGGGAATCACTTCTAATTCTGCCTCTGGAAAGTTACTTAAGACATAATCTGCTTGTCGACCTTTAGGAAAATCACTCCCAATTCCCATCCGCAAACGAGGGTATTCTGATCCACCTAGAACTTCTTCGATACTTTTTAAACCATTGTGTCCGCCAGGTGAACCTTTGGGCTTTAATCGCAAGGTCTCGAAGGGTAGGGCCAGGTCGTCCACTAAAACGAGCATGTTTTCTTTTTCAATCTTATAATAGGACAACCAATAATTCACCGCTTTTCCACTTAGGTTCATAAAAGTGGTGGGCTTAATCAAATAGATCGTGTGACTTTTTAACTTATAGGAGGCAACAGAAGCTAGCCGGTCTGTCTTAAAGGATAGCTCTTTTTGTTTGGCTAAATAATCTATCGCCATAAACCCGATGTTATGCCGTGTAAATAAATACTGTGGGCCTATGTTGCCCAGTCCAACGATTAAAAAGTTCATGCGGGTAAGCGATTTTTTTTACAAATTACGTTCAAATTTTTTAGAACACCTCTTTGCGCTTACCTTCGCATATAATTAATCGTATGAATAAAATTGCCTGCATCACAGGTGCGAGTTCCGGAATCGGCCGCGCCACTGCCCAATCCTTAGCTAAAGACGGTTTTCGTTTAATTCTTTGTGGTCGAAGAAAAGAGCGATTAGAGGAATTAAAGGTAAGTTTAGGTGTTGAATCAATTATTTTGGTCTTTGATGTGACGGATCAGAAATCGGTTATTTCAGCTTTTGATTCTTTATCGGCCGATTGGAAAAATATTGATGTCTTGATAAATAATGCCGGAAATGCGCATGGCATGTCCGCAATTCAAGATGGAGACGTGGCTGATTGGGAGGCGATGATGTCCTCTAATGTGACAGGTTTATTATATGTATCGAAAGAGGTAATGAAGGGAATGGTAGCTCGCGAATCAGGTCATATCATTAATCTATCCTCCATAGCGGGTAAACAAACGTATCCGAATGGAAATGTCTATTGTGCCTCTAAGGCCGCTGTGGAAGCTTTATCTGCTGGTATGCGCTTAGATTTAAATCCATTTGGCATCAAAGTATCTAATGTAGCTCCGGGTGCGGTAAACACCGAGTTTTCTGAAATACGTTTTAAGGGTGATTCGGCGAAAGCAGCCTCCGTTTATGCTGGATACGAACCTTTAGTGGCTGAAGATGTGGCGGATTTAATTCACTATATTATTATGGCACCGGCACACGTGAATATTGCGGACGTGACTATTTTGCCTAAAGCGCAAGCTTCAGCCTTCCAAATTCTTCGTAAAAATTAAATAGAGCGCTGGCGAACGGTCTCGAAAATAATGACACCCGCCGCCACAGAAACATTTAAAGAACCTACTTGACCTGTTTGAGGAATTTTAGCGATTTCATCTGATTTACGGATGATTTCGTCGGTGATTCCATCTTCTTCAGATCCCATAATGATCGCAATGGGGTCTTTGTAGTCGATTTCGTAAATGCTACTCTTTGCTTTTTCCGTACACGCCACCACACGTAAACCCGAGTTTTGTAAGAAATCGATGGTCTGAATAAGGCTATCTTCTTTACAAACCGGAATAAAGTTCAATGCTCCTGAAGAGGTCTTCATGGCATCCGCATTGATTTGAGCGGCACCGCGAGAAGGTAAAACAATCGCGTGAACACCAGCACATTCGGCCGTACGAGCGATAGCACCAAAGTTTCTAACGTCCGTAATACGGTCTAAGATTAAAATGAAAGGAATTTCTCCTTTTTCAAATGTGTCTGCGATGACATTTTCTAATTTCGCATAATGAATAGCAGAAACGAAGGCGATAGCCCCTTGGTGATTTTTACGCGTGATGCGATTTAATTTTTCCAAAGGTACCTTTTGTACTTGTATGCCTTTTTCTTTGGCTAAATCAAGGATTTCCGTGTTTCCAAGTTCTCTTTGAACTAATAAACGATCAATTTCCTTCCCCGAACGAAGGGTTTCTAGTACAGATTGCACCCCAAATACAAACTCTTTATTGTCTGTTACGGGCGCTGTAAAATGCCTAAATGGTCGCTTAAATGGGGGTCTTGATTCGTTTTCTTCTGACACGTCGTTGCTTGAAATTTTGCACGAAGGTCGGCATTTTTTTTAACATTTCAGCTAGATAATTCCTTACCTTTGAACTTGAATGAGTCTTAATCCTTTTAGAATGTATAAAACTACCGAAATTGCGTCCTCTGATATTCCCTCAGATAATCCCGTTCATCAACGTTTATTATATCCCTATATCCACGTTAGCAAATTGCTTTCAGGCAATTTATTAGAGATTGGATGTGGCACAGGACGTGGTGTAGCTGTGTTAGCAGATGCAATAAGTGCATATACAGGTGTCGATAAGAATACAGAATTGATGGAAAGTCTATCAAAGACGTATCCGAAGTTCAAGTTTATCGATATGTTTTTACCTCCCTTGCAGGATTTACCCTCTAATCACTTTGATTATGTGGTTACTTTTCAGGTAATTGAACACATTGAAAATGATGACTTTTTCTTAGCAGAGGCGGCTCGCGTGTTAAAGCCAGGAGGTAAATTATACTTAACTACGGTGAATAAGAAATTCTCTTTGACACGTAATCCGTGGCATGTAAGAGAATATTTAGCCCCTGAATTACGTGATTTGATGAAAAAACACTTTTCTGAAGTAATCACAGAAGGGGTTCATGGGAATCAAAAAGTGATGGATTATTACGAAGAGAATAAGGTGGCGGTGAAGAAAATTACCCGCTTTGATATTTTCAATCTCCAATATAAATTACCAAGAACCTGGTTGCAGGTTCCTTACGATATCGCGAATCGAATGAGTCGTCTATCCTTGTCTAAGTCGAATGATTCACTCGTGAGTTCGATACAGGTGGATGACTATTTCTTGAGTCAGGATCCGGATAATTCTTTGGACTTCTTTTATACAGGTATTAAATAGATGGAATTCATCGACGAAGGTATTGAGGAATATGCTCGTTTGCATTCTGAGCCTGAAAATGACCTGTTGAAGGAGTTGGTTCGGGAGACACACGCGATGGTGTTGCAGCCACGGATGCTTTCAGGCCATTTACAAGGTCGTTTTTTGTCCTTTATTTCCAAAGTCTATCAACCTTCCTTAATCCTTGAAATCGGAACTTATACGGGTTATTCTGCACTTTGTTTAGCCGAAGGATTACAACAAGGTGGACGATTAATCACGATTGATGTGAACGAAGAATTAGAAAGCTTTACGCGTTCTTTCTTTGATCGTTCGCCGTATAAGGCTCAAATTGATTACCGAATTAAGGATGCGGCAGTCGAAATTTCTTCTATCGCTGGTCCTATTGACCTCGTATTTATTGATGCTGATAAACGTAATTATGCGCTTTATTTTGATCTAGTGATAGATAAAATGAAGCCTGGTGGGCTAATTCTAGTGGATAATGTGTTATGGAGTGGTAAAATTATTGATGAAGCTGCGAAGGATAAATCAACTGAGGCTTTGCGTGATTTTAATACAAAAGTGGCTGCTGATTCCCGAGTAGAGCCCTTATTATTGCCTATTCGCGATGGATTATTCCTTTTGCGGGTTCTTTAGCTTCTTTTTAGGAGGTAATAAAAAATCCTCCTCCGGCATAATCTCCGGAATTATCAGTGAATTATCGAAAAAGGTGGCGTTCGATGGATGATACAAAATATAATTCTTGTCATCAGGTACATAATCAGTCAATATCCAAGGATTGTATTTCTTCAAATCATCGTAACTGACATTTAACTCGTCTGCGATCTGATAAAGATTTTTACCGCAAGAATTGCCGTAACAAATTAATTCTGCTTGGTTTATGGGTTTAATTCCCAAGGAATCGTCTTTTTTGAATTCATCAGCCCAAAATTTTTGGTAAGCTAAAAATCGTAGTACATACCAATCAGTACTCGAATCTACCCGAATATCGGATTTACCCACCCAATCCATCACATAGTCCGTTTTTTTCGCAGCCCCGAGACCCAAGCGATAGGATAGAAGCGTTCCCACCCAGTTATTTAATACCCGGTTATTACGCGTGAAATAATTCGCAGCCCCTTTTGTAGCCTCTATAATATGCTTTCTTTCGTCCACGTTCGCGTTTACCTTCATTCCCACATCAATGGCAGTAGTGGCTTTAAATTGCCAATAGCCTACCGCTTGAGAGCTTGATACGGCGATTGGATTTAGTCCACTTTCTTGAACAGAAAGGTATTTGAATTCATTGGGGATACCTGCAGATTCTAATAATGGCTCCATCACAGGGAAATAGAAACGCATTTTCTCTTTCATTCCCTCCACGAATCTTTTGTTACCACCTAATCGCTTTTGTTCAGCATCTAAAATGGATTTAGCCGAAGGGTGTATGAATACTTTAACATTCCCTATCAGTAAAGAGTCAGGAAAGGAAGTTTTCGCAAAAACAGGTAAACAGCACAAAAGTATCCAAATGGATTTCATAAGGTAAAATTACCTATATAAACTATAATCTGTACCTTTGTGGTTCAAAAAAAGCAGATGATTTTAATTGACGATACCGTAATCTCCTCAGACATTGCAGACGAATTTTTTGTTTGTGATTTAGCTAAATGTAAAGGCGCTTGTTGTGTAGAAGGGGATTTAGGAGCACCCTTGGAGGAAGAGGAATTAGAGATTTTGGAACGAATCCAAGTTGATATAAAACCTTTTTTATCGGAGATAGGGCTGAAAGAAATAGAAAAATCGGGTGCTTGGGTGAAGGATGATGAGGGGGATTTTTCCACTCCGGTGATTGAAGGACGCGAGTGCGCCTATGCTTTATACGATGAAAAAGGTCATTTAAAGTGCGGAATCGAACAAGCTTATTTTGCGGGTAAAACCGATTTCAGAAAACCTATTTCCTGCCATTTATATCCGATTCGCTTAGCTAAATTAGCCGATTATACGGCTTTGAATTACGATCGTTGGTCCATCTGTTCAGATGCTTGTTCTAATGGAGCGTCTTTAGGAGTCCCTATTTATGTATTCTTGAAAGAACCGTTGATTCGCAAATTTGGCGAAAAATGGTATGGAGAATTGTGTCAAGAAATCGAAGAGCGTAAGGAAGAATAATGGCCGATTTTGGAGTAATTTACCAGGTAGTTTCCCTCATTCCCGTAGGACGAGTAAGCTCTTATGGGGCTATTGCAGGTTATTTAGGTTCTAAAGGCGGGGCAAGGTTAGTAGGTTGGGCGATGAACGCCTCACACGGTCAGGCGTCGATTCCTGCTCATCGAGTGGTGAATAGAAATGGCGTTTTGACTGGAAAGAATTTTTTTGGCGGAAATCGGATGCAAGAATTATTAGAAGCCGAAGGACTGATCATTAAAGACGATCAAATTCAAGATTTTAGAAACTACTTTTGGGATCCCACTATCGAATTAATTTAAATTATCTAGGTACTTTACGCCACCCAAACCTCTCATTTGTCGTTGAATAGTCGAAGTGCGTTTACGTACGTAGGCAGACGGATGTTCTATGGAGAATCGATTAGGACTAGGTAATACTGCCGCAATTCTGGCCGCTTCTGAGGTACTTATTTCAGCTCCACTGTGTCCATAATACTGTCTGCAGGCAGCTTCTACACCAAAAGTCATCGGACCTGTCTCCGCCACATTCAAATACACTTCAAGGATCCGTTCTTTGCCCCAAATCAATTCAATCAAGAAGGTAAAGTATACTTCGAGACCTTTACGAATATAGCTTCGATCTTGCCAAAGAAAGACATTCTTAGCCACCTGCTGAGAAATGGTGCTGGCTCCTCTAATTTTTTTGCCCTTCATGTTATGCTTTACTGCTCCGTACATCGCGTCAAAATCAAATCCATGGTGATCAGGAAATGCTTGATCTTCGGAGGCAATCACAGCAATAGCTGCATTTTTATCTAATTCTTTATACGATGACCATTGGCTATGAATCTTGGAAGGATTCCCATCCAATAATGCATCTATTTTTCTCGATACCATGGTAGGAGTGAAATAAACGGGGAAAAATTTCAGGAATACGACCGAAAAGAGGCTGAGAATCCAAAGATAAAGAAAGAAGAAACCTATTTTTTTTAGCCAAGATTGTTTCTTGGGGCTCTTTTTAGAAAGGCGTTCAAACTTATTGCCGCCGCTAGATGCGCCGGGTGTTTTCTTCGTATATTCAATTCGTTTTGCCATGGATATGTAAATTTACTAAAAGGCTTTAGACCACAAAAATATCACTACTCAAACGGTCAGCTATTAATTTACCTTCACCGATTAGAATTAAATTTGCGCCATCTAGATAGGCTAAACCCTTATTAATCCAGTCTTGAAATTCTTTCTCAGGATAAGGTTGATCTAGTAGCTGAAAGGATTTGCGGACAAATGATAAGTCAATTCCCCACTTAGTGCGTAAACGAACCATCAGGTATTCATTCAGTTGATCAGCTGGGCTGAGCTCCTCTTTTTCGGCGATTGCATGTCCATCCTTGAGGTATTTGGCGTTATTAGAGACGTTCCATTGCCTAGAATGTCCGTTGAAACTGTGTGCAGATGGGCCAACACCTAGGTAGGGTTCTTGCTGCCAATAACTGGTATTATGGACAGAATATTGTTCGTCTTTAGCAAAATTAGAGGTCTCGTAGCCTTCGTAACCTTTAGATTCTAAATAATTACGTACTTGTTGAAAGGCAGATGCCATGGCAGAATCAGGAATTTCAACGAAATCGCCTTTCTTTTTTTGTACTCCAAATACCGTTTTAGGCTCAATTGTTAAGCTATAAGCCGAGATATGTGGGACGCCGAATGAGGTGGCTAAGTCTAGATCAGTTTGTAGTTCATCGGATGAATTCGACGGAATTCCATAGATTAAATCGATACTAATATTGTGTATGCCTGCATTTTGGGCATTATTAATGGCTTGAACGGAATCGTCAGCATTGTGGTTGCGATTCATCAATTGAAGGTTTTTCTCTTGGAAAGATTGAATGCCGATGCTCAGCCGATTAATGCCCTTTGAGGCTATCATTTGGCAATATTCTAGGCTTAAATCCTCTGGATTAGCTTCTAACGTTATTTCTATTCCGGCTGCAACTTTATGGTATACGTGAATTGCCTTAAAAATGGCCTCTAATTCCGTAGCTGACAATAGGGAAGGGGTTCCACCACCAAAATAGATCGTTTGTAGCTCAGTACCTTCTAAATAGTCTTTCTGGGCGGCTATTTCGCGGCACAAGGCCTGTACCATTTCCTCTTTTCGGCTTGTATTCGTCGAAAAATGAAAATCACAGTAATGACAAGCTTGCCTACAAAAAGGGATATGGAGGTAGAGGTGCACCGTATTAAGGTTCGAAAATCAAATAACTTAGCGAATCTGGATTCAACATTTCATTTGCAAGGGATTGAATATGAGCGCTATCAATTAAATCAATTTGTTCGAAAATCTCTTCTAGGCTCTCGATTTTTTCTCGATCTAAAAGATTTTTCGCCATCATCAACATGAAATTAAGGTTTCCTTCCTCTGCCATGGCTAATTGACCTTTCAATTGGCTTTTAATCTTTTTCAATGAAGAGGCCGTTAATTCCTTCTCTTGTAGTTTCGTGAACTCTTTTTGAATCAATTTCAACGATTTGTTCACCTGATTTGGTTCTGTTCCGAAATAAATCGCCCAGAAACCAGAATCCAAAAAAGAGGTCAAACTAGCTTCAATTGAATATACTAGGCCGTGCCGTTCGCGAACGGATACGTTTAGCAAGGAATTCATGCTAGGTCCACCGAGTAGGTTGACTAATAAGAAAAAGGACAGTCTATTCGGGTTTTCAATCGCGAAAGATTGGCGGCCTAAAGCTACGTGGGATTGCGTAATTCCCCTTTTGATTACCTTGGTTAGCGGAATCATGGGACTCGGCTCGATGCGTTTTACGATCTGTTTTTTTGCCTTAATTACGCCTAAATGCTTTTCTGACCAGGCGAATACCTTAGCAGGGTCTAATTTTCCGATGGAGGAAAAGACGATGCGGGAGGTGTCTAGGTTTCGTTCGATGAAGGTTTCTAGGTCTTTCTTTTGGAAAGATTGAACCGTTTCTGTGGTACCTAAAATATTCACTCCTAGCGGGTGATTGGGGAATAATAGTTCATCAAAATCATCCTGGATAGCCTCTTCTGGAGCGTCATAATACATCGACATCTCCTCTAAAATGACTGATCTTTCTTTCTCTAATTCCTTTTCTGGGAAAACAGATTCGAATGTGATATCCGTTAATAATTCCAAAGCCCGTTCGAAATAGGGGCTCAAAATGGACGCATGAAAACAGATTTTTTCCTTCGTGGTATAGGCATTCAATTCGCCGCCGTAAATTTCTAGGCGGTTAATGATTTCCATATTACTTTTTTTCTTCGTCCCTTTGAAGGCTAAATGCTCCCAAAAATGAGCTAAACCCTCTTCTCCTGCTAGTTCATCCCGACTTCCAATGTCTAACATAATCCCTAAATGCGAAATTTCTGTGTGAAGCACTTGTCTGTGAACCACGGTGATTCCGTTAGATAAGGTATGCAGGTGAATCGAATTCATGTAAGGGGTTTTAATGAAAAATATCCCAAAAATAAGTAATTTTATGGCTAATTGCTTCCTTTTCTGCCATGAATCCAGTTTCCAAAGTATTAATTATTCAAACCGCTTTCCTTGGGGATGCTGTTTTAGTGACGTCGTTATTGGAAAAGATTCGAATGGAATCCCCCGAAACGGCCATTCATTTGTTAGTGAGGAAAGGAAATGAATCCATTTTTCAAGCTTACACACATACGTGTTTACAGCGCGTTTGGGCTTATGATAAAGCAAATAAGCGTGCTTCTTGGCTAGAATTGCAATCAAATTTAAAGCACGAATCCTTCGATAAAGTCTTCGTGGTTCAACGCTTTTTCGGGATGGGTTTATTGAGTCTGATGATAGGTTCGAAGCAGGTTTTGGGTTTCGCAAAAAATCCACTTTCCTGGTTTTTTACGAAGAGTTTCCCTCATCCTTTCGGTACTGGTATCCACGAAGTGGAGCGAAATACGGCTCTATTAAGCGATTGGTTAGGAAATAAGGTCCATAAACCATTTTTGAATCCTTTAAAAGTCCAAGCCCCGGCCACGAATTATATCTGCATTTCTCCCGGGAGTGTTTGGGAGACAAAGCGTTTACCCATTCAGAAGTGGATTGATTTTATTCATTTATTGCCTCGAGATCAGGCCATTGTCTTGATGGGATCGCCTACTGAAAAGTCTCCTTCAGATGAAATCGAACAAGCCTGCCCAGGATGGCCCATTTTTAATGAGACGGGAAAACACGCTTTATTAGCTTCTACGTCCATTTTTGCCCAAAGTAAGGGTAATTTCGTCAACGATTCTGGTCCGATGCACCTTTCTTCTGCGGTAAATGCGCCTACTGTCGCGGTTTTTTGCTCTACCATACCTGATTTTGGCTTTGGACCTTTAGCAGAGCATAGTCAAATCATCGAAGTAACAGAGAAACTAGATTGCCGTCCCTGTGGCGACCACGGCAAGAAAAATTGTCCACTAGGTCATTATGCCTGTGGAAATAATATCTCCTCCCAAAAAATGTTATTGGCTTACGAAGCTCTCGAAGCGAGTAAATAAAGCACGGCCATTCTGACCGCAACCCCGTTTTCTACCTGATCTAAGATGATCGAATGCGGTGAATCTGCCGCATCTGAGCTTAATTCCACCCCGCGGTTAATCGGTCCAGGGTGCATCAAAACGATTTCTTTAGGCAGTTCTTCTAGCATTGCGCGATTAATCCCGAAGAATTGTGAGTATTCGCGCAGGCTAGGGAAGTATTTGATTTGCTGTCTTTCTAGTTGAATGCGAAGGACGTTCGCCGCATCACACCAAGCTAGTGTACTTTTTACATCGTGTGAAACTTCCACGCCTAGGCTTTGTATATGCTTCGGAATTAAGGTGCTAGGTCCGCATAAACGAACTTCAGCTCCTTGTTTCTTCAAGGCATAAATGTTAGATAAGGCAACTCTGGAATGCAATATATCCCCGATGATGGCGATTTTTTTGCCGGCTAAATCTCCCAATTTTTCTTGTAGGGAGAAGGTATCTAATAAGGCTTGCGTGGGATGCTCATGCGTTCCGTCACCTGCGTTGATGATATTCGCCTTAATGTGTTTCGCTAAATAATGTGGGGCCCCTGGACTCGCGTGGCGCATCACAATCATATCCACTTTCATGGCTAAGATGTTATTGACCGTATCGAGTAAGCTTTCTCCTTTTTTTACCGAACTCCCTGATGCAGAGAAGTTAATGGTGTCGGCTGAAAGTCTTTTCTCCGCTAGTTCAAAAGATAAACGGGTCCGGGTGGAATTCTCAAAGAAGATATTGGCAATCGTCACATCACGTAGAGAAGGAACTTTTTTAATCGGTCTATTTAGGACCTCTTTAAATTCTCTGGCCGTTTTAACAATCAATTGAATGGATTCTTCATCCAGATCTTTGATTCCTAATAAATGTGGCGACTTTAGCATAGTTCTTATCAGGGTTGTTGAGGAATTAACCAAATTCTATCCGCTTCATGGCCTTGTTCCGTCCATTCTACGAGTACTTTCTCGGTAGGTAAGGTATTTACACTTTTACCTACATAATCTGCGTTTATAGGCAAATCACGATTATATATACGGTCTATTAAGACACATAATTCTACTTTAGCAGGTCTCCCAAAACTATTCATCGCATCTAGCGCCGCCCGAACCATCCGGCCCGTGGCTAAAACGTCATCCACTAAAATGACACGCTTATTTTCGATCAGGAAGGGAACATCGGTTGAATTAGGCGATACGGTTTCTCTGCGGCGGTAATCGTCCCGGAAGAACGTAGCATCTATTTTTCCTACACTAGGCGCTTTTTCGAGGTGTTTACTCAATTCTTTAGCAATACGCTCGGCAAAATAAATACCCCGAGGCTGCAAGCCTAAAATAACTGTTTCAACGTCTTTGATTTGATTTTCAATGAGCTCTTGGCATAACCGAGATATGGTTATTTCGAGTAATGGGCTTGATAAAATCAGCTTACGAGTCATTATTGCAAAGATAATATAATTTTTTTTAAAAGATTACCTGATTAGGGTCGAAATCGGGTAGTATTTGGTCCTTATCAGATACAATTGGATTTTTAATACCCCAATCGATACCTAAATTAGGGTCATTCCAGCGAATACCTGATTCTGCGTCTTTATTCCAAAAATTCGTGCATTTATAGACAAAAATAGTCTCTTCTAAGGCCATAAAACCATGTGCAAACCCAATAGGTACATAGAGCATATTGCCCTTATCTGCATCTAGAACGAATGTTTCATGCTGTCCAAAGGTAGGGGAGTCCTGGCGTAAATCCACCACCACATCTAAAGCCTTACCCGTCATTACTCGAACTAATTTGCCTTGTCCTTCGGGATGGTTCTGGAAGTGAAGTCCCCTCAGGACGCCTTTCGTAGAGTAAGAAAAATTATCCTGCACAAAGTCCTCCGGTATTCCATTAGCTGCAAAGCGCTTCTGATTATAGGATTCGTAAAAATATCCGCGATCATCGTGAAATTTTGTGGGTACGCATTCAATGACTCCAGATAAATTGTGTTTAATGAATTCCATTCGTTGGTTTTTGGCGGGGAAAGGGATAGATTTGTTGTAAAATTAATCCTATTTTCCTTCTTTCACATGAATTCAGCGGAATTAATTAAGCAAATTGAACAGAAGAGGTCTTTTTTGTGCGTGGGTTTGGATACCGATATCACGTTAATTCCGAGTCGATTTAAAACGGAAAAGGATCCCATTTTCTCTTTTAATAAGGCTGTCATTGATGCTACTTTGCCTTATGCAGTTTCTTATAAGCCTAATATTGCATTTTACGAAGCATTGGGACCTGCTGGCTGGGAAAGTTTGCAGAAAACGATGGAATATATGCCTAAAGACGTGTTTTCCATTGCAGATGCGAAACGGGGAGACATCGGAAATACGGCTACTAAATACGCTCAAACCTTCTTCGATCCAGCTTTTGCTGGCTTCGACTTCGATTCGGTGACAGTTGCACCCTACATGGGAGAGGATTCCGTGAGTCCTTTCTTGCAGTTTTCAGCTAAATGGGTGATTCTTTTGGCCTTAACTTCTAATCCCGGAAGTACTGATTTTCAGCAATTAAAAGATGAAAATGGCATAACCTTGTATGAAAAGGTAATGCGCAAAGCGATGGAATGGGGTTCTGCAGATGAATTAATGTTCGTCATTGGCGCCACTAGGTCTGATTATATGGCCAAAGTCCGCGAAATCGCACCAGATAATTTCTTCTTAGTTCCTGGCGTAGGTGCTCAGGGGGGGAGTTTAGCTGATGTGGCGAAATTTGGAATGAATAAAAAGGTAGGACTTCTCGTGAATTCATCTCGTGGGATTATCTATGCAGGGGATGATACGACTGTTTCTGCCGCTAGAGAGGCGAAAAAAGTGCAAGAGGAAATGAATCAATTATTAGATCTTTACTATAAATAACATGGAATTAAGCATCGGTACTCCGGCTTTATTGTTCTCAACGGTTTCCTTGTTGATGATCGCATTTACGAATCGATTTATGTCGATGGCGTCCTTGATTCGCGGTTTGCATGAGAAATTTCAGCAGAATCCAGATGATGCGATTGTGTTGCAGATTACTAATTTACGTCTACGGATGAAGTTGATCCAACGTATGCAGATTATCGCGATTATAAGTTTGATTTTGAGCGTTATTTGTATGTTTTTGTTGTTTATGAATCTGCAGGTAGCAGCTCGCTGGTTCTTCGGTATAGGACTCTTAGGGATGAGTATCTCTTTAGCATTAAGTGCTTGGGAGATTACGATTTCGACCAAAGCCCTAGAGGTGGAACTTTCCGATATGGAAGAGATCATTAACAAAAGGAAATAATGCTATTTTTTATCTAAATATTAAAAAATAAAGTGCAAAATATTTTCCGCCTATAATTTATTTACTATTTTTGTGTACAATTTTTACATTTCATACAAACAAAGATTTTGAATGACTTTTGGTCATTAAAAATACTACTTAGGCGGATTGAATAAAGGCTCGGAATTTTTCTGAGTCTTTATTGTTTCTAAACCTTTATGCTTTTAGAATGAGCGCTGAAAGAGGAGGGAGGTTGATCGCGATCGAGAAGGCCTTACCTTGCCAGTTGATTTCTTCCGTCATGGTTGCACCTGAAACTGCGTAATTACTTCCCCCGAATTCCTCATTATCTGAATTGAATACGGTTTTCCAAATACCAGGAAGCGGCACGCCGATCCGATAACCATCCCTAGGAGCTGGCGTTAGATTCAGGATAACAATCACTTGTTGCTTCACTGAATCCCCTTTTCTGATGTAGGAAATGACCGAATTACCTTGGTCATTTGATTCAATCCACTCGAAACCCTCGTGATTAAATTGTTTGCTATAGAAGGCTGGCTCTGAGCGGTAAAGCTGGTTTAAAGCTTTAACCGTTTCTTGAATTCCTTTATGCGAATGATGTTCTGTGAGGTGCCAGTCGAGACTTTGGGTGTGATTCCATTCTTCTCTTTGGCCAAATTCCCCACCCATAAATAATAAGTGAGAACCCGGATGTGTAAACTGTTCGGTTAAAAGTAGGCGAAGGTTAGCAAATTTCTGCCAATCGTCCCCTGGCATTTTAGTTAATAAGGAGCCCTTTCCATAGACGACCTCATCATGAGAAAGAGGTAAACAGAAATTTTCCGTGAAGGCGTATATCAAAGAGAATGTTAGCTCATTGAGGTGATGCTGGCGGTAAATGGGGTCTTTTTGGAAAAAACGAAGGGTGTCATTCATCCAGCCCATCATCCATTTTTGGCCAAAACCTAATCCTCCCATAAACACCGGTTTCGTCACCCCAGGGAAACTCGTCGATTCCTCAGCAATCATCTGGATATAGGGGAATTCGCCATAAATATGGCTATTCAAGTCTTGTAAGAAGGAAATTACTTCAAGGTTATGGTTGCCACCAAATTGATTAGGTTCCCACTCTCCATCATTTCTCGAATAATCTAAGTATAACATGGAAGCCACCGCATCCACGCGCAAACCGTCTACATGGTAGCGATCACACCAGAAAAAGGCGTTGGATAATAAGAAAGAGCGCACTTCATTCTTTCCATAATCGAAGATATAGGATTTCCAATCCGGGTGGTAGCCACGTTTAGGATCAGGATGTTCGTAAGCGCTTCCTCCATCAAAGTTGTATAATCCATGGGCATCGCCTGGAAAATGGGAGGGAACCCAGTCTAAAATTACGCCAATCTCAGCCTGATGAAAGGCTTCCACTAAGTGCATGAAGCCCTGTGGATCGCCAAAACGTGCCGTAGGAGCAAAATACCCTGTAATTTGATAACCCCAAGATGGATCATAGGGATATTCCATAATGGGCATAAATTCCACGTGCGTAAAGCCCATTTCCTTCACATAATTCACCAATTTAACAGCTAAATCACCGTATGTCAGGTAATCATTTTCCAGGGTCTTCATCCAAGAGGCTAAATGCACCTCATAGATAGACATAGGCGCATTCAAGGCATTCTTTGCGCCCCTAATCTCCTGCCATTTCGTATCTTTCCACTCTTTATAGGTATTCCAAACAATGCTCGCCGTCTTAGGAGGAGCCTCGCAATACAAGCCCATGGGGTCTAATTTCTCCAAATATTCCCCTGTGGCCGTTTCGATTCCATATTTGTACGTTTCCCCCGTTTTCACTCCCGGAATAAAGCCTTCCCAAATGCCAGATGAGTCCCAGCGAGGGAATAATGGGTGAGAATAACGATCCCAACTATTAAAATTCCCGGTTACAAACACCTTTTTAGCGTTAGGTGCCCAAACCGCAAAAAACGTTCCTACCGACCCTTCATGGTCTATTTCGAAGGCTCCTAATTTCTCATAAAGTCTTGTATGTTTGCCATTTAAGAAAAGAGCAACGTCAAAATCGGTTAGTCTTGAATAGGGGTGGACGTTCGCCATAAGGGGTTCTGCTTCAATGTTTAGGCTAAAATAGCGAAAATTAATTAGAAATTAATTAGTCTTTTTTAGCAGGTAGTTTTGAATATAAAAGAGAAAAACCTACCTTTGTGCCACCAAAATAAATAATGGTCCGTTCGTCTAGGGGTTAGGACACGTCCCTTTCACGGATGAAACACGGGTTCGATTCCCGTACGGACTACTTAGGTAGGCAATTATATCCTCAAATCATTCAGATTTGGGGATTTTTTGTTTCATCCTTCCCCACATTTTCCCCACAAGTTATAAATTAGTTGTTTTTGCCTTTGAATAAATACTACTTTTCAATTCAAATTAGATTAGGTAATATTGCTTTGTAGAAAGTACATTACCATTAAGCCCTTAAATAAATTCAAAATGAAAAAGTTATTTACCTTGTTGGTGCTCTTTTGTGCTGTAAATATATCTAATGCACAAATTCAGCAGTTAGATACGGAAAAACCTAAGTTAAAGTCAATTGGCCAAGTTGGAGGTACAGGATGGAATCCATTTATGGCATCATTAGAGTATTATACTCAAGAAACGGGGTCAAATCGATTTATTCTTACTTATAACGATATTACCTACAAGCAATTAACTGTTTTGAAGTCAATATCTTTTATTGCAACTGATGAAGAATTAACATCTCTATATAATTTATTGAAGGCACGAATTGATGATAAAAAAGGAGCAGAAACAACTTTAAAAATTGGGGATGATATAGTTTTGATAGTTACCGATAGGAGTGTAGGTATGGGAATGATTTACCTTTCTGTTACTGGTAAAGGGATGTTTGCTCTTTATAACAAAACATTGAAGCAGTTATTTGGAAGAGATTAATTTAATTTTAATAATGTGTTTATGAAAAATACGTTTAAAGTGCTTTGTTTAGTGTTGGGAGTTTTAATTGGCTTTTCAAGTCAAGCCCAAGATAAATTCACAAGTTATGAAAATACCTATTTCCGAAAAACATACCCAATTCAGATTGATTCAAAAGAAAAGGGAAAGTTTACCCTTTGGATAGATGCATGGTCATATGATATGGTTTATGCTAAAGGTGGGATTATGATTAATCACAGAAGTTATCAAAATTTTGTTGATGCTCTTATTCAAGCAAGATTTAAGTATGAAGAGTGGGTGAAAACTGCTAAAGAGAATAATATAAAAGAAGTTAGTAAACCAATGAATATTAAAAGCAGGGCAGATGCGTATTTCTTGTATGGAAGTAAATGGAATTTTCAATACGATATTTCTACATCATTCAACTTTGAAGTTCGAGAAAATAAGGGAAAATTGGAATATTTGTTATTTGTCAAAACTGGAGGATTGCAATCGTCGAGTAATCAATATATGAAAGTAAGTGGTTTTGCACTCGTATTCACTTCATCAAATGAAATAAATAATTTTTTGGATTTGATTTCAGAGGATAAAATTGTTGATTTCATTAGTAAACCTAAAAAAGAAGCACTTTTCAATTAGTCAAAATACGTTTTTAACGTAATTACACATGAGAGTATTAGTCCCACTATTGTTTGTTTTTATATTTATAAGTAATCCTATTTTACTAAAGGGGCAAGATTCTGATATTCCTGAATTAAAGACTTGGGAGGACATAAACTCTAAATTATATGTTTCTAAAGTGATTGAATTTGAGGGTAAGTCACAGAAAGATTTAATTGTTTTATATAAAAACTGGGCTTCAATTGCATTTGTAAACTTAAAGGAAGTTTTGGTAGGAGAGACAGAGAGTCAGATTGTTATCCGCTATATACTTAATACAAGTGCCAATTATAAAATTATGGGGATGAAAGGTTCTTCAGGATTTGATTGGTATGTTAGACTCATTGCACAATTTAAAGATGGTAAGGTAAAAGTTTCCTTTTTTGATGAAGGCAACGTTCCTACTCCCTCAACCAGTATAAACGGTATTATTGTGCCTGGTAGTCCATCTGGTAGTTATTATGTGTGTCAGCAATTAAATAAGCCTAAGGATATGCTTAAAGTCAACTCGTCATTTTACCAATATCATTTGATGTGGCAAAATAAAGTTGATGATATGATTGCTTCAATAGAAACTCAATTGAAAAACCCTTACAAACTAAAAGATGATTTTTAATGATTAGGAGGCTTAAGTATACTTTTTTATTAGTTGTTTTCTTGGCAATAACTTCATTTGGGCAATCCTTTTCAATGTCTGAGTTGATAAGAATGTCAACAATGGATGTTGATAATTTTGATACTTATGTTACATCAAAAGGATATGTTTTTCATAAGTCTATTGATGAACCGACAAGGACAGGTGTAGGCTATGCTTTCAATTTGGATTACGATAATTCAACTGCATCTAATTTTATCAAATTATATCAGAGATATTACAAATATAGATATTGCATTTCCTACCAAACGATAGATAAAAAAGAGTATATAAATGTTAAAAATCAATTAAAGGTATTAGGCTTTAAACTAAAAGATACCAGTGTTTTTAAATCAGACGATGGTAGGGTTAGTAATAATTTTGTTTATAGAAAGGGAAAAGCCGAAATAGATATATATTCTAGTTTTGATAGTTATGAAATTAATTATACTGTAGATTATTGAATTTAACCTTTTTTCGTATCTCTTTTTATAGTGTCCAATTCGTCTAGTTTTCTTTTAAGGTGTCGGTTATTGACAACTTATATTTTTATAGTGAGCATTTTATACTTTTGAATTGTGAAAGTAAATCAATATTAATCCTAAATCTTAATAATTATGGCAGGTTTTGTAGATAAAGTCCCAGTAGAAAGAAACTTTAATGTTAATTTTTCTTTAGAAGAAGTAAAAGTCGCAATGGATAGGTTGAGTTCCTCTAGCATTCATTACAAAATTGATAATAAGAATGATGTGTTTAATTCTTATACTATGGCATTTGTTGGAGGAGTTACTGTTGTTCGTCCAACAATCCAGTTGAAAAAGGTTTCTGATACCGAAACTAATATATTTATGAATTGTATTCTAAGAGAAGGTAATACTACATCTCAAAATGAGTTATTGGATAAGTATTTTAATTTGCTTGGTTCTTTTTTATCTGGAGATGAAGAAAAAATCAAAGAGTTAGAAACCAAAGCCAAAAGTGGATGTATGGGAATTATCTTAATCGGATTCGGATTGTTCACATCTGCTTTATATTTCATGTTAAATTAGTTTGATTTCGTTTTTGTTAGAAATGCTCTAACATCTTAGATGTCAATTAGAAGGTAAGAATTCCACCTATATTTAAAGTCGGAATTCTTACCCTTTTTTATGTTTGATTAATCAACTTAATTCAAATTTAGGTAATCAATTTTGTCAAGGATTAATCTCTTAATTGACTTTTGAATATCGCCTCCGCTTTTAGAGTTTGCAGTTCGTAAATTTAGAATATGACGATAATAAGTTTTCAAGTTTTTGTCAAGAAGACTTATCCAATAATTGGGATTGGAGTACTTTTCTCCAAAATTAGAATGATTAGACAATGGATTGTAAAAGACTAATTCCTCCCACTTGTTTGTCAAATCATTAATAAATATATATTTGGCACACCTATTAAAGTCATCTAAGGTATTTATATTGTTTTTTCGATACTTATGCCATCTGATTTGTTTTACTTCGATACGGAGGATTTCCTGACCCTTTAATCCATTGTTTATTGGCCTGTATTGTTTCGCTTTATCATAAACCTTTAAGTAATAATTTCTTTTATGTTCTGCTTGAATGAAATGTCCATTTTTAGTGTTTATCGGATATGAAATGGTCTGTCTTTTATGAAGAAAACAGTTGTTCAAAATAAGACTGCTTTTGATTGGCGGAGTAATATTAACCCCATATTCAAGATTTTGAATCCACATATTCTCTGGTAATATCTTGAAGTCTTCATAAATTCGATTTAAGGCTACTTTGTAGTCCGAGTAAGTAAAATCATTATAATTGTGAATCCCATCGTTTAAATACTTGTGTATTGAGCCAGAGAACTCTATAAAACCAGAATCTGCAATAGTAATTTTAATATTTTTATACGTTGCGACTCTTTTAGGTTTGAATTCACCCGTTTCACGATTTACAAGACTTCTAAAGTCTAAAATTGTATTATTGAGTAACATTTCCGGGTTTAACTTGATAATCTGACATTTGATAAAATCAATGGGGATATATTCGTATCTTTGAATGCCTTTAACAATCAAAGACTTAGGATTATTAGTTGCTTCTAATAATCCTAAATTCTTTTCTTTTCTCACTATTATTTCACTGTTATGGCAAGTATTTCCCAGTCTTTGCTAGACTCAATTATTAACTGAATCCTTTGTCCGTTTACTTTGAAATCGCCATTGAAATAATCTACTTTTTGTGTTTTCAACAATCCAGTAGACAAACATCCTTTTTTGAATTTTAAAGTTGGATGTTTTACTCTTAACCACTTATCAAAGTGTTTTCCATTGGGTTCTCCGTTATGAAATCCTCTATCATCCTCGATTTTTATAATTTTGGAAAGACATTTGGGGATAAACTGATTATCTGTTTCATAATATGAAATAGTTTTAAGTTGCTTAATCCTAGAATAAACAACCATTGTGCCTTTGACAATCATAGTTATTTAATTCTGTTTGTTGGATGAACTTAATACTTCCATCACCTCGCTTCTTTTGAAGTAGGTTTTGTTTCCAACCTTATAAGGTTTTAGGATTGCCTTTTTCACCCAATCGTGAAGACAAACTAAACTTATTGAGAATAAGTTGGCGGTTTCAATTCGAGTCAAAATTTCTTTTTGTTTTGACTCGATTGTGGGAAAGGGTGGGGTGGGTAGAGATTGCTTTACCGACTCCTGAATTAGGGTTGCTAGTTCCTGTGGCGAAACTTGGATAAACTGGACTTGGGTCATAATCAATTGTTTAATTGTTTATGCAAGTCTAATTCAATCGAATAAGTAGGTTTTTTCTAGGTTACATACTTTTTACATATTTTTCTTATTTGTATTTATTTAATACATTTTGAACCTTTTTAGTAAGTTTTGGTTTTCTAGGATTGTCATCATCGTACCCAATTGCGTTTACAACTGGTTGCAAAGAATTGTATGGGATATTTAAAAATTGCATTAGTAACTCAGTTAATTTTTTCTTTTTATCCTTTAATATTGGGAGTTCTTTTTCTAAGTGCTCTATAATTCCTAACTCCATAAGTAATCGGACTCTGTCAGGTATTGTTGATATTTCAAATTCAGGTATTTCTTCCTCCTCTTTAACTTCTGTTTGAGAGTTTTGTGCTGATTCATTTAATTGGTCAGTGCTAGATTTTTTCACGAATTGAAATACCTGTAAATCTCTTATGTGATTAGAAAGGATGTTTGGGGGAGTTTCTGGAAGTGTATATAAATACTGACATTCGGAATTCAGTTCCAATATTTCCTTCTTGAGTTTAAAATATTTTTCCTCGTCCTCAATTTTAAAAGAAATTAGAGCAACATCTAAAAGTTTTAGATTGATTTCAAATTCTATTCGTTTCCCAATTGTTCTATTGAAATATTCTTCTGAATCTATTTCATTTGTTATATACAAAAATTGAACTTCACTGTTATCAGATAATTTCAAAGCCTCATCTGTCAAACTTTTTATAAAGTATATTATTGAGATAAAATCTTTTAAATCTTTTAATTCCATTGTCTTGATAGGTTATTTTTCAGTTGAATTATATAGGTTTTCAAATGCTTCTAAGTGATTATCATCTATTTCACCGATATAGTCTAAAAATTGTCTCTCAGTTGCATGACCAGTTACTCTCATAATTAACTTATTGGCAAGTTTATAGTAGTGATTAGTTGCATAAGTTCTTCGGCAAATATGAGAAGTAACTAATTCATATTTTGGGAATATGCCATTTTCTTTTCTCAAAGTCTTGGGATTCATTTTAAACCCTTCCTCATTGTTATTTATTTCAACTCGTTTGCAAAGTTCCTTTATGTATTTGTTGAATTTGACATCTGATATGGGTCTAGGGAAACCATTGAGTCTTTTAATTATTTCTTGCACACATGGATGAACTGGGATGTCAACTGTTTTTTTAGTCTTACTCTGTGTATATCGAATTATAATTGACCCTTCGGGACGATGTATGACGTTTTCAATATTTAATTTAAGCAAATCTCCTATTCTACATCCAGTCCAACAACCTATAATAAGCCAGTCTCTTACATTTTCTAAATAATCAGTTCCTTTATACTCTTGAATTTTACTCAATTCTTCTTCTGAAAGAGTTACGAATGACCTTGGAGGTTTATCTGAAGTATATTTTGCAAGGAAAATAGAATCGTTGACTTCTAATCCCTTAATTTTTGCCGTTTTGCAGACTTGTATGATTCTTGAAATATCTTTGTTTACAGTCGAACTTGCATATCCTTCCACATCTTTAAGGAAAGTTATTAATTCCTCAAGGAAACTATTATCTACGTCAAAAATGTGAAATACTTTCCCCTTATGTTTTTGAAACATTGAAATATGATTAATCGTATTTCCGAATACTTTAGTCGTAGGGCTTTCAAGTTTTTTCAAACCATTTTTTAGAGAAAGCACATGGTTTTCAATTATTTTAATTAGTTCAGAGGATATATCCTTTACTCTTCCATGAAATATCTCAATGCAATTGTTTAACCAATCTCTATTGAGTTCAATTCCGTTTAGTTTTGCTTTATGAATTTGGTCGTTTAATGTGGATGCTAGTTGATTAAGTTTCTTTTGTAGATTAAGTTTTTCTGAAAATGAAGAAGTTTGTTTGACTTCCCCTTTTTTTGAAGACCAATTTTCTGAATCGATTACTAGTTGAGTCTTAGTAGAAAGGTCAATATCTCTACCATCCCTTACTCTTACATAGATTTGAGATAATGTTGAATTCCCCTTAATAAAATATTTGATTGTTGACATGATGCAAATATATTCGTTTCCCCACATTTTCCCCACATTTTCTTAACTTATTCTTATTATATATTATTTATTTTAACTAGATTATTGTGTTTATATTGATAATATAGTAAATTTAAGAGGTTTTTATGCTTATTTGGATGTGTTGTAAAATATCTAAAATTAGTAGGTTTTATTCCCGTACGGACTACTAGAAACCACTCAGGGCGAGTGGTTTCTTTTATTTTACGGTAGTGGTAGCAAAAGTAGTAGCAAACTGAGTTATCTATTGAATTCTAACGACCTCTGATTTACCTTCTCAATCATCTCTTTCAGGACATTTCGCTTATTGACTTTGATGTAAATCTCATATGTTTTAATAGATTTGTGTCCGCTAATGATCATGATCTCATGTGGTGGAAAACCCATTGCAGCTAGGCGGGTATGTAAATCGTCAGCAAAAAGTGGACCGATAGAGGTTATTTCTTAGGGAGTGTTTCCAAACAATTATTAAATTACAAAATGGAAACAAGAAAAAAACAATCAGCAGAAAATTACATCAAAGACATCCG
>NZ_JBPXKS010000021.1:0-207 GCF_054558755.1 Aquirufa sp. A-Brett2-W8
CTAATTCAACCACCAGGTTCTTTTGCTGTGAGGGAATCACATTCCAATGACGCCTGCCACAACGCTTGTTAGGACTTAGCCCATCCACCCCAAAATCACTGTATAATTTATACCATAGATAAAAGGTGCTTTTATTCAAACCCAATTGCTTGAGTGTTCGATTAATACCTATATCTGATCTTGTGACCATGTGAATGATTTCTTGTT